>NZ_JBEYFB010000092.1:0-13748 GCF_040634135.1 Streptomyces sp. NPDC007164
GAGTCCCGAACCCCCACCATCACCCTCGCCGCATAACCAAGACACACAGCACAAATGCGGCAGCACCGCCTTGACGAAGAACATAGAGGCACCCCGCGGCGTGCCCGCGCGGGCGCCGGGCACCTGCGCGCTGCCACCGATCAAACGTGTCATCAATCCGATTGCGGACAACGCATACTCTTGCCAGAGAACGAATATTCTCTCAGGATTCATGAGGTGAGTCCTGATGAGAGGGGTCGTGATGCCGGACAGTCCGGGCCTGCGCGGTGACGGAGGCGGAGTCCACGAGGGGCTGTGGTGGGGCGGGACAGGGACCGGCGTCGACACGAGGGGCGGACCCGTCCCGAGGATGTCGCGCCCGACCGCGCCGGTCCACGCGGCACGGATCCAGCAACGCGCCCGGCGCGAGGTGCTGTACTTCGACGCGCCCCCCTACTGGTCCGTGGACAACACGGTCCAGCTCGAACAGTTGTCGGACGGGGTCTCGTACCGCACCGTCTACGGTCGGGAGGCGATCGAGTACCCCGGGGCGATGAAGCGCATCGACCAGTGCCTGGGGGCCGGGGAGCAGGCGCGGGTGACGGCCCGGCTGCCGATGAAGATGATGATCATCGATCGGAAGCACGCCTTCACCTGTGCCTTCAGCGACAACGACCGCGCGGGCAGTCCCGGCGACCTGGTGATCGTGGACTCCAGCCCGCTGCTCGACGGCCTGGTCGAACTGTTCGAGCGGGTCTGGGCCGACAGCGCACCCTTCGACCACGGCATCCCCGTACCCCGGGCCGAACGGGACGAACTGGGCGACGCGGACAAGCGGTTGCTGACCCTGCTGCTCGGCGGGCTGACCGACGACGCCATCGCCCGGCACTTGGGCGTCGGACGGCGCACCGTGCTGCGTCGCGCCCGCGGACTGATGGACCGGGCCGGAGTGGCGACCCGGATGCAGCTCGGCTGGTACGCGGCCCGCCGGGGCTGGGTGGATGTGTCGTGCGGAGCGCCGGACCCGGAACCGGCGCGGGGATAGCGGCGGCGGCACGCGACCGGCGCGCCGGTCCCTCCACGGCGTGCGGTCCGGGCGCCCCGGCGTGCGCGCGTTCCGACGTGACGTGCCGGGGCGTTCCGCCGTACGCGGGCGCCCCGACGTGCGCGGGCCCTCCCGCCGTTCCTCAGCAGCCCCGGCCTTCACAACTGGCGCATATGCGCCATGGATTGGTCTTCAGCCCTCGCTCCGACGGGCTATAGCCTCCGGATGTGCCGTTCGTCCGGGCCTTCCCTTTCTCTCTCTGCCCCTTCCCCGTGATTCCACCTGCCCGTATGCCGGCATGCGCTCTTCCCTCGTACCCGTTCCGCCCTTCGCCCAAGGAGAAGTACGTGCCGACACCCTCAAACGGCATACACGGAAGACGGCTGATCGCCGTCACGGCGGTGCTCGCCGCCGGCATGCTGATACCCGGGCTCAGTCCCGGATCAGCGGTGGGAGCACCCGCCACCAGCAGCCCTGCGGGCAGCCTTTCACCGAAGGCCGCGCAGAAGGCGAAGCCCTCCCTGGTCACCCTCATCACCGGGGACACCGTGTCCGTGATGAAGGGGGCGGACGGTCGCACCTCCGTGACCGTCACCCCCGCGCCCGGCAACGCGACCACGTTCCAGACCGTCACCGATCCCGACGGCGACCTGTACGTGTACCCGACCGAGGCGCTGGCCCCGCTCGCCTCCCACACCCTTGACCGGCGGTTGTTCAACGTCACCCGGTTGCTCAAGGACGGGCACGGGGACGCCAAGGACAGCACACTGCCCGTGATCGTCTCGTACGACGACAAGCCCTCCCGCGCCGAGCTGGGCGAACGCGCACGTCAGCTCCCCTCCGGCAAGCCCGGCGTCCTGCTCCGCCGGATGGGCATGGCCGCCGTCCACGTCAAGAAGCACGGGGCGGCTTCCTTCTGGAAGGCCGCCCGGCCCGACCGGACCGCCGGGAAGAACGGGAAGAAGCGGACCGCCGCCGCCGGCTCCTGGGTCGCCAAGATCTGGTACGACGCACCGGCCAAGGTGACGCTGGACACGAGCGTCCCCCAGATCCACGCCCCCGAGGCCTGGGCGGCGGGGTACGACGGGACCGGGGTCAAGGTCGCCGTTCTCGACACCGGCGTCGACCTCACCCACCCCGACGTCAAGGGCCGGGCCGTCACGACGAAGAGCTTCATCGACGGCGCCGCCACCGTGCAGGACGGCCACGGTCACGGCACCCATGTCGCGTCCACCATCGCGGGCAGCGGCGCCGCCTCGGACGGGCGGTACAAGGGGGTCGCCCCGGGGGCCGACCTGCTGATCGGCAAGGTCCTCGGCGACGACGGCTCGGGGCCGGACTCCGGCGTGATGGCGGGCATGGAATGGGCGGTCGACCAGGGCGCCGACATCATCAGCATGAGCCTGGGTTCCGCAGGTGACGCCGAGGACGACCCGTCCACGGAGGCGGTCAACCGGCTGAGCGCGTCGAGCGACTCGCTGTTCGTGATCGCCGCGGGCAACGACGGTCCGGGAGAGTCCACCCTCGGCAGCCCCGGTGCCGCGGACGCGGCCCTGACAGTCGGCGCCGTCGACAAGTCCGACATGATGGCGGACTTCTCCAGCCGCGGCCCGCGCACCTACGACCACGGGATCAAGCCCGACGTCACGGCGCCCGGCGTCGGAATCGTCGCCGCCCGTGCGGCCGGTACCGCCATGGGCAGCGTCGTCGACGACAACTACACGTCGGCGAACGGTACGTCGATGGCCACCCCGCACGTCTCCGGAGCCGCCGTCATCCTGGCGCAGCGGCACCCGGACTGGCCCGGCGAGCGACTCAAGGCGGCGCTGACGTCGCACACCGAACGGTCCGCCGACGCCACCGTCTTCGAGCAGGGCAGCGGCCGGGTGAACGTCGCCGCCTCCCTCGACTCCCGGCTCGACCTCTCCGGCCCGGCGGACTTCGGGATGGCCTGGTACGAGGGCGAGGACACCACGTACGAGAAGCGCACCCGCACCCTCACCGTCAGCAACCCCACCGGCGCGGCGCAGACCGTGAAGCTCGCCGCCCGCCTCTTCCAGGGCTCCCCGGCCGACGGATCACTGACCTTCGGCGAGGACGAGGTGACGGTGCCCGCCGGCGGCAGCGCCGACGTACCCGTCGTCCTCGACCCGAGCCTCCTCGACGCGGGCGTGTACACGGGTGAGATCACCGCGACCGGCACGGACGGTGCGACGGCCCACGCCGCTCTCGGTTTCGCCAAGGAAGCCCCGCACTACGGCATGGACATCAACCTCAAGGACCGCAACGGCAACACCCCCGACCGGGGCCTGGTCATCGTCATGGGGCTCGACAGCACCTACTACGAGACGTTCCCCGTGAACAGCCTCGGCACCCTCAGGCTGCGCGTCCCCCAGGGGCAGTACGCGGTCTTCGGCGGGATCACCACCGGGGACCTCGGCTACCAGGGCGGATACGCCGACGCCGTCGACCTGTTCAGCCTCCCGGAGGTGACGGTCACCGACAAGCCGGTCACGACGACCGTCGACGCCACCCGGGCGAAGGACTTCCAACTGGACGTCACCGGAGAGCGGCGCCCCCTCCATGCCTCCACTCTCACCTACGAGTTGCGACGCACCGCCCCGGACGGACGCTCCTCCGGTGTCGCCATGTCCGGCGACGCCTCCGTCACCACCGGGCACTTCGGCGCGATCCCCGCGGAGAAGCCGCACACGGGCACCCTGTCCTCGACCTTCTACCAGCGTGAACGGCAGCCGCTGCTCACCGGCGAGGTCACCGGCCCCAAGGGCTTCGACCTGACGCTGCGGGCCCCCAGCAACCTCGTACGCTTCGACGGCACCAGGAAGCTCCCGCTCGTCGATGTCGGCGGGGGCAGTGCCGAGGAACTGGCGGGCAAGGACATCCGGGGCAAGGCCGTGCTCGTGCACAACGACTACCCGTCCAGCGCCGGGCCGCTCGCCGGTGAGCTGGACGAGGCCGGTGCCGCCGCGGTGCTCGTCGCCCGGGTCACCGACCGCAGCGTCTTCACCGCCGTGGGCGACGGGCTGAACATCCCGTTCGCCGGGCTCACTCAGCGGGACGGAAAGGAACTCGCCGCCCGTATCGCCGCGGCGGGCAAGAAGAAGCCCGTCACCGTCACCCTGCACGGCCGCAAGGAGTCGGCCTACGCCTACTCCGGGCAGTGGACGTTCGACGGGGTTCCCGCCGACCTCAGGGCCACGGCCCGGCGCACCGACTTCGCTTCGGTGACCAATGTCTTCCACGGCTACGGCGAGGAGCAGCCCACCGAATACGTGCAGGACGTGTGGGGCCCCAAGGGGACGAACACCGTCTCCCTGCGGACGCCCGAGACCGTCTACCGGGGACATTCACGTGAGGACCTGGTCTACGCGAAGGAGGGACTGACGTATCAGCAGCACGTCGCCGTCCAGAACTTCCGCTCCCAGATGCACGGGCGGATCGAGACCCCGCGTGCCGGACGCTCCGTCGTCGAGGACTGGTTCGGTCCGGCCCTCCACGCGGCTCCGCTGGGCAGCTTGATGTCGTGCAACTTCTGCAGCACCGATGCCGGTGTCCTTCCGCTGCCGGGCAGCGGTGCCGACTCCGACCCCGAGCACTACATGGACTGGGGTCCCGAACCCGTCCTGGCGTTCTACCGTGACGGCCGACGCGTCGACGACCAGGGTTCGTGGATCGTCAAGGGCAAGGCGGACTACCGGCTGGACCTCGATCTCCCCTACGGCGACGCGGACGGGGGCATGTTCGGCACCTCCGGGACCTCCCGTGCCCAGTATTCGTTCACGGCGGACTCCCCGAGCGGGTTCTCCGAGGAGGTCTGCGCCGACTTCGTCGGTCTGGTCTCCGCCTGTGAGCCCCTCCCCGTCATTACCACCCACTACGGCATGACGGCCGACCTGCTCAACCGGGTGCGGGCGAACTCCGCCTACTCCTTCACGCTGGACGGCTACCGGGCCACGGGTTGGAAGGGTTCGACGAAGGTGACCGGGGCGAAGGTCTCGGTCAGCTACGACGGCGGCACGACGTGGAAGGCGGCCACCGTCACGCGGACGGACGCGGACTCCTTCCGGGTCTCCTACCGGCATCCGAAGCTCTCCGCCACGAACGGATACGTGGCGGTCAGGGCCGAACTCCAGGACGGCGCGGGCAGCCGCACGATCGAGACCATCGACCGGGCCTACCGCCTGAAGTAGTTCCCGGCCGATACGAGCGGGCGCCGCACCGGAATCCCCTCCGGTGCGGTGCCCGCGACCCTGCGGACCGAAAACCGGAACCTCAGATCAGGCGCTGTCACGTTGTTGCGTGTGTGGGTGGCTGACCGGCACCACAGCGGCACCCGGGAAGAAGGTCAGGCAGAAGGCCGGCCTCAACCGGTCCATGCTGGACACCGCCCCGGCGAGCTGCACCGCCAGCTCCTACAAAACATTTGCAGGCCTGGTCAGAGCAGCAGGTCAAGCATCCATGGGGTCGCTCGGGGACTCCAACGACGATGCCCCGGCGGAGATGCTGATCAAGACCGAGTGTGTCCGCGGCCTCATCTTCGCGACCAGGGCCGAGGCGAACCTCGCGCTCTTCGAGTGCATCGACGGCTTCTGCAACCCCCGACGCATCCAAAAACGCCTCGGTTACCTCAGCCCCGTCGAGTCTGAGGAGAAGCACTACGCCAGCCGGGTAGCAGCCGAACCAGTGAACCTGAAACCACGTCAATTCGCACTGCCCAGCCAGTCAGCACCTCCCGCACAACGGGGGGTGCCCCTATCTGTTTCGTCAAATCCCAGTGGGGTGGTCGGCTTGTAGGGGTCGATCCTGCTTTTTGGGAATGTCGCGCGGATCGGGATGTTCGCGGCGGATCGGGTGGCTGCTGGGCAGCCCGGTGACCGGCGGGGCCATAGTGGCCGTGCCGGTGCGCGGGCGTGATGAGGGCTGGAAGGTAGGGGGTGGAGTCGTCGGGCGGCGAGGCCGATGCCGCCCGGGCGTGGTTCGTAGAGGGTGCCGGTGCGGATCACCGCGTGGATGACGTCACGCGCTGGCGGGCGAGGTGGAGGATCGCTTGGGTGTGGGTCTTGCCGCGTGCGCGTTGACGGTCGTAGTAGATCCGGGAGGACGGGTCGGCTTTGCAGCCGATCGCGGCGAACGCGGCCTGGAGCAGGGCTAGTTTGAGGAGCCGGTTGCCGCGGTGGGGTGCGTGTGCGCCGCGGATCGAGGTGCCCGAGGACTTCGTGGCCGGGGCGAGTCCGGCGTAGGAGGCGAGGTGCCCGGCGGTGGGGAAGCCGGTGCCGTCACCGATCGCGACGACTACTGCGGCTGTAGTCCTGACGCCCAGGCCGAGCAGGGACGTCAGGGGGTGGCAAAGAGGGAGGGCCTCCAGCAGGACGGCGATCGCCGGGCCAGGCGGTCGTCAGGCCCCTCATCAGCGGTCAAGCGGTGACCCGAAGCCCGGCAGCAACACCCCCAGGTCATCCACTTCGACAGGAGACACACAGCCATACCGGGCCCGGGGCCAGGCACCTCGTTGCGGGGCCACGGAAAAGGTAACGGGGCATCTCAACCAAACGTGCGTGAGAGAAAGAAACGCTCTTCCGGCTGTCGATGTGAATGTGCCGCACGACGTGTGCAAACCATTCCACGGCAAGATCTGACACAAGGTGTAAGCGGAACACAGCCGAAGGAGCCAGAAGTGAAGGCTGCACGTTACTACGACCGCGGTGACATCCGCATCGAGGACATCCTGGACCCACTGCACGACCGGGCGCGGTGGGCATCGACGTCGCGTTCTGCGGGATCTGCGGCACAGACCTGCATGAGTACCTCGACGGGCCGATCTTCGTTCCGCCGGCCGGCCACCCGCACCCGGTCTCGGGCGAGTCCGCGCCCGTGACGCTCGGACACGAGATGTCCGGCGTCGTGTACGCGGTGGGCGAGGGTGTCGAGGGCCTGAAGCCGGTCGAGGTCAAGGTCGGCGGCGACCTGGACTTCTGGGTGCGAGATGGTTCGGCCGTGGGGCTATCTGCGTTGGAGCCCAACGGTGTTGGCGTGTTCTTCCTGTCGGAGGACGAGGAGATACCGGCGGAGGATGAGGACTACTCGGCGTTCACGCGGCCACCGGTGCAGAGGCTGGTGCTCGGCGCCGGCTGCTCGGGCCCGGCGAACCACCAGGTGCTCGGTCACCTGACACTCGCGCTCGCGGAACGCCTCGGCGCACTGATCGACTTCGACGGCCTTCTGAGCTGTCCCACCCCACGTGATGACACGGACAATGGGGCGTTTCTGGAACGAGCGAGAGCCCTGGTTGCCTCCCTCCCGGGAAGAGTCGCGGAGATCTCCTACGACACCGGGGGCAGTGGCCGGTAGTTCCGGCACGTCGGTGACGTGGAGTTCCTGGAGGTCTGGCTGCAGCATCCGGGAGTCCACCTGGTCTAATAGCGCCCGCCACTCGCTCGGCGAGGCTCGGGTCAGGTCGTTGTGTCTCGCAGCCACAGACCAGCGACGCGATGACCACACCGGTCCGGTAGCGCGCGGCGAGCTTGCCGAACCGGGTCGCGACGGCGCGGAACTGCTTCAACCGCGAGAAGCACCGCTCGACGACATTGCGCCCTCGATACGCCTCGGCGTCGAACGCCGGAGGCCGGCCGCCTTGCGCGCCCCGGCGAACACGGTTCGCGACCTGGTCGCGGCGCTCGGGGATGGTCGCCTTGATGTTCCGGCGCCGCAACAGGCGGCGGATCTTCCGGGACGAATAGGCTTTGTCCGCCACGACGCGGCCGGGTCTGGTGCGGGGCCGTCCGGGCCCGATGCGCGGGATGCGGAGCGCGTCCAGCACGGCGGGGAGCATGGTGCAGTCCGCCGTATTGCCGGTGCTCAGCACGATCGACACCGGGAGGCCACGGCCGTCGACCGCCAGGTGGACCTGGGTGGTCAGCCCGCCCCTGGACCGGCCGAGCGCCTCGCGACGCGCAACTGCTGCCGAATCTTCCGATTCATCCCCAGTCCCATCCCCTTTTTGCAGGCACCGGCGGCGTGCTGGTGAGCGCGGGCCACCGTGGAGCCGATCGAGACCGTCCACTCCAGGGTGCCCACAGCGACATCGCGGACCTGAACTCCTTCCAGAAGTTTCGCCCAGACCCCATCCTTCTCCCACTGGGCGAAACGCCGGTAGACGGTCTGCCAGGGCCCGTCCCGCGACGGTAGATCACGCCACGGGCACACCTGTCCGCAACCGCCGGAGCACCCCGTTGACCACCTGGCAGTGGTCCCGCCAGGGGCGGCCCGCACCGTCACGCCTCGGCAGCAACGGCTCTACTCGCGACCAGGCCGCGTCTGTCAGCTCTCCTCACCCCACCACAAGATCAATTATGAGACACGGCCCACTGCAGAAGCGAGAGCACTTGTCGGTGGATTTCGGCATCACTCGCTGTCCGTAGAGCGCATGAAAGTTGATGGGAAGTAAGAGCACCCGCTGTGGTGCGGTGCACCCGCCCTCCTACGAGACCCATGCCGGAACGTACGCTGCGATCATGGATGACCCCGTGCTCACCGCCCGCGAACTGGTGCGGGACCGATTTCCCGCTGCCCGGGCGGCCTTCCTCGCCGGCAGCGTGCTGACCGACCGCCGGACACCCACGTCTGATCTGGACATCGTGGTCCTCTTGGACGGGCCGCCCGCTCCCATTCGGGAGAACCTGGTATATCGCGGCTGGCCGGTGGAGCTGTTCGTGCAAACAGAGGCCGTCTGGCACAGCTTCGCCGACCAGGAGACCGCGAAGCGGAGTTCGCCGCTGCTCGCCATGTGTGCTGACGGCATGCTCCTGGTAGACACGGATGGGCTGGGCGCTTCGCTCCAGGACGAGGCGCGAAGGCGTTGGGCCGCGGGCCCGCCGCCGCTCTCGGACCGTGAGCGTGACTATCAGCGGTACGTCCTGACCGACCTGCTCGACGACCTGCGTGGCTGCGCGAACCCTGCGGAGCGGGTGTACTTGGTCTCGCACATGCTGCAGCGTGCCTCGGAGCTGGTCCTGCTGGTCGGCGGGCACTGGCTCGGCGGAGGCAAATGGTTGTCGCGACGGCTGGCTGCGGCCGACCCCGGGGTGCACCGCGCGTTGTCCGAAGCTGCCGCGCAGGCGATCGCCGGGGACGCGAAGGTCTTCGCCGAGGTAGTGGCAGAGGTGCTGGACCAGTCTGGCGGCCCCCTGTGGGACGGGTATGCCATCCGGTGAGTCAGTGGGGCGCGACCACGCCACCACAGGTGGTATGGCCGCGATCAGCCGGCTTTGTACGCGCTCATGGAGGCGATCGGCATCGTCGACACCCATCTGCTGGACTCGCACCGGCGCGGCAGCTCCGGAATCTGGACACCGTGACCCAGCTCCGCCTCTTCCCCCAAGGCCCCACCGACCCTGAGACCGCGCTGCGGATGCTGGCCGCCCACGCGGTCCCAGGAGCCGAGGAAGCAGACATCCCGGGCCGCAGCTCCTGCCCCACGCAGCAGCGCCATTGCGTCCTTGCGGATGTCGCCGGCAGTGGTCCGGGAGACGTCGAGCCGCTCCATCACCGCGGTCAGCGGCCGGAGCAACACCATGATTCGCCTTGGCGGGGCCGCAAATCCCTTCCACGGCGCCGCCGATAAGCTTGTTTACGATACGGCGGCGCCGACGGCAGCCCAGCCGTGGTGACCGATATCCCCCGGTACAAGGTGGGTGATGGCTGATGCCCGAGTTCTGGCACAGCACACTCCTGCCGTACCTGGAGTCACGGCGTTCCTGCCAGGAAAACACCTGCTACCGGCCGCACGCCCATGACCGCTTTTCGATCGGGCTGATCGACTCCGGCCTGACCACGTTCGCCGGAGCGGCGGGCGAGGCCCTCCCGCTGGCCACAGGCGACGTAATCCTCATCCCTGCCGGGCATGTCCACGCCTGCAACCCTGAGCACGGTCGCTGGAAGTATCAGATGATCCAGGCTGATCAAGACTGGATCACCACACTCCTGCCCGATGGGTCGGGGAGCTTGCTGGCCGAGATCAACATCTTCCGCCACCCGGGCCTGCACGGCCGGTTCAGCGCCGTCAACGATCTGCTGTTCCTCGGCGCCAATGCCGAACGCACCGAAACCGAATTCCGTGGAGTCCTTCACGACTGCGCGGAGCTCGCGCCGCATCGCCGGATCGCTCCCGCCACTGACGCGGCCCTCCTGGCCCGTCTGAGCACAGTGATCGACCGGCTGCACGAGGACGAGCCGGCCCCGGTGCTCGATGAGCTGGCCGAGGTCGCCGGAATGGACAAGTACCAACTCATCCGAGCAATGAAGCGAGCCACCGGGCTGCCGCCGCTGGCATGGCGGCAGAACGACCGCATCATCACCGCGCGGGCGATGCTCCGCGACGGGCGATCGCTTGCCGAGACCGCGTACGCGCTCGGCTTCGCCGACCAGAGCCACTTCCATCGGGTCTTCCGAGCCCACGTCGCCGCCACTCCCGGCGCGTACCGTCGCTGACGCAACTTCGTACAAGACCCCACCGAGCTGCCGCCCCAGAGTTTGACGAGGTAGATCATCGTCAACGCCTCTGGAGAAGAGATGGATCAGTTCCTCGCTGTCGCGGTCGCGCACTTCCTCGCCCTACTGATCCCCGGAGTGGACTTCTTCCTCATCGCCCGAACCGCGACGACCAGCAGCCGGCGCAACGCCAGCGCCATATCCGTCGGGATCGCCTGTGCGAACGGCATCCTCGTCACTGCGGCCTTCTCGGGGCTGTCGCTGATCTCGACGCCCATGGTTCTGCACGCAATCCAGGCGGCCGGCGGCATGTTCCTCGTCTGGATCGGGATCGCGTTCTTCCGAGCCGAGGTCAGCGTCGAGCTCGACGAACAGGCCCGATCCGGACGCACCACCTGGGCGAAGAACCTGGGCATCGGGCTCGCTTCGGGCCTGCTCAATCCGAAGAACGCGCTGTTCTACGTCAGCCTCGCCGCAGCTCTCACCGACGCGGGCCCGGTATCGCTGATGCTTTACGGGGCGTGGATGGTCGCTATCGTGCTCGTCTGGGATCTCTCCGTCGCTGTCGCGCTGGGCTCCAAGCGCACACTCTCGAAGCTCTGCCGTATCCTCCCGTGGCTGACGAAGGCCGCCGGCGGCTTCCTCGCCGTCTTGGGCCTGGGGATGATCCTCACTGGGCTTTGACCCCGGGTTTTGGGCACCGGAGAAACTTGGATCTTGATGGTCCAGGAGAACGGAGTCCCCGTGGGGGTGAAGCACTATCCCGCCCGGTTCAAGGCGGACGCGGTCGCGTTGTACCGGTCGAGGCCGGGAGCGACGATCAAGTCGGTTGCTGGTGATGTCGGGGTGAACACCGAGACACACTGCGGACTGGATCCGGGCCGCCGACGGGCGCCGCCGCTCTATCTCGCGACCGTCATCGACCTCGCCCCGCGCCGGCTGGCCGGGTGGGCGATCGCCGATCACATGCGAACCCAGCTCGTCACCGACGCCCTGGCGGCCGCCGAGCGGACTCGCGGGAGCCTGACCGGAGCGGTGATGCACACCGATCACGGCTCGCAGTATACGAGTAGAACCTTCGCTGAAAGCTGCAGGTCAGCAGGGGTATGGCAGAGTATGGGGGCGGTCGGGTCCAGCGCGGACAATGCCGCTGCGGAGAGCTTCAACGCCGCCTTCAAGCGGGAGACACTCAAGGGCCACAGAGGCTGGTCGAACGAGCGTGAGGCGCGACTCGACGCCTTCCGCTGGCTGACTCGATACAACACCCGACGCCGGCACTCCCGCCTCGGCCGGCGGTCCCCGATCGCCTACGAGAACGACTTGCAACAAGCAGCAACTACCCTGGCCCAAACCGCATGGACGTGTTCAATATCCGGGGTCAAAGACCGCGCCGAGGCTGCCCCTGGCCTCCGTGTCGCCGGAGGTCCGTAGAGTGGCGCCATGATGCGCCCGAACCCTGTGACCGCCGGTGACGAGCGGACGCTTCGACGGCTGATCGGCGAGGCCGGGCTCGCGCCGTGGGAGAGCGAGTTGATGGAGGTGGCCGAGCACGGAATCGCCTTGGGGCCTCGGCCCGCCGACTTCGAAGGGCCGGAGCCGTTCTCCCGGTGCGGCGGTGTGCCGGCTGTTCCGCCCGGTTTCATCTGGCCGCGTACCGGGTCTGGTCCGGATGCGCTGCCGGACTGCTTCGTCGCCCAGATCGATCTGGCAGAGGTCTCACGGGAGGACGTCAACGGGCTGCTGCCGTCCCGTGGCCTGCTCTACTTCTTTTTCCTCGGCCACGACGGCTTCGGCGGCCGCGACCCGGTGACCGTCCTCTTCTTCCTGGACCGGGCGGCCGCCGACACCACGCCATACGACGTGGCCTCGGATCCGGCGTTTGCCGATGCCACCGCCGGTTGGGGCGCCCCGCCGTGGGAGTTCACCGGCCCGCCGGCCCCGCTGTACGCCGGCGGCAAGGCCATGCTGGCGCAGGTCGAACGGTTCCACGACGAGCCGCTCGTCGACCTCCCCGACGAGGCCGCGAACCACCTGGCCGCGCAAGGGTCCGCCGCCTTCGATGTCGCACCTGAGCACGACGCGTACATGGTGCTGGTCGGCCCCGACCGGGAGACGGACCAGTACGTGGTGCCGCCGCACGGCCTCGGCCCGGAACGGATCCTGCTCGATGCGGGGCGCCCGGACTTCACCGAATGCCCGCTTTACTACGTCATCCGCGACGAGGACCTGGCCGCCGGCGACTTCAGCAGAATCGAGGCTGTCACCGTCCAGCGGTGACCCGCTCCGGGGCGGAGACCGTGGAACTTGTCGGCGGTCAGCTCGCCCGCCACGCCCCAGCCGCCGACAGGCACGACGATGTTGCCGCCCGGCTTCTGGCCGCCGGAGAACGGCACCTCCTACTCTCGCCTGCGACGACGCCCCCGGCCGGGGCCCGCCCCGACACCCGTCCCCGCAACCCCGGGGAGACGACCATGCGCCCGCCCTTCCCGCACCAGGATGCTGTCACGTTGACTGAGCGGGTGGGATGATCTTCGGATTGATCGTGGTGGAGGGAAAGTCGTCCGTGGGGAGCGCGTCGCCGTCGTACAGGGGTCACCGGTACCCGGTCGAGGTGATCTCCCACTGCGTGTGGCTGTACTTCCGGTTCCGCTCAGCTTCCGTGAGGTCGAGGAGCTGATGCTCGATCGCGGCGTGATCGTCTCCTACGAGACCATCCGCCGCTGATGCCTGAAGTTCGGGCAGCAATACGCCAATTCGCTGCGCCGCCGCCGGCCCCGGCCTGGTGACAAGTCTCACCTGGACGAGATCTTCGTCAAGTTCGACGGCGAGCAGAAGTACCTCTGGCGGGCTGTCGACCAGGACGGCATGGTGCTGGACATCCTCGTACAGAACCGGCGGGACAAGACCGCGGCCAGGCGATTCTTCCGTCGTCCGGTGAAGACGACCCGTACGGTGCCGCGGGTGGTCGTCACAGACAAGCTCCGCTCCTACGGCGCCGCTCACCGCGAGGTCATGCCCTCGGTCGAGCACCGCTCGCACAAGGGGCTGAACAACCGGGCGGAGAACAGCCACCAGCCCACCCGGCAGCGTGAACGTGCGATGAAAGGCTTCCGCTCCGCCGAGGGCTTGTAAAGAATCAATGTGGTGATTCGGCCTTCTGCGGAGCGTTTTCGGGTGGTGCGACGGAGGCGAGGAGGTCCGCTGCGGTGCGGAAGGG
>NZ_JBEYFB010000093.1:0-13733 GCF_040634135.1 Streptomyces sp. NPDC007164
GCCCAACATGCCCATGGCCGCCGACCGGCCAGAATGCCGCACCGCCACACGTTCAGGTGACGATAAATTTCCCATTCACTCTCATTCTGCACTCTGAGGGGTTCCCCGGTCCCGTAGTCGTCCAGCGGGCAGGCGTAGCAGGGCCGCGCGGCTGTAGTGCGGGGCTTGGCCGTGGTCCGCCTTCCAGAGCCCGGCGTGCTCGGCTGCCTGCCGCGCACTGAGGCTGTTCATCCTCGGCTCTCCCCCCGTGCGGAGCGCTGCGAGGACTGCCGTTTGTCCCGGGTGTCGAGGACGAACATCGCCCATCGGGTGTTCTTCTTGAAGCGGTGGTCCGAGATGACATGGTCAGCGTTCACGAGGGCACCGAGGATGCCGCCCAGTCCCGGCAGCAACTGGTTGCCCGTCATGCTGATGGCCATGCTGCCGACACCTCGCAGTAGGGCTGGTCGGTGCCGCTGACGGAATGCTTCGGCCTGGTACTCCTGGATCAGTTCTTCGACCTCTCTCGCCAGAGCCGCGGCGGATCCGTCGACTGACGACCTGCCAGCGAAGAGGGTACGCAGGTCCCTAATGCGTTTGTCTTTTCGCAGGTCAGCGATGTACTCGTGGTAGGCGCCGCCAGGCGTGAGAGCGTCAACACTCCTCAGATGCAGGACCCGCTCGAGCGCCTCAACCTTGTACGTCTCGAACTGCAGTGAAGCGGCGGTGTCGGCGTAGGAACTGCTGGGAAACAACCGCCGAAGCCAGTCGCTGTTGACGATGAGGTCCATTGGGCCGAGCTGTAGGGAGTCGGCGATGAGCCATTCAGTCATCTGCTTGATTGCCAGGCCAGCCTGAAAGGAGAAATAGGAGGGGCGGGACAACCACTCCTGCGCCTCCTCGTCCTCGTGCGGACGTGGATCACGTAGGTCCACGCGATAACTAGCGCGCTCCATGGACTGTCTCACGTGGGCCATCCGCCCGAACCAGTTCGGAAACTCGTGACCTGGTTCGGGCGGGACGATACGGGCCTTGAGCAATGCAGACTCCACATCCTCGTAGACGTGCTGCATCAACACCTCGCGACCGGCGGCAGATGCCTCGGCGGCCGTCTTTCTGAGGTGCGCCTCATCGGACACGAAGTGGACGAAGTCCAACTGTTGCATGTCTGCCGGGCAGTCTTCCCGACGGAGGAACCACAGCTCGTCATAGCAGAGCATGAGCCCAACAGCGTTCTCTAGGACGGCGTTTGCGATCGACTGCCCTTCAACCTGGTGGGGGTTGGCCATGTCGAGGGCTGACGGTGCAAAGCGGCCGATGAAGGCCCGGCGCTTCGGTGGCGCCGCAGCCGGGGTCGGCGTTCCAATGTGAGCCGCTACTTCGTTCTCGTGCATGCAGCACTTCCCCTCAGAATCACTCTCAGGTAATCAGCCTCGTATAAGGGATGGGCATTTATACAAGGGTGACAGCCATAGTCTGCGCGTCGCCCTCAGCCTGCGTCCAAGGCCCGGGACGAGCGTGGCATCCCTCATGCGTGGGGCTGCGGGATCATCACTCGCCCCTCTCCAGTTGGGCGGGGACGCGGGAGGCGCGCAGCGCCTTGAGGTCGGGGATGTGGTTGTAGAGGGTGCCGACGGAGACGCCGAGGACCTTGGCGATTGACTCCACGCTGTTCTCCGGGTTGGGCAACATGTCCTTCGCCTGCGGATTAGGTCGTCGTTGACGACGGTGGGTCGGCCGCCGACGCGGCCGCGGGCTCGCGCAGCGGCCAGGCCCTCGTTTGTGCCCTGCACGATCAGTTCCCTGATGAATTCCGCGAGCGCGGCGAAGACGTGGAAGATCAGCCTGCCGCCGGATGTGAGGGTGTCGAGCCTCTCGTGCAGCGAGGTGAAGCCGATCTGGCGCTCGCGCAAGCCCGCGACCATGTTCACCAGATCCTGCAACGAGCGGCCGTACTGGTCCAGGCTCGGCACGACGAGGGGGTCGCCGGTCTGGAGGAAGGCGTGGCACGCCTTCAACTCCGGGCGCAGGTCGTTCTTGCCGGACTTCTTGTCCGCGAAGATGCGTCGGCACTTCGCCTCGGTGAGCTGGTCCATCTGCCGGTCGAGCCGTTGCGATCCGGTACTGACCCGGGCGTACCCGATACGGATCTCGGTCGGGTGGAGCGGGAAGGCGAGCAGACGGTCGCCGTCCGCGCCGAGTACGTCGGTCGGAGTCGTCATGCAGGCAGTGTGCCGTCAACTAACCATCGTTTTCTGAGGAACGTCTGGACACCCCTCGGAGGGGTACCCGGAGCCTTCAACAACTCCCTCAAAAACCCCGGCTCCTCAACAGCCGCCGGCCACCCTTTGATGAGGGAAATCGGGCCCGTCCGACAGGATGCCGGTATGACGAATCGGTACGGCGAACCCATCCGCACGGTGCGCGAGGCGCACTGCCCCGGCTGCAAGACCACCACGGAAATGATCCACCTGCGAGTGGCTGGCGAGAGAGACATCCGCCGGTGCGGCGAGTGCGGCGATGAGGTCGAGCTCGAACTACTGGTCTACGCGAAGCCGAGCGAGGTGACCCACCCCGGCGCCGGGTGATCTGCCGAAATCACAGGAACTCCAGGGACGCCACCGGTTCGCGCACAGTGCACCTGGACGTGTGGATGTGGGCGCATGTTCGGGCGCGAGGTTCTGCCGCCACTGACACTTCGGTCCATGGGGAGGGTGTCGGCGGAGAAGCGCCGGGCGGCCGTCGAACGGCTGTCCCGGCTGCGCGAGGACGAGGCGTTGACCGTGGCGCACGTGCGTACGGTCGCGGAGGGCCTTGAGGTGTCGGAGCGGACGGTGTGGCGCTGGCTCGCGCCGCCGAAGCCGGCCGCGCTCGCCGTCCGCCCGCGCTACGAGCTGAGCGAGACCGACCGGGCGGCGCTCGCCTTCTACCGGGGCAACGTCGCCGCGGTAGTTCGCGCCCGGCGCGCGGTGACCGACGGGGACGCCACGACGGCTGGGGCGCCCGTGCCCGACTTCCTTGCCGAAGGCCGGACGGGCGCGAAGCCGGTCGCGGAGCGCACGCTGTACCGGGCGTTCACCGACGGCCTGCCCCCGGCGGAGCGGGCTGCGTGGAAGACCGGCGAGGCCGGGCGCCGGGCAGGCTCGGTCTACCTGCGCCGCCCTGACGCGCTGCGCGGCCGATGCTGGGAGATGGACCACAAGCAGCTCCCGCTGCTCGTGCTGCCGCCGAAGGGCAAGGCGCTTGCGCCGTGGCTGACCACGGTGGTGGACGACGGCACCCGGGCCCTGCTCGGCTGGGCCATCGCCACTGCCCCGACCTCCGGCACGGTGCTCACCGCGATGCGCATGGCGCTCACCTACGAGCCCGCCGTCTCGCCGTTCGGCGCGGTGCCCGAGCTCGTACGCATCGACCGCGGTCTGGAGTTCGCCGCCGGCGCCGTGAAGGAGGTCCTGGGCGGCCTGGCCGTGGTCATGCACCGGCTGCCCGCGTTCACCCCGCACCGCAAAGGCAAGGTCGAGCGGCTGAACCTCACGATCGAGCAGATGCTGATCTCCCAGCTTCCCGGCTTCACCGGCGGCCCCCGTGACGCCGCCGGACGCCTGTACGGACCGATCAAGGACTCGACGGCCGCACAGCGGGCCGCCGAGACGGCTATCGAGGGCGAGGGCCCGCTGCGCCTGGAGCGGTTCGTCCGCCGCTTCGCCGACTGGGCCCGCTGGTACAACACCGCCCACCGCCACCGGATGCTCGGCGGGCGCACCCCACTCCAGGCGTGGGAGGAGGACCCCGCCCCGCTGCGGCGCATCCCCGCCGACCAGCTGCGCCACCTCATGCTCGCCGGGACGGAGCGGATCGTGCAGAAGGACGGCATCAACTTCCGCTCCCTGGCCTACGTCGCTCCCGAGCTGTACGGGCGCGGCGGACAGCGGGTCCAAATCCGGTACATGCCGCACGACGACCGCACTATCGAGGTCTACCTGGGCGCCGAGCACCTGTGCACCGCCTACCCGACCGGGCAGCTCACCGAGGCGCAGACCGACGCGTTCCGTGAGCACGCCCGCACAGAGGCCGAACGGCTCGGCCGGGAGCGGCGTCGCGCCTCCCGGCAGGCCCGCCGCACCCTCGCTCCGATGACCGGCGACAGCGCGCCCGCGGAGTCCCGGCTCGTGGCGGCCGCCGACGGCCGTACCCGAACCCAGCGCGACCGCGACGCCGCGCTGGCCGCCCGCGCCTCCACCAGCCTGCTCGGACTGATCGACCCCGCCGACCCGGAGAGCTGATGCCGCGCCACTTCGTCGACCTGGACGGGGCCAACGCCCTGCCCACCGGCCACTTCCAGATGACCGCCCGGATCGTCCGCGACCTCGTCGCTCACGCGGCGACCGGCGTCGTCCACGGCCCGGCCGGCACCGGCAAGACCTTCGCCGTCGAAGCCGCCCTCGAAGCCCTCGACGCGCTCCCCGCCGTCGACCGGCCCCAGGTGTGCCTGCTGACCTTCCCCTCCCGCCCGACCATGCGCATGATCGCCGACCAGCTCCTGCGCGAACTCACCGGCGCGGACACCCCGACCTCCCGCAACCGCTTCGACCTCACCACCAAACTGGTCGGCCTGCTCGCCACCCCGATGCGCCTGGTCGTCGTCGACGAGGCCCAGCGGCTGAACGGCGACTGCATCGAGCTGCTGCGCCACCTCCACGACCACCCCAAGACCCGCTTCGCGCTGCTCTACGTCGGCGGCGACGGCTGCTGGGAGGTCCTGTCCAAGGAGCCGATGCTCCGCTCCCGCGTCTTCCGCCGCCTGCCCTTCTCTCCGCTTGCCCCGGCGAAGGTTCCGGCCCTGATGCGCCGCTACCACCCCATCTACCGGGAGGCCGCCGACGAACTCCTCGTCGATGTCGACAACTCCTACGGACACGGCACCATGCGCGACTGGGCCGTCTTCACCCACACCGCCGCCGCCCTGTGCGCCGAGCAGAACCTGGCCACCGTCGACCAGACCACGGTGCACAACGCCTATTCCCTCCTCGGCGGGGGCCTGCGTGACTGAGGCCGTGCCCGCCGCCGAGCAGACGGAAGACCCCGCCGCCCGGCCAGTCGTCCCGCGCCGTACCGTCCGGGTCGTCATCGACGCCGCCGACGACCCGGACCTCAACCGGCGCCTGGCCGCCCTCGAAGCCGCGCGCCGGATCGTGGTCCGCCCCAACCCCGTACGGTCCACCACCGACCTGGTGTGGGACGTCCTGGCCGCCGCGGGCAAGAACCCCGCCGCCGTCCACTCCCCGCGCCTGAGCGTCGCCGACGCCTGGAAGGCCGTCGCCGCCTGGCTGTCCGCCGCCCGCGTCACCGACGTCATCGTGGAACGCGCTCACCGGCTCCTGCCCGGTGAGCCACTGGAGCTGGCCCGGCTTGCCGACCGCATCGACGCCGACCTGTGGCTGATCTGGTCCTCACCCGCCGATCCGACCCGGACCTGCAACTCGATCGAGAGCCTCGGCCGCTCCCGCCGCAACGGCGGCGGCCTCCCGCACAGCGGACCCCACCGAGAGGTCCGGGTGATCGGCATCAGCATCTTCCACGACCTGCTGCCGCTGCCCGCCCTCCGGCCCACCACCAGCCGCTGAACCCCGACGGGCACGCCGACACCGACGCCGACTGGCCGGCCCTACCGACCGCCGACTTCCCCCTCTTCCTCGCCACCTGTCGCCGCCGCCTCGCCGGAGACACCTTCGACCAGCTCAACATCACCTACCGCGCCGAAGCACAACGCACCGACGAGTTCGTACGCCGCCACCGCCACGCGCTCACCCCCGGCCGCACCCCCGGCGAGCTCCAGCGCAAGCTGAACGCCTACCTGCGCGACGAACGCCTCGGCACCGCCGCCAGCGGACGCCTCGCCCTCATCCGCCTCCGTGCCATCCAGGCCGCCCTGCTCACCTGCCGCGCCCTGCGCGCCACCGTCTCCACCCACGCCGCCGCCGTCACCGTGCTCTCCCTGCACCTGACCGCCGCCCCCGACCGGTTCGCCCACCTGCTGTGCCGCAACATCGACGAGGCGGGCCGCTACCTGTACCTGCCGACCTTCGCCGACCACGCCGTCTACCTCCGCGCCGACTGGGCCCACCAGCTCGACCGCCGCGACGACGACGAGTGCCCCAGCTACGCCCACACCACCGGCAAGACCCTGCTCCCGCCGTACGCGGTCGACATCATCGCCGCCCACCTCGCCCACCGCCGCGCCGACGGCGCCGGCACCCGCCGCCGCTTGTTCGCCGACCCGAAGAACCCCGAGCTCGAAGCCTCCGACCGGGCCCTGACCGAGGTGGTGCTGCGCACCTGCCGCCGTATCGGCGTCGATCCGCTCTGGCTCCACCGCGGCTCCTGCCAGGGCACACAGCTCGGCGGCGGCCCCGCCCCGCTCACCGACTGGATGGCCGCGCGCCGCCTCGACGTGGAGATCCTCAGCGACCAGGGCGCCGTCCTGTGACCGGCCCCGGCCCCTATAAGCCCCCGCGCTACAAACCCCGCGGCTGGGGCGAGGAACTACGCCGCCGCCAACACAACGCGGGCATGTCCGCGTGGGAGCTCGCCGACCTCCTCGGCGTCCACGAACACGACATCTCCCTGGACCACCTGCCCAACCAGCCCCTGCACGTCGTCCTCGAACTCGCCCGCCGCCTCGACCTCCACCCCGCAGACCTCACCCCGTACGCCGCAGAGGTCTATGACCACCCCCGCTACTTCGACGCCCAGTTCCCGACCGAGCCCGCCCCCGGCACCGACACGGACGCCGTCGCCGTCCTCAACGCACTCGCCCACGCCGACACCGTGTGGGACGTCCTGGGCGCCGCCGCCGCCGACCCGCGGGGGTTCCGGCAGTGGAACGCGGAGGACCTCGAGGGCGAGGACGTGCGCTACGCGTCCGTCGGCCAGCTTTCCCTCACCTACTGGATCAACCGGCCGCTGCACCGGCTGACCGTGCTGAACATCGTCTGGCTCGGATAGCCACCCGCTGGCAACGCCACGGCCCCGGCATCGCAACTGCCGGGGCCGTGGCGGTCCGCATCGTAGTCACGGCCATAGCCACCCGGACCGGCAGCGCGGATCCGCGCCGGGCTCACCACGTGGGGCGAGGGCGGTCGGCACCGAGCTGAACCTCCCGCCAGCACTCGCGGCAGTGCGGCTCACACGCCGCCTTCTCCCTCCGCCCACCTGAACCCGCACAGCGCCATGGCCAGCTCCTGGCAAGCATGAATGCCACGGCCTGCTCGTGATCGCGCTCACCGACGGCCGGGGCTGCCTGCTGTGGGTCTCGGCGGCCAGGCCCGGACGCACCTCGGAGATCACTGCCTGCTGGCAGGACAAACTCACCGCTCATCTTCGCGCGGCCGGGATCGGCGCCATCGCCGACCTGGGCTTCGTCGGCCTCGACGACAACGGCCCGGACGCCGACCCGGCAGTGATCACCGGCTACAAGGCCGCCCACAACCGGCCCCTGACCCGCAGCCAGAATCTGTCCAAGGCGGTGGCCGCGGTCCGGGCGTCGGTCGAGCACGGTGCGGACGCTCAACCGCTGCCACCAACACGTTCATTCAAACCACCGGAACACTCCACCATTTCTTCTCGTAGAAATGGGAAAGGGGGGCCGGTTTCAGAAACCGGCCCCCTCCGTGGTGAGGGCGAACAGGGGCACGGCCCGCCCTCACCACCACACTCCCTATGCCACCTCAGCGCCACGCCCGAGCACCGGACGCAGAACGTCGTGAGGCCATCAAGGCAAGGTCGGCACACCACCGCGGCCAGAAGCACCGCCTGGTACCCACCCACTTCCTCGCGCGGAGAGCACGCCAACTGGAGCGATTGGTCCAGCCCTTGTAGGCGCGGTTCAGCGACGCGTAGATAGGCGCCCTTGATGACTGCCTGGTTTCACCAGGGTGCCTTCTATCCCCAGTAGTAGAGGTGAAAAGCACCGCCCGCATACGGACCGCGACACTGCGTTGGTACACCATTCTGCGCCCGGACCTGGGCAGCAGCGTCTTCGCAGATAAAGCGGGTGGGGTAGTTGTCGAGATAGTGCCAAGAAGCTGCGGAAATACTGGCTGAGGGAGCAGCAGGGGCTGCCTGAGCAGGTGCCGCCACGAGGCCTAGGCCAGCCGTGGCCCCGAGGGCAAGTCCCATGAGGACTTTTCGAATGCGCATGAACACTCTCTCCTTGATCTTGATACGTGATCGATGGGTGGTGCCCGTTCCGGCGCGGTGCCCGCGTCAAGATGACGGGCACCGCGGGGTGTGTCCAGATTGCTGCGGAGCCTGGGCGGTCGTCTTGTACAAAGGCGTACTCTCTCCATGCGAGACAAATGGCGCGCACTGGTACGGGGTCGCGGCAGGAAGTTGGTACGGCCATGGAATCGAGGACCAGGGGCGAATATGCGGAGCGTCGCCCTCCCGAGCGATTACGGGCTCAGGTGGTGATGTATCGAGGGCATCGCACTGCGGGGCCGGGACCAGTGAGGCTCACACTTCCCTCGGCCACGGTGACTTTGATTCTGGGCTGGGGAGATCCCTTGGTTCTGTTCCACGAGGCCCAGAGCGCTCCGGCGGAGCGGACAGCGTGGCATGCGATGCTCGCTGGCCTGCGGACGTCGTCGGTGAGTGGGGGCTACACGGGCGTAGCGGAGTCGGTCGAGGTGGAATTCACTCCGCTCGGCGCGTACCAGTGCCTGGGGCTGCCGCTGCACCACCTGACCAACACTCACCTGCACCCTGATGAGGTGCTAGGCGCTGGGTGGTCGGCCAGGCTCACCGAGCAGCTCATGGCGATGCCGGATTGGGAAAGTCGCTGGGCGGTCATTGACAACGCCATGGCGCGGCGGATGGAAGGCCCGCCGCTGCCCTCGCCAGTTGTTGCCCAGGCGTGGAGCCGACTGTGCGCTAGCCACGGACAAGTATCCGCCAAAGAATTGGCCGCTGCCACGGGCCGTGGAAGCCGGTGGCTCCAGACGCTCTTCCGCGAGCAGATCGGACTGCCGCCGCGCACCGCCAGCCGGATACTGCGGTTTCAACGGGCGCTCACTTTACCGACTGGCGCCTGCAGGTCACTGGCTGACCGGGCCACTGTGTGTGGATACCACGACCAGGCACACATGAACCGCGACTTCCGCGACCTTGCCGGAATCACCCCGGCACAGCTATGCCTTCTCGCTGACCGTGCCGTTGTCCGAGGCACGGCTCCTATCGAAAGCCGGCTGGCGAGTGTCTTCGATCATTGCCGCCATTTTGAAGGCGCATGTCAAAGGGCTGGTGTGACCGGTTCTCGGGCCGCGCGCACACCACAGGCCGGCTCAAGCCGGTACCGGAACGCGACAGCATGAGCCATCTCCGCCCCGATCCCCGGCTGGGTGAACTCCCACCCTCCCCAGCAACTCCGCCGGCGCCGCCTCATCAGCCGTACGCTGCACCCGTCCCGCTGCCCGCACTCGCGATGCTCGTCCCATGCCCACCCAACGAGCTGTTCCGGCATTTCGCCCCGCTAGCAGCCCGAGATCATCCCTCGGAGGGATGGCCGTCATCAAACAGCTGCCCGCCGTCGGCGGCGAGACGCAGTTTCGCACTGAGTGAACCGCGGCGAGCAGGTGCCACGCTGTGAGGCTCTATGAGAATCACAGTGCGTTTTCCCAGGTAGACGCGCTGATCTATGAGGCTGCGAGCCTGTGAGGCGGAGCTCGCGTCGGTGCTTTCGCACGTCCTGGGGCCACCCACCGACCCGGAGGACGATGGAGTCATGGGCGAGCACAACGAGGACCAGGACGACGTCGCCGAACCGGCCCGGCCGGCGCTGACCACGACGGAGGCCCGCAAGATGACGACCGGGCTGCGCGCGGCGATTGACGACGTCCGGCGCTCTGTCGCGCTGCTCGCCGCCCGGGTCCGCGCCGCTCACGCCGCCCGCGTCTGGGCACCGCTCGGCTACGGCTCATCTGAGGTCGACAACCCGCGACGGTGGCGGCGCCACACGCCGATCACCGTTCGTTCTACATCAGCCGTCCGAGGTGCCCATGATCCCGAAGGTCTCGCGCATCAGCTCGTCGATGGTTCCCGGCTTGTCGACCAGGGAGTCGAAGAGGTCCGCGAGCAGCCACAGCACGAAGCCGTGGACCATGGCCTCCGTCGGCTCGATCGTCCCGAACCGGTCGCGCCAGGCCACGGTGTCCATGCCCATGGCGGCGGCCATGAGGACTCCGGTCACCATCGGCACCTGCTCCGGGTCGGCCATCTCAAAGGAGGGCAGCCGACGGATCACAGCAGGGATGAGGTCATTGAGCGGATCGAGCTGCTCCCCGCCCCCGGGCGGCTCAGCGATCAAGTACCCGGTCAGCACCCCCACCAGGAACACCGTGCCCCGGGAGACTTCCTCACGCCCGACAGAGTCGATCACGGCCTTTACTCGCTGCTGCGCCTCCTGGCGCTCCTTGGCGGGCGTCCGCTTCTCCAGGACCCGGTAGGTGTCCCACGCCGCACGGACCGCCTCATCCACCACTACGCCGTCGCTGCTCATGAAGGTGACCGTAGGCGAGACGACTTGATCCGCGAACACCGGCACCGGTGTCACGCACAGTCCTGCCCTGTGAGGTCTATGAGCCTCACAGGGCCTTTCCCCAGGTGAAAGCGGGTGAGCTATGAGGCTGTGAGGGTGTGAGGCAGGGATCGCGCCGGTGTCTCCGCACGCGTCTGGGCACCACTCGGCTACGGCTCGTGGGGGGGTCTACTGCGCCACGGAGTTCGGCATCAGCCGTGCCCAGGCGTACCCCCTGCTCGACGTCGCCCACGGCTGGCCGCGATCCACGACGCCGTCGCCACCAGCCCCGATCCGTCTCGCGTGCGAGACAGCGACCCGGCCGCCGCGGCTGCGCTCGACTACGGACTGTCCCAGCGGTCCTTGATCGCCATATCAGGCCGCACGGATACCGTCGCGGCGGTTGATCACCTGCCGACTCGCCGCGCTCGCCCACAGCGGCCACCAGGCCCTCGATGGAGCCCACCGTGCGCGCCGTGGTCCGCCAGGCCGTCCGCGACGTCCGCGCCGCGCCGCTCCCGCCGCCCGCCGGTCCGCCGGCGGATTCCGCGTTCGCCGAACCGGGACGCGTCGTCGACGACCTCGCCGCCACCACCCACCAGCTCGGGGAGCTGATGCTCGAAGTCGCCCCGGCCTACCTGTCCGACACCGCGGCCGCCGACGTCCTGGCCCCGCTGTGCGAACAGATCGGCGAGACCCTCGACAACGGCCTCGCCGCCCGCGGCTACGCCCTGTCCGGCACCATCCTGTAACCCGACTATCCCGGCTGCTCCTATGTGGCACACAGCCTGATTCCCCAGGTGGGCGAGGCCCGCTGTGAGGGTGTGAGGCGAGGGCCTGCGGCAACGGGATGCCGCTGCTCCTGGTCGTGCTGCTCGCCGTGGTGTGCAGCGGGTGCTGCTCGATGGGTAGCGGGGGTGGGCGGCCGTCGTCGGTGGGGTGCTGCTCGTGGTCCTGGTGGCGGCCGTCGGGTTGCAACACGGTGGTCTCGTGTGTGCAGCGCAGCATTTGCATGGGTCAGGCGGCACACGGGTGCTGCACGGGTAGTAGGCCGGCCCCGGCCGGTGCAGCACGGCCAGCTGCTGCACGCTGCCCGAGGCCCTTGCTGCAAGCAGCAGACGGCGGTCGACCGTCCTCCCGCTTGTTCTGGAGAACTAGAACAAGACGGTTCCCCTGGTGCTACCGATGCTGCTCCGTCCCGGCCGGGAACGACGACGGCGCCCTCCCTGGATCGGGGGCGCCGTGGTGGTGCGCAACGTGCAGCGGCGGTTCAGCCGGCTAGCCGGAGGTTGGGCCATACATCGAGGGCCGGCGCGTCCAGCTCGGGATCGAAGTCGCCACTCCCGGCGAAGATCACCGTGGAGCTCCCGGCCGGAACCGCCGACCGGCTGCTCGCCCAGGTACGACTGCTGATGGTCCGCCAGGTCACCTCCCTCTGGTGGGAGGGATACGGCCACGCCACCACCTACCGCGAACAGCACGATCACCTCGATGTCCCCGCCGAGCACGTCACCGACAGCGGCCACCGGCTGGTCCAGTGGATCATCAATGCCCGCCAGCACCACCGCAAGGGCTGGATGCCTGCCGACCGCATCACCGCCCTGGACCGGCTCGGCATGATCTGGGACACCGAACAGCAGGCCCTCGCCCACGTCCGCACCTACCGCGACCACCACGGCCATCTCGCCGTTCCCCAGGCCCACCGGACCAGCGACGGCTACCCGCTCGGCAGCCGGATCAACGTGCTGCGCCGCACCTACGCCAAGGGCCAGCTCGCGCAGGAACGGATCGACGCACTCGAAGAACTCGGCATGGTCTGGGACACCCGCGACCAGGCCAACGAGCAGCTCATCGCCCACGCCCGCGCCTACCACGGGCACCTCCGCGTTCCCCGCGACCACGTGACCCAGGACGGCTACCCGCTCGGCAACACCCTCAAGATCCGCCGCAGCCGCTACGCACACGGCAACGTCCACACCGACGTCGTCCAGGCCCTGGACGAACTCGGCATGATCTGGGACCTGCATGAAGCCCGCTTCGCCGACGGACTCGCCGCCTGCCACCGATACCGCGAACGCCACGGCGACCTCCGCGTCCCCGTCACCTTCATTGAACCCGAGGGCTACAACCTCGGCGACTTCATCGCCTACCAACGAGCCCTCCACGCCGGCAGCGTCCGGGACCGCGCCGGACGTACGCGCACGCTGCTGCCCGAACGCCGGGCCGCCCTCGATGAGCTCGGCATGCTCTGGACCGTCGCCGCGGCCGGCCGGCCGCCCACGGACGCCGAACTCGCCGCGCGCCCTGTCCCACCAGCGCGGCAACCCGCCCGCCGGAGCTCTGCTCGCGCTGGTCGACGCGGGAGTCGAGCAGAAGGCACTGGCCCACGCGCTGGGCACCACCACCAGCTCACTGAGCTACCGCCTCAAGCGCGCCCGCGAGAATCGTACCGGCTGAGCACCAGCAGCCGTACTCGACGGCGTATGAGCAGATGCTGGAGAAGGTCCGCCACGAAGGCGCCTACCCCACCCGCGAGAGAGCCGAGGAAGCCGTCCGCCTGGTTCTCGCGGGGCTGGGACGCCAGCTGACCGGCGACGAACGCGTCGACCTTGCCGCCTGCCTGCCCCTGGAAGCCGCACGTGTCCTGACCGCACAGATCCCCGACACCCAGCCGCTGACCGGCTGGGCCTTCGTCAAGGACCTCGCCGCCCGCTCCGGCGCATCCCTGGCCGCCACCCGCTGGGACACCGGCTCCGTCTTCGCGGCCGTCGCCGCCCACGCCGGCCCTGACCTCATCACCCGCATCCTCCACCAGCTCCCCACCGGCCACGCGCTGTTGTTCGGCCGCGCCGAACTCACCTCCGCCGCGTAAACGGCACCGGCACCCCGGGGCCGCAACAGGATCCCTCCGGCGGCTTTTGGTGAAGTCCCCGATCCGCGCGTCGGGGACTTCCGCCTTCGCTGTGCAAGATGACCGTCTCGGGCGGTGTTTCTCATAAACGGTCCTTTGCCCGAGCAAGATCATTCACGGGCCGGGAAGACCGTCCGGAACCCGGATCGGTTCTCAGCTTGCTCTTTATGGTCTGAGCTTGTATTTAAAGGTTTGACTTTGGCGTGGCCTGCGGAGTCGTGTCCGTTCTGTTGTGTTTCTTGCCAACGGGGTGGCGGGGTGCGGGGGTTG
>NZ_JBEYFB010000094.1:0-13162 GCF_040634135.1 Streptomyces sp. NPDC007164
CAGGACCGGGACGAGCAGTGAGCGCAGCAGCAGGACCAGGATGAGCAGGATGATGCCGAGTACGACAGGCCCGATGAGCGTGCGGTCCCGGGCGGGTCTGCTGGGTGTCGTACTGCTGGCGGGGCCGCCCCCGAGGCCGGGTGAAACGCGGCGCGCCCGCCCTCGAATCGTCTTTGCGGAGGCTGGCAAGTGGCCTTCATATACCGTCACTTGAACGTTCTCAGTCGCCGAGGATCCGCTCCCCGGCAGCCCGTCGCGCCAGCTCCCGTCGAGAAGGATCGAGGAGTGGGCCACGCCGTACGGGCTGAACCCGTTGGGGCGCAGGTGCGGCTTCGGGAGGATGCCTCCGACGGCGATCTGACCGATCACCTGGTCAACGGCGAGCACCACGCCCGGCCAGACCGTACCGACCCGGTGTCCGGCGAGCAGGCCTTCGATCCGCCTGGCGCGGGTGTGCGCACCGGTCCGCCCGGACGCCGGGCCGGGGTGTGGTCGGTCAGCGTCTGACGATCCGGTCGAGAGCGGCGGCGAGCGCGGACTTGACCGCGTCGCGGTGATGGAGGGGTTGCGCGGGCAGTTCGCCGGCGGGGCGTACGCCTCGGTCGGCGAGTATGTAGAGCAGGCGCAGGGTGCGCAGGCAGTTGCTGAGGTGAGCGGGCACCGGCGTGCTGATCCGGGCGGCACCGAAACGGTCGGCAATCGGATCCAGCCAGCGGACGGCGTCGCGTTCGCTCAGGTCCGTGCGGGTGAGGACCCGGGCGATCGAGCGTGCCAGGCGGTCGTCCTCCAACTGGTCGTAGACGTGATCGGTGGGCACCATCAGCCGAGCGGCGGCAAGGTCCAGCATCCGAACCGGCGCCACCCGGGGATGGCAGCCGAAGCCGGCGAGCAGGTCCGCGCCGTGCGCCACCGCGTGCAGCCAGCCGAGCCTCTCGTCGTGGCCGCGTAGATCCCGCTCCACCGGGTACCAGCGCTCGAACGCGTCCACCCAGCCGGGCTTGAAGTCCCCCGCTTCCACCAGCATGTCGAGCACGAGCGGCGCGAAGGTGCGGGCCTCGACCCGCGGGTCGGTGAACCGGGCGGCCATCTCGTCCCCCAGCTCCAGCCGCCGGGACGCCGCGATCGTCCCGCGGGCGATCCAGGTCGCGAGGACGGTGTAGGGCGCGCCGTCCCGGACCTGCGGATCGGGATCCGCGAGGGCACGGGACAGCTCGCGAACGAGGTCGTCCATGTGCCGGTCAGCGGGCACGGCACAGTCAGCGGCCTCGACGCTCTTCCAATCGGTCATGAGGAGCAGAATAGGTTCATTCCATGACTGCACGCCTGCGAATTATGTCCGAGTATCCACCTAGACAGTCAACTCCCCGGTCGGCGGCGGCAGTTAATGCGTTCGCGTACCGCTCCTGCCTCGGTCGGCCGCGTGCCGACGACGAACGCTGCTGCCGCACGAAGATCACTGAGACAGGACCCGGACATTCACGAGATCACTTCAGGATCGAATCAGCCCTAGTGTCATCGGTGTCAGCAGGAAAGACCGCAACCAACAGCCGCTGGAGTTCACGATGCGCTCGCGTCTCGCCGCCCGTTCCACCCGTCTCGTCCTGGCCGCCGCAGCCATCACGGCCCTCGCCGCCACCACCACGGCCTGCGACCCCGAAGACGCCGCGGATGCCGCCGGTCCCTCCGCCGCCGCCTCCGCGAGCAGCGGCGGGAGCGACGGCTCCTCCAGCGACAAGCCCTCCGCCAGCGGCTCCGGGGCCAACGGCTCCTCCAACGGCTCCTCCACCGGCGGCTCGACCGACAAGACCGACTCCGGCGACGGCAAGAAGGACGGCTACGGACAGTCCTGCGGCACCAACGACCTCAGCTTCACGGTCACCTCGGAGTCCCAGGCCGGCGGCTACTACCTCGTCACCGCCAAGGCCAAGCCCGGCATCACCTGCTACCTGGACGTCAACACGCCCAGCGTTTCCTTCGGCTCCGGCGCCGACGGTGTCGCCTCCCCTGTCGGGCAGGGCGGCGAAGACCCCATCAAGCTCTCCGGCTCCGCCGTCGCGTACACCGGTATCAACCCCAAGACCACCGACGGCGAAGGCGGTACTGAGTTCGGGAACGTCATCATTGCCACCACCGAGGACGACCCGAACCCCGCCGAGCTCAAGCTCCCCGACCCCGCCACCGTCGAAAAGCCCATCGTCACCAACTGGGCCACCAACCGTGCCGAGGCCGTCCCCGTCATCGTCTGACCGGGCACCGAGTCACACCGATCCGCGCCGATCCACACTGAGGCCCTCGACGCTGCTGGCTCCACGGCGTCCGCGGCCCGGTGGCCGTCATGTACGGGGGAACGGGAGAACGGGAGAGAGCAGGGATCACACCTCCGGGCCCGACCGGCGGGGCAGCACCTGACCTGCGACGGCCCGGCCAGTGCCGTCCCGCTGCGGTCAGTGGGTCAGTAGGTCAGCAGGTCGGCGGGCTGGACGGGATGTCAGGCACCGCAACAGGACGGAGCACCATCAGAGACTCTTCCTGGCGAGCCACCATCGCGAAGGGGAATCTTTCGAAAGACCCCGAAGCCGAACTGGTCGAGAACTGCTGCTTCGAACTACTGCTCGCAACGGCGGACCGGAACGCCACCACCGAGGAAGAAGCACAGCGCAACTACCTGCACCTACGTAGCTACTTCACCGAGCACACAGTGGTCGCGGACACGGCGATGACCGAGTTGCTGCGGCTGTACAGGGCGAAAGATCCTCATCGCGCGGACCGTGGCCAGGCTCCCAGCGCGGCACGCCAATCTCATCCGTCCGTTCGCCGAGTGGCACATCATCCGCGACGCCCGCCAACGCTCAGCCCGCGGCCGCTGCACCTCCGCCGCGCACAAGGGCGACTGCAGCAAACGTGCTTGCCGCCATCGACTTCCTGAATTGGCTCGACTCCCAGCCCCTGAGCCTCCGCCGGCTCCAGCAGCCGCATCTGGACACCTGGGCGACCGACAGGCCATCTCTGCGCTCCCGCTCCGTCCCCTTCCTCCGTTGGAGTACCGCACGACGCCTCTGCCCGCCCGGTCTGGTCATCGATCGCCCAGCCTCGCAACTCCCCGGCCACTTCCAAGCCGAGGACGAGGCCCGCAAAGAGCTGTCGCGCTGCTTGAACGACACCGCGCTACCCCTGGACGTCCGTGTCGCGGCTGCTCTCGTCCGTCTCTACGCCCTTCCCTTGACTCGCATCGTCGAGCTCACCGAGGACCACATCAGCAGCGACCAGGAGCACACCTGCTTGGCGGTCAACCAACACCCCTTCGTGCTCCCGCCGAAGCTCGCCCGTCTCATCGACGATCAACTCAGACACAGCACGCCCCGGCACAGCACCACGGCCGGACGGAGGTACCTCTTGCCCGGCCAAACCCCGGACGCCCGCGTGATCCCCTCGGCCTCGCCGACACGCTGAGACACCACGGTCTGCCCGCCCGTGCAGCTCGGAACACCGCCATGATGGACGCCCTGGCCGACCTGCCGCCCATGGTCATCGCCGACCTGCTCGGGCATCCACCCCAAGACTGCCGAACGCTGGGCCACGCTCGCAGGCGAGAACTGGTCCGAATACTTGTCGTCGCTGACGTGACGGGGCCGGGGGAGGACCGATCGGGGCAGCTCTACGAACGCTACGAGGACATGGCTCGTCTCTCGCCAGTCGTACGGCACCCCATCAACATGCTCGGCCGCTACTCTCTCTCCAGCTTTCCGACCTGTTTGGAGGCTTCAATTCCCGATGCGAGCTCGCTCATTGCGGCGGATCGACGTTGCGGAGGGCCGGTACCCGACGTCACAATGCGTGGAGGTGCCGGGTGGTCATCCCGGCGAAGTGTTGGAGGCGCTGCTTGTGAACACCGCACCGCGGTGCGCCTCGCCATGCGCGCCAGACGCTGACCACTTCGCTTCGCCCACCGGCTGACCTACTTCGTTCACGGTGGGCGCTTCCCCTATGGGAGACCACCGTAGTGTCCGAAATCTTCGGGACGGTTGATCGCCGGCCTCTGGCAACGGTTCTTGCCGCCAACCTCGTTTCGATCGCAGGGAATTGCCTCACATACATGGGCGTGCCGTGGTTCGTGCTGCAAAGCACGGGCAGCGCCGCCAGGGCGGGGATCGTCGCGTTCTGCACACTGCTGCCCGCAGTGCTCGCCGCGCTCGTCGCCGGTCCGGTCATCGACCGGATGGGGCGACGGCGGGTCAGTGTCGCCTCGGATCTCGCCTGCGGAGTTGCCGTTGCGGCGATCCCGCTGCTGCAGTTCGCCGGCAACCTGCAGTTCTGGATGCTGTGCGTGCTGATGGCGCTGACAGGCATGTTCCGTGCGCCGGGTGCAACCGCTCGCGGCGTGCTGTTGCCCACGCTTGCCGAACGCGCCGGAATGCCACTGACCAGGGCTGCCGGGCTGTACGACGGAGCGGCACGCGGTGCGGCGCTGATGGCATCCGCTCTCGGAGGTGTGCTGATCGCCGTACTCGGAGCCGAGAACGTCCTGTTGGTGGATGCCGCAACCTTCGCCGTGGCTGCGCCACTGTTCGCGTTCGGAGTGCGCGGCCTGCCCGAGGCGCGGGCCCAACGGCGGTGCGAGCCGATGTCGCTGCATGCCTACCGTCGTGAACTCACGGATGGATATCGCTTCGTGGCGGCCACGCCGCTGCTGCTGGGCCTGTGCTTGATGACGCTGGTCACCAGGGGCCTCGACCAGGGGTGGAGTGCTGTGCTCCTGCCCGTGGACGCTCGTGAGGACCTTGATGGTGCCGTCGATCTCGGTCTGCTGAACACGGTGTTCGGGGTTTGCGCTCTCACGGGGGCGCTGGTCTATGGGGCGGTGGGCAGCCGCTTTCGGCGGTGGCCAGTGTTCACGATCGCCTTTCTCATCGGGGGCCTGCCGCGCTTCGTGGTGGCCGCCTTCACCGATACCTTCACACCGTTGGCCGTGACCATGGCGGTAGAGGGTCTCGCCTTCGGTGTACTCAACCCCATCATGGCCACCGTGACGTATGAGACGGTGCCGGAGGACCTGCGCAGCCGCGTGCTGAGCGTGACAACGGCCTCGGTGCAGCTGGTCACTCCGCTGGGCGGACTGGCCGCGGGCTTCCTCGTGGATTCGGTCGGCTTGACTTCCGCGCTGCTGGCGGTTGGCGGTGTGTATCTGCTTGCCACGCTGTGCCCGGTGATCTTCCCGTCCTGGAGGCAGATGGACCGTGCCGGTTCTCCCCATGACAGGGCCAGGCGTTCGCTGCCGCAGGGCTCAGGGGCGAAACGGGTGTAGCCACGGAGACGGCCGCTTCGGCGCTGCTCACGAACACCTGACGTCGGTGCTCCCCGTCGCGTGATCAGGCGGGGGCCTGGTCTTCGTACACACAGGCGGGCTCCCCGGTCGAAAGGGCCGCTCGGCACCGAACCAGGGACGAGCACGACCAGGGGCACAGAGCCGGCACCGCGCCCGTGCTCGTAGCTGCTGCCGGCCGAGCAGTTGCTCGCACGGAACGGCAGTCGGATCCTCGGGCCGGGATCCCTTGCGCGATCCCTCGCACGAACTGCCGAAATGGAGAGGGGGGCGGCTCCTCCGCAAGCGAGTCCTCCTTGCATAACAATCTGGCCGAGCACCACGAGCATCCAGATTCTGGTCGTGGATGTCGCGCGAGTGCCAGGATGCGTGTCGAAGCGCAGATGGATACGAAGGGGAACGGATGCGACCGACGTTGACAATGCGTGAGTGGAGTACACGACGCAAGGTGACTACTGCTGCGGCGCTGCAAACGCTGTGGCTGGGGGTGCTGATCACCGCCCTGGTCATCTGGGACCTCTCGCTCTCTGTCCCCGTCGCCATCGCGATACGGGCCGGTCCGGCCTTGGGAGGAGTGGTCGGTACTTGGGCCGCCTCGAAGACATCTGCTAGGTGACGATCAGTTACCGCTTTACGGAAAGTGAGCCAGAACCCGGCTTTGAGTAGCAGCTCGGGGCGTATACGAGATCGGTCGCCTGCGGCTTCCGGAGGGGCGGGGCAAAAGCGCTGGCTACGGGGGGCAGGTGGTCCGTAGCGGCGGCGCCGTCGCCGGGTGCCTCCCACAACGGTGAACAGCTGCTGACGCGAGTCGAGAACAAAGCCACTCCGTTATGGCTGGATATCGAAAAGAGCGATGGAAGGGGGTGGCGGGGCAAATACGGCGCGAAGGCGGGTGAGTATGGCTCGCCACTGCTTCCAGTCCTCCGGTTCGACCCAGTTTGAGGCTGGCCCGTCCTCGTCGCTGGCGATGCGGGCGAGGGCTTCGTCGGCGAGTGCCCGTAGGCCGGAAGGGAACACGGGCATAGGTGTTTCCGGACGTAGGACATGTCGACGGGTTTGCCTCCCGGGCATTGCGCCGCGATGAGTGCAGCGGCGGCCACCGCCTCTTCTGCTTCCGTGAGATAGCCGGTGGCATCGATCGTCCGGATGAGGACGCCTCGGATCAGAGCTTCGCGCGTCTCGGGCTCGGCGTCGTTGAGAGCATTGGCGAAGTCCGCAGCTGTGTCGTTGTCGAAGGGACCAGTATCCCAGGTGCTCATGCTGATCTCCCTTTGTGTGACGCCCGGATCCTCGGATAAGGGACTGACAACATGACTACGGGGCGAGCCGGACCCGTTTACGAAGGAGGGCGAAGCCTGCACGGCTGAACATCTGGCGCTTGAGCATCTTGATCCGGTTCACGTGGCCTTCGACAACTCCGAGTTCCAGGGCATCGTCAGGCCGGCGATGACCGCGTCGGGGTCTCGGCCGATGCCCGCGGCAAGGGTGTGGAGGCTGGGCAGGTCGTCCTCGCGGACGGCGTCGAGCCACTGCGGGAGTCGTCGCTTCGGTGTGGATCACGGTGCTGGCGAGCGGTAGAGCGGGGGGCATCGGCACCTGGTGGGAATGCGGTGTTCAGGCGCCGGTCAACTCGTTGAGTGGGCCCAACCTGGCATGTCAAGGCTTTTCGGCCTGTGTTGTAAGAGGTTCCCCCATAGTGCGTCCGCCCGGATGCTGGTCCGGACCGACATCTATGAGGGGAGCCTCTTATGCGTAAGTACACGTTTGGCATGCTCGCCGCGACCGGGGCGCTGGCGGTATCCGCCGGCCTTACCGGGGCTGCCACCGCCTCGAATGCTTTCAGTGCGGCTCCACCCGACGACGGCCGAGTGGGCATCCTTGACGGATGCAGTTGGGCCTGGCCGTGTGGGGAGGTGCAGAACGACAGTGGCCGCTCGGTTCGTGTTTCGCTGAACTGGACATGCGCTGCCAAGACGGCGCCGCTTGGATCGTCCTGTCCCAAGGAGATCAAGACCGTCAAACCAGGCGCCCACAAGGGCGGCGGGGACGTGGACGTGGACGCATTCGAAGTGCCGAAGGGGTGCAAGTACTATTTCAAGGTCGGCGCCTTGGACCCCGAGGAGTCCAGGACGGCTGGCTGGTACAAGTTCAACAACTCGCTCACGATCACCATCACGCGCACTTCGTGCTGAGAGATCGCGTCGGCTGAGAGGTCACCACTCACCTCCTCGGTCGTCGCGCACCGAAAGTCCCCTCTACACGGAGGGGACTTTCGTGTTTATCGGGCGAGATTGAGTGGGGATCCATGCTGATTCCATAAGAGAGCTGGCCCGGTTTTTGACGCACTTTTGGATTTGGAATGCATGGGTTCACGGATTCCAAATCCAGCCCCCCGTTACCTTTTTCGTGGCTCCGCGATGGGGCCTCCGGCCTTCGGGGTCGGCATGACTTCCCCTTTGTTGCGGTTGATGATCCGGGCGGTGGTATCACCGGCCCCGGAGGCATCGACGGACCGCTGATGAGGGGCTTGAGCACCGACTTCACCGAGCCGGAAGAGCTCTCCGTAACGTGGGTGTGGCAGCTCGGTTCCGAGGCAAGGCCGGACGAACGCGTGATGGAGGGGCCTGCACGTGATCGACACCAGCGACATCGACGTCTTCCTCGGCCTGGACGTCGGCAAGGGCGAACATCGCGCCACCGCCATCACTCCGGCCGGAAAGAAGGCGTTCGACAAGCGCCTGCCCAACACCGAGCCCAAGCTCCGCGAGCTGTTCGCGAAGCTTCAGGCCAAGCACGGAACGGTGCTGGTCGTGGTCGACCAGCCGGCCTGGATCGGGGCCCTACCTCTGGCCGTTGCCCGGGATGTGGGCTGCCCGGTTGCCTACCTGCCTGGGCTGACGATGCGGCGGATCGCCGACCTCTACCCGGGCGAGGCCAAGACCGACGCGAAGGATGCGTTCATCATCGCCGACGCGGCCCGCGCGATGCCGCACACGCTGCGGGCGATCGACGGTGGGGACGAGACGATCGCCGAGCTGGAGATGATCGTCGGGTTCGACGACGACCTTGCCGACGAGGCCACCCGGGTCACGAACCGGCTGCACGGCCTGCTGACCCAGATCCACCCGTCTCCGGAAAGGGTGCTGGGGCCGCGCTTGCAACACCCGGCTGTCCTTGCCTTGCTGGAACGGTTCGGGTCTCCGGCCCAGATACGCAAGGCCGGCCGTCGGCGGCTGGTCACGCTGCTGCGGCCGAAGGCACCAAGAATGGCCGAGCGGCTGGCCGAGGAGATCTCCGCTGCCCTGGACGAGCAGACCGTCACCGTTCCGGGGACCGAGGCGTCCGCACTGATCGTCCCGAGCCTCGCCGCCTCGCTCACGGCCGTCCTTGACCAGCGCAAGCTGATGGCCGGCCGGATCGAGGAAATCCTGGACGCCCACCCTCTTTCGAGACTGACGTCAATGCCGGGAGTCGGCGTCAGGACGGGAGCCCGCATCCTGATCGAGGTCGGCGACGGCAGTACGTTCCCGACCGCTGGCCACCTCGCCGCCTACGCCGGACTCGCCCCGGCGACCCGGAGCTCGGACTCCTCGATCCACGGCGAACAACCATCCCGGTGAGGAAACAAACAGCTCAAACGGGCCTTCTTCCTCTCGGCGTTCGCCGCCCTGGGCGACCCCGCATCGCGGGCCTACTACGACAAGAAGATCGCCCAGGGCAAGCACCATACCCAGGCCCTGCCTCGCCCGCCGCCGGGCAGACGTCCTTCAGACGTCCATTTTGCAATGCTCCGCGACGGCACCTTCTACGAACCCCAACCCACCGCGACCAGGTGATGGTTCAGGCCGGTCGGTCAGTCTTCCGGTCGAAGTCGCTGTCGGGCGGCCTCAAGTTGTTGGTCATAGTTGGAGGCGAACAGTTCAGGAAGTGCCTTGTCCAGCGTTCCGACGATACGATGGATCGGCGCCCAGACCGCCGGATCGTCGACAACGCGACTGAGGTCGGTCATCTGGAGCTTCTCCAGCCAGTGCGACAGCACCAGCGCCTCGTCACACGTGAGTTTGATCGTGACCTGGCTATCGCCCATGCGCACCCCTCCGGCTCGGCCCCCGCCCTCGACCACACGAACCTCCTGGTCTTCGACCTTGACCAAACACATAGGGGCACCCCCCCGGGGGTCGAAGCCGAACGTTTCGATGCGGGTCGCCGTGGCTTTGCCGTCTGCTGTGAGGATGAGCGTGCCGCCCTTCCCGTCGGACCATGTCCCGGCGACCCGTTCCGCGCTCCGCTGCGGAGGCTCCTACCCGATCCCGGCGGCGTACAGGCCGATGCTGGCGAGCGTGCCGACGGTGACGACAGCGAGCGTCTCGTACAACGCCACACGCCCGAACATCGCGCCACCGGAGAGCTGCGGGTGGTCCGGCAGCAGTAGCCTGCGAGTGACCAGCGTCGGGGCGGCGAGCGCCGCCGTCACAGCGAGCCACCCGCCGAGACCCGCCAGGAGGCCGGTTTCTCCGAGTGCCACCGCGGCCAAGAAGAGCAGGGCAGTTGCGGCGGCTGCCAGCGCCGGGATCCACCACCACGCCTCGCGCCCCGAGAGCCTGCGGCCGAGCCATCCGGCCACGACCAGGAGCGGCATCACGACGCCGACCGTCAGCAGGGCGCAGAGGACAGCTTCGGCCGCCGCCACAAACGGAGCCATCACGATCAGCCCCATCGCGTTGTAGGGCTGGCCCGTGCTCACCTGGGTCAGCCCCCGTACGAAGAGCGCGATCGTCCCGATCACTGCCTCGACGAACAGCATCGACAGCGAAGCCGTCAGCACCGCGCCGAACCTGTCCCTCACGCGCGCCTGCGTCTGCCCCGGATCCTGCATTTCTGAACGCATTCAAATCCCCTCCCCGCCCCGTATCCTCCTCAGTGTGGGGCGGGCCTGCGCAACCGGGCCCCTCCAGCTGGCGCCGTCCCGCACCAGAGCTGAGACCGGGAGCAGGCAAACCCCTCCACGCCGGGAGGTACCGGCGGCGAAATACTCGGGCCGGGCGATAACGTGGACAGGCCGCGTCGACGGGATGGACTGCCCTGCGAGACGTTCGGCCCTTGGCAGACAGTGCGGCACAACTGTTACCAGCGCATGCCGAGGTGGTCGAGGTCGGTCCGTCGTTGTTCGGCGAGCTTGGTGGCGCGTTTGCGTACGTTGTCGAGCCACACACCGAGCTTGACGACCACGGGCTCGTCAGGGCCTGTCTGGCGGCCGCCCGGGGTCTCCGCACTCTCCAGGTGTTCGACGTGTTTGCGGGGTACTCGCAGGTGTCCTTCCCGGGCATGGAACTGCCGTGCCACTGCGAGGTTGACCGCCCACATGTCGTCCTGCGTCCGCCGTACAGGGCGTTCTTCGTCCCCAACCGCCTCGATGCCGAGCACGTTCTCCAGGAGCCATTGCTGTGCGGGCAGCAACTGTTCCCACCCGTGCCGTTGCGCGGTGATCCAGCGTCCGAGGTCTTCTCCTTGCACGATCACCTTCCCGGCTGCCGGCGGTACGGTCCCGCCGTTCCGGAGGAGGTGCTGGGCGAGTCGGAAGCAGCGCTGCCACCCGGTGTCCCATACCGGGCACCACCTCGGATCGATCGCATCCAGCTCGTCCCGCCGCGCCTCGGTCATCGCCCCGGCCGCCGAGGGCACGGGACGGCCGGCCGCACGCAGCCGGGGATCCCTTGCTGTGCACCCCTCTGCCGCCCGACTACCGAAATGGAGAGGGCGGGGGCGGACGGGCGGAGCGCCTCGGGGATCGGCGGCCGGCCGGTCCCTCCTCGCGCGTCGGAGGGTTCGGGCGCGGGCCTATGGGGCGGCCTGCTGGCCGGGCAGATAGACCATCACTCCACCCGGGATCGGCACACACGGGGTCTCGGTGGGCAGTTGGGAGACGAGACACAGGTTCTCCGCCTGTCCTGCGGCGCTGCGGCGCTGATGCGCTGAGGTGGTTACGGCCGTACAGGACCGTCCCGGGGGCTTCCAGGGTGACGGTGATGCAGAGAACAGGGTCCGGCATGAACTTTCCGCGATCGGCAGTACCGGCGTTCAGCTCGGCCTCGTTCGCCGCGGCTGCCGCGTTCTCCAGCGGGGTCTGGCAGGCAGGACACAAGAACAGGGCGAGACGGCCCCCTCCTACTTCCCGTTCCAGTTCTCAGCGGCCTTGGACGTGAGATCCTTCGGGGCGAAGCAGCGGCATCGGCTGCATCGAAGCCGCGTGCTTATCCGGGCCTGCGGGCGCTTCTGACGCTTCTTACGACTCATGCCCGGTCAACGACAGCACCACCGGCCCGGTACCGGCCCGGTGGTGCCCGGCGAGCTCCTGGGAGCCGTCCCGGACCTGCTGGCCGCACCGATCCCGCACGCAGACCCGTATCGGGGCCGACCTGCTCTTACTCGTGGCAGTGGCATCCCGTGCACACTCGGCAGCAGCGGTAGCCGGGGCACTGCTGTTGCGTCAGGTTGCCGCACGGCTGGAACGCGTTGTCGGTCGGCCCTGGGCAGTAGCACTCGCAGCAGGAGCCGCATGCGCTGTGGACCCGGTCGACCCGGCGGCCGTTGAGCACGGTGGTGCCCCGGTCCCCGCAGTCCCGGCACCGGCGGGGCACGACCGGCGCGGGCTCCGGCAGCGCCTCCATCTGCCGTGCCCACTCCCGCGGCGCCTGGAGGTCGGCGGCGGTGATCCCGGCGGCCGGGTCGACGGCGTGCGCGAGGACCGGGCCGGCTGTCGAGAGGTGGGCGGTGGTCCGGGCGGATCTTCTCCCGGTGATGGTCCTGGGCGCGCGCCCATGTCACCGGGCGGTTGTGGGTGTGCGCCCAGGAGACGATCTCCTCGGCCCGCCGGTGCAGGCCGGCCGCCGCGTCGGGGGACCGGCCGGGTCTTCTACCCGCATGTAGTGGATGGTCGAGGTGTGCCGCAGCGGCACCATCGGCGGCAGCGTCTCCCATCCCAGGGCGGGGAGCAGCGGATCCAGCTCGGCCGGGGTGTACGAGGAGACCAGGACCATGTCCGCCGGAAGGTCCGCGACGGCCCGGCCGACCTCCGCATCCAGGGCGAGCCGCAGACCGCGCGGGCGCGGGTAGACCATCGCGGCCCACTCCTGCCAGGCAGCCGACGTCACATCGTGCAGGCCGTGCCCGGCGGGCAGCGGCCCGTCGTACGGGGAGAGCACACCATCGATCTCGATCGCAATGTATGTACGCATACCCGAAGAATAAGTAACAAACAGGCGTATTACGGTCAAATGCCCTTATTCCCTTACTAGTTGGGCGTACTTGCCGAGATCCCCGCTCGCGTACGCGAGGACCCCGACCCGGCCGCCTACCAGCGCATCCCGAGCTGATCGAGATCGGTCCGGCGCTGCTCGGGAGGCTTGGCGGCGCGGTTGCGGACGTTGTCGAGCCACATGCCGAGCTTGACCACCACGCCCTCGTCAGCGCCGCCCTGATGGCCTGAACAGCGCGTTCTCCGCCTGCCAGGTGCTCTGCGTGCTTCCGGGGCACCCGCAGGTGCCCTTCACGGGCGCAGTCCTGTTGGCCACCGGTTCAAGCGGCAGGCGCACCGGTTCTCCCCGTTCGGGCCTGATCCAGTCCACCGAAGCCGACCGCCAGGCCGCGGCACGGTTATGAGGCTCTCTGGATCCGGCTCTGACCGGACTTGCGTGAAAGCTCAGCCCGGTGACCAACTCCGCTGGTCACCCAGGGACCGCGGTTCTAACCTCGATCTTTCTTGACGGTCCGCCGACGGCGTCGGCGGACCGTTTCGTTTTCGGTGGCGGAGGGCGGGCAGGCCGACAGCCCGAATGTCGCGTC
>NZ_JBEYFB010000095.1:0-12864 GCF_040634135.1 Streptomyces sp. NPDC007164
GGGGTCTCACCATGTCCGGAGGCGTGATCACCTCGGCCGGTGTGGTGCTCGCCGCCACCTTCGCGGCTCTGATGGTGATCCCCTTGGCGTTCATGATGCAGATCGCCTTCATCGTGGCCTTCGGCGTCCTGCTCGACACCCTTGTGGTCCGGTCCGTCGTCGTCCCGGCGCTGGTGCTCGACATCGGTGCGCGGGTCTGGTGGCCCAGCGCCTTGGCGCGCAAGGACCAGGACACAGGGTCTGCCGAGAAGCCGCATCCGTCGGTATGACGGCCGGTCACCTTCCGTCCCTCCGGTCCGAGGCGGCGGTCAGACGGCCGGTGCGCTGCGGGCGTACGGCGCGAACAGCAGCGACCAGTTGCCGACCGTGGTCCGGGCCGGGGGCGTCCCCGGCTCCTGCGATCCGGCCCCGGGGTGGGCAGGGTCGCTGTCGTCAGGGTCCTTCGTTGCCGCGTCGAGGAGGTAGAGCAGGTGCCCGTGTGCGGGACCGGCGTCCCCTGCTTCCAGGGATCGTGTGGTGAAGGCGCGCTGCTCGTCGTACCTCACCAGATCCGAGGACTCCACGGCGGCCCGGACGAGCTGGGCCCAGTAGGTCTCGTCGTGGGCACCTGTGCGCTGGCGCAGGTGCCGCGCGGCGTACCGCGCCATGGTGCCCGCGTCGTCGATCAGAGGGGAGAGCACCTGGTCGGAGGTGAAGTCGAAGCCGAACCACAGGCGGCGGCCGTCGAGAGTCAACGACTCGATGCCGCCGACGACGCCGGTGCGGCCGGTCAGCCCGGGTGCCGGATCCATTGTGCCCGCCCCCGGTGTGGTGTCTGAGATTGCGTTCTCTGCCATGGTGCGTTCCCTTTCCGCAGTCGCGGTCACGCTGCTGCCGCAATGTCTATCGCAGAGCACTGACATCGAGTACGCGGTCCGTCGGCCGGACTCCCGCGACCTGCTCCGGTCCGGTCGGGGGCCGCCACCTCGGACCGTGTGCCCACGCACGCACCAGGACAGCAGCCGCCGCCCCCTCTTCTTCCTCTTCCCCTTCCTCCTCCTTCTGCGCACCTTGCTGCGGCTATTGGATGACCAGGTCGAAGAACCTGACGGTGAGCGAGTCCTGGCCCGGGGGGTCGGAGTAGGTGACACGCTCCACGAACGCGCCCCTCAACTGGTACTGCTTGACGGTGTTGTCCTGGTAGTCGAGCATCTCGACGGCGACGTCCTTGAGGCGACCCTCGCGCCCGGCGATCGCGTCGTCGATCCAGCGGTCGACCTCGGGACTGTGGGTCACGCCCCGTACCAGGGTCACCTTCTGGTCCTCCAGACCGGAGACTTCCTGAAGGTACTCGACAGGGACGCCGTCCATCCGCAGGCGGAAGTTATGAGCAGCGAGTGCGTCACCGGGCTGGAGCCCCTCCGCCGACTTGGCGTTCGTGCTCTGCCCGCCGGGACTCTTTTCGGCAGAGTTCTTCGCACCGCCCTGCTCGGAGCCGCCCGAGCCCGCATCGTGGGCCGGCGCTGAGACACTGGACGCGGGCGAGGGGCCGGCCTTTCCCTTGACGTCACCGTCGTCGCAGGCCGTGAGCGCGAGACTCATGGCGACGGCCAGGGCGGCGAAAGTGAACTTGTGAACGCGCATCGCTTCTTCCTCGGAGTCGGTCGGGGGTGCTGGATGCCCGCTGGGAGCGGGCATCCGTGACCATCAGGAGCCGTCCGGCCCGGCCGCCCGTTCCCCCCAACCGCCGCCTAATACACCCCTGTTACACATGCGCTGCCCACGGGGAGGCGGGAGCGTGGGCGTTCATGTGCGCTTCCCCGGTCCGGGGCGGGGCGCATGCGGGTGTCCGCAGCGGAAGGGAGGGACGGTGGTGTCGAAGGGCACGTCCTCGCGCGCGTCCGCGACGGCTGCCATGGCCGAGGGCAGATCGAACGGGAGGACGCCCTCCATCGCGGTGCGGCCGAGGGCCGCGTCCAGCACCACGTCGTCCCGCGCGCCGAACTCGCCGATCAGCAGCGCGGCCCGGTCCGCGAGCGGGGTGAGCACGGCGGGCCGATCCAGGTACACGGCGAACGCGGTGGGGACGGTCGCCGCCGGCGCGCGCAGGCGCCTCACCTCCTCCTCCGGGAACTCCAACGAGCCGCTGTGGAATTGGCGTTAGAGCATGCCCTCGCGCTGCTCGTACGGCGCCTGGAGCCGCACGACGGCGGCGGCCTCCTCCTGGCTCTCCACGACGGTGCCGTTCCGGGCGGCTATGGCCGGGTCGATCCCCTCGGCCTACAGCCGGCGCCCGGCCACCGGCCGGCCAGGCGACGTGGACCAGCCAGCGTCGCTGGACGGCCCGGCCCAGCTCACGGCCGGCCGGGGCGCCGACGACGCGGGCGGCGAGCACTACCACGGAACGCCGGACGTCGTCCATCGCCTCCCGCAGCCCCGCCGTCACCTCCCGGGCCTGCTCCGCAGTGAGCGCAGCCGCACCAGTCCGGGCCCGGCAACGTCGCCTGGTCGTGGTCGTGCTCGCCCATGCCTTCATCGTCCTGCGTGACGGCAGGCCGGTCCAGCACGCTCGGTAAAACAGGCGCCGGCCCCCTCACAGACCTCACAACTAGGAGCCACAACAGGTCGCTGCGGGGTGATAGCGATCAGCAGCAAACCGACCACCACACCTCCGCAAAAACGACAGTCCCTCATCGGCATCCACTGTCAGAACCCAGCAACCTGAACCACCAACCCACTGACAAAGCAATGACGAACACCCACCGCCAAAACGACATCGATCACCACACCGAGGACTAGCGCCTGCCACGTCACGGTCCAGGTGGCGGTGGCGGTGGCGGTGGCGGTGCCTTTGTAGCGGCCGTCCGGCTTCCCCTGTTCGGAGCGCTGGTAGCGGTGGCCGCAGTCCGGGGACAGACTCCGTGCCGCTCTCGTCAACCGGCGGCGTCGGCATCCGGACTTCCCGATTCGTACGGCGTGCCCGCACGACCGCCCCGATCGAAGGAAGGGACAAGCGCGGGAGGCCCTCACATGCCCCCGGCGGCGGACGCGGCCACCGTTCGTATGCTTGTCCACGGGCGGCGCGCGGCACCCCCGGACCTCGGGCGGCGCCGCGCGCCGCGGAACTGGGGGGGCAGACATGCGGAAGAGGCGTCCTCTCTGGGCGATCGGCTACTTCCTGATGGGCAGTGTGTGCCTGCTGATCGCCGTGGTGATGACGGCGGGCATACGTGACGTGGTCAGCCTGGTCCCGATCGTGATCGTGGGCGTACCGGGTGTGATGCTGACGTTCCGCGCGCCGGTGTTCAGCGTCTCCTACGGGCCGGCCGGGGTGAAGTACTCGGGGATGTTCGGGACGCGCTCCCACGCGTGGGCGGACGTCCTGGAGGTGCGGGTGGCCGTGCTGCCGGGCAACGTCTACTCGTCCGACGTCCCGGAGCTGGTGCTGGCCTCCGGCGGGACGGACCAGTTGCTGATGATGGCGGGCCACAGCTGGGGCCAGGCCCGGAACCGGCGGGTCGTGCGGCTGGTGGCCGAGCTGGAGACGGCGCGCGTGGCCGCGTCCTGACGCCGGTCGTGAATCTCCACCCGCGTCCCGCCACCGGTGTTCAGGCGCCGCAAGAGGTGCCTGGCGACATTCTGGCGGCGCGCCTGACGGTAAGCGGCATCGATGCGCTCCATATTGGCGCTCGACGGCCGGCGTCACCATGAAGACCGATCAGCTTCTCGTCCCCGCGCTGCCGCCTCCGCCACCGTGCCGGCGGGCGCCTGGTCACGGTGTCCCGGCGCCTGCGGGGGCCGCAACAGGGCGCCGCGAGCTCTGCTGCAGTCGCGAGTAGGGAGCCGCAGGGCTCCCCGAACAGCGCCGGGCCGACCTCGATGTCCTCGGCATACGCTGGTGGACGACGTGAGGCGTCGGCTGGTGAGCCCGCTTGGCGTCCGCCGGTCGGCCCTACATCCTCCGCCCGCCGCGTCCCAGCCGTCCAGGAAATCGGCGAGGGCGCGGCGTTGCACTTCCTCGCAGGACCGCGCCACTGACCCTCTGCCCCTCTGTCCCTTGTCTCGTACACTCAGCCGATGGAGACGGCACTGATTCTCGGCGGCAGTGGGTCGCGCTGCGCATCTTGAGCATCTTCACCGTGCTGCTGCTGTGCGGGCGCCGGCCTCGCGATGCTCGTGGGCGACGTGGCCGCGTACGACGTCGGCGTGGGGCTGGGAGCTGAAGCCGCGGACCACGGGCACGGGAATGCCCGCGAACTCAAGCCAGCCGGTCAGCTGCTGTCAGAGGATGTCCTTCTGGGGAGTTTCAAGGAGCGTGGCCCGGGTCGTCGGTTTGGGTTTCCCGCTCGTGGAGTGTGCGGGCCGTGTCGAGACGCCGGCTTCGTGTCGGAGGCCGATCCGGGATCCTCACGCACGGCCACACCAGCGATCAGCTGCCTGCGGAGAGGTCCCCGGCAAGGAGCCGTGCCGTGAGTTCCATGCACCGCGTCCGAGCCGCGGAGAAGCCATAGGGCATCTTGGTTACCGCTTCGAAGGCACTCATCTGGGCGTCCTCCTCGCCGCTCGCCTCGGCGTCGTAGGTCTCGAAGAGCTTCTCCTCGGCCACGTCCAGTCCGGCCGCTTCAAGGGCCTGGAGCAGGGCCTTGTGGTGGGCGCAGTGCTGCGCGGCGAGTTCCTCGACCTGCGGGTCGTGGGGGTCGACGGTGTCATCGAGGGCTGCGTCGGCCGTGTCGAGGCGGTCTGCCTCGGCCCGTAGGCCGGGATGGGTCGCCAGGGTGATGAACACGCTGGCCTGAATTGCGGCTCCCAGCGGCCCGAAGATCCGTTCCGTGACCAGCAGGGCGTCCAGGTCGGAGGGGCGCAGTGCGCCAGAAGGCAGGTGGCTGAGCCGGTCCGTGACCAATGGGGAGAGCAAGCCCAGTGGGCTGCCCACGGCCCGCAGGCGCTGGACTGCCGCGCGCTGACGCTTGATGTCGGCCTCCTGGGCGGCCAGAGTCTCCTCCAGTCGGCCCAGGACGTCCTCAACGTCCCGGGCTTCGTCGAAGGCGGCCCGCATGTCGTCCAGGCTGATGCCGGCCTCGGACATCTTGCGGATCCACAGCAGGCGGATCATGTCGTCGTAGCCGTAGCGGCGGCGTCCGTCTCCGCCTCGCGCGGGCTCCGGCAGCAGACCTATCTGGTGGTAGTGACGAATGGCGCGCGGGGTGGTTCCGGCGAAGGCGGCGGCATCGCCGATCTTGACCTCGCGGGGAGGCGTGGCGGAGGGGTACATCGCAGACAGGGCCTTTCGTGCTGTGGTGCCCTCGACGACACCACATGCCGCTACGGCATGTGCAACTACACACCACCCGGACCCTGGCGGGCTATCGGGGGGTCCCTCGCCGTTGGTGTCCCGTCCCAGGACGGGCCCGGAATGGGTGGGGAGATCCGTCGAGCAGGTCTGATGGCACTCCGAGCATGGATTCCTGGGTCCATTCCGCTTCCAAGTCCCTTACTCAGCCGAGGAGTTCACCGATGCGGGTCCGTGTCGGCCCGGCTTCGGTCCGACGGTGGGCGGGTGTGGGCGGCGTAGTGGGTGCTCGGCGCGATCGGTGTGTCCGTCTCGGCGAGGACGTCGCAGATCGGCTGGACGCCGAACAGGTTCTTGTACTGGTCGATGCAGGCGACCTTCATCGCAGTGGACGGTCCAGCTCCGCGGCGAAGAAAGCCGAGGCGGACTTCAGGATCGCGTTCGCCCGCCGCAGTTCCCTCACCTCTCGTTCCAGCTCCGCGTTCCGGGCTGCCTCGGCGCTGGTGGTCCCGGGCACGATGCCTTTGTCGGTCTCGGCCCGCTCGACCCACCCCGCAGGGCCTCGGGGTGCACGTCGAGCTGGTCGGCGATGCGCTTGATCGCGCCGGCTCGGCCGACCGGGTCCTTGCGGGCCTGGACCGCCAGACGCGTCGCGCGCTCACGCAGTTCGTCGGGGTATTTACGGGGAGCAGCCATGATCCGCATCCTTCCGGTCCTTCGATGTCTCCATCAAACCGGGGCGATTCAGGAGATCGTGCGCGCCGACAAGAGGCTCCCCGCTGTCGCTGCCCGGCTCGGGTGCCTCACCCCGCCTAACGCTGACTCCGCCCCTTCGTCCTGTAAGTGCCTGGCTGTAGTCCGGTGACTGCGCGGATGGTCAGCGCCATTCGCCGACAGTGAAGCCCGGGAGTGTCCATTCCATCCCGCTGTACGGTCGGGCGGGTAGCTCAGCCGTCGACACGGAAGCCGAAATGGGACCGGGTCATGTTCCTGATTGGTTCTGGGAAGTCCTGGAAGCGGCACGGCCGCGTCTGTCTGCCCTTGAATTGTGGTTGGAGTCCCAACCGCGGGAAGTCCTTGAAGCCTTCGCGCTCGCGTAGGAGTCCGCGGCTGATTCGCTGGCCGCCTTCTCGGAAGGCGTGAGCGTGGATGGGGACGTCTGGTCCGAAGACAGCACCGAAGATCTGTGCATGTGGGTGGTCGGGCAGGGCTGCTGGCTATGGAGCACGGTGAACGCAGGAAAAGTGCGGTTGGAAGAGGCCGCGCAGATGTATCTGGGCCGTACGCGGCTGCTTCCAGACTGCGTAGTGCCGTGGGAAGAGGATGTCTCGGACCCGGAGCACAGGGGCTACCAGTCCCCCGGAACCATCGTCCACGGCATCTACCGGACGCGTTTTGCCGATGAACTCCATGAACGGCTCGGGGGTACCTGAGGAGATTGCCCGGCCGGGCGGGTATCGCGGCGGGACTCGCGGCATAGACGTCGCTCGTCTCCCGCCCGGCTGGCCGCCCGCCCGCCCGCCCGCCCGCCCGCCGTCAGCATGCTCGAAGCCGAGGCGGGACCAGACAAGATGGGTCTGCCCCGGCCGCCCCGCCGGCGAGATCTGGACACGGGCGTGGGCCCAGCGTTCCGGTCCGCCGCGATAGCCGATTGGTGATTTCCCACTCTGTCAGCACCGGGGCCGCTGGGCGGTCCGGGGTTTGGCCAGAGCCACGAGGGCTGCTCCCAGCACCGCGCCGAGCACCGGAGCAAGCAGGTAGATCCACAGGTGGGTGGTGTCCTGGGCCAGGAGCGCCGGACCGAACTGTCGTGCCGGGTTGGCCGATCCGCCGCTGAGGGGACCGAGCGTCGCGATGATGACCGCGGTGGCGAGGCCCACCGCGCAGGGGAGCAGTCTGCGGCCGGCCGGGTGTGCCAGGAGCACGGAGAGCATCATGGTCAGCAGGACGAGGACTCCGGTCTCCGCCGTGAGGATCGCGGTGGCGCCCCAGGCCGGGTCGGCGTGGACGGTCGCGTAGCCGACGGGGACGCGGGAGACTGCCGGTCCCCAGACAAGCCGGCCGAGCGCCGTTCCCGCGACGGAACCGGCCAGTTGGGCCGTGACGTACGGGACGACGGCGCGGGCCGGGAAGGCGCCGAGCCGCCACAGCGCGATGGTGACGGCGGGGTTGAGGTGTCCGCCGGACCGCCGGCCCGGTGGGGACGTCATGAACACCATGAGAAGCACCCCGATGGTGACGCCAAGGATGGCGAGAGCGTAGTGGATGTCATGGACGGAGATCGGTGAGTCGGGTGCGAAAAGCCAGCGCACGCCGGTGACGACAAAGAACAGCAGAATGCCGGTGAGGCCGAATTCACAGGCTGCGCGACGGGGGATGCCGGATTCTGTGGTGGTGGGCGGGTCAGCCTGCACCGGCACGGCCGGAGTTGTGGTTGTCATGAACGTGGTCCTCAAGAATCGCTGTTCGCCGGCCGCGCCGAGGAGAGCCCGGGGCGCGGGGTCCCCCTTGGCGGCGGGGATCCCCTGATCGCCAGGGGATCCCCGCCCGCGTGCGGAAGGAACTCACGCCTGGGCGTGCGCGCCTTCCAGCCAGTTGGTGAACTCGCAGGCGAAGTGCCACTGATGTCCGACGAAGACGTGCTCAGGGGCGTTGGCCGGGAACTGGATGGTCAGACGGATGCGCAAGCCGTCGGGGCCGTCGCCGAACTCATGCATGACGCGGGCGATCTCCGTGCCGTCACCGAGGCGTCCGGTGCCGCCGATGCGTACGGGGTACTCCTCGTGGCCCTCGTCCGCGATTTCGACGCCGTCGTGGAAGGTGAGGAAGAACCGGAGGGGGCCGGATCCTATGGTCTCGATGATCTCGACCACTCCCCCGCTGGAGTCGGCGAGGTAGTGCTCGGGGTTGGCGGAGAGCAGCGCGGACCGATCACCACCCGCGAGTCGGCCCTGCCACCAGGTGAGGAACCGGTCCGCGTCGATCCCGGCGACCGTCATTTCGGTGACGGCCGACCGCCAGACTCCCCCGGACCCGTTCGGAAGCGGTGCCATCACCGCGTCCGACGCGGCGAGATCGGGGGCGAGGAGTTCCCGCATCCGCTCGTCCCCGATCCGCTGCTTCAGCAGGGTGAGCGCCGCCCGTGAACGGTCCAGCTCCCACTGCCGAACGGCATCGTCCCCGTACTCGGCACCGTCGATGACAGTGCGGACATTCAGCGCGCCAGTGTTCATGGCGAAGCCCCTTTCGGACGAAGCGGAGAACTTTTCTCCGCCTACGGCACGCTAGCATAGACGGAGAGAAGTTCTCCGGTTCATTGATGGAAGGTGGATCTCATGCGGGCGGACGCCGAACGCAGCAGACGACGGATCCTGGATGCCGCCCGCGATGTGTTCCTGGAGCGGGGCCCGGACGCCCCGCTGGACCTGATCGTGCGCCGGGCGGGTGTGGGGCCGGCCACGCTCTACCGTCGCTACGCCGACCGCGAGGCACTCGTGCGTGATCTCACCGGTGACCTGCTCTCACGCCTTGAGGCCGCGGCCCACCAGGCGGCGCGGGAGGAGGGTGACGCGTACGACGCGGTGCGGCGCTTCGTCCACGCGGCAGCCGGCCTCCGGATGGGTGCGGTGATCCCGGTGCTACTCGAACGGCTCGTTGTCGACCAGGAGTTGATCGAAAGCCGGACCCGCACATCGGGGGCGCTCGACGACCTGATCCGCGCGGCGCACGAATCCGGCCGGCTGCGCCCCGAGGTGGGGGCGGGGGACCTGATCCTCCTGTCGATCCGGCTGTCCCGCCCCCTGCCCGGTGGTCTCTCCCGGCTCGACGCGGACGGCACGCTGCTGCACCGCCATCTCGACCTTGCCCTCGACGGCCTGACCACGCAGGCCGCACCGGCCCCTGCCCCTGCCCCTGCCCCTGCCCCTGGCGAACCTCTCAGCTTCGCCGACCTCGTCGCCGCCGCCGACCGCCCGAACACGACCGACTGAGCGCGCCGGCACGGCCCGGAGCACGCGTGCCTCCCCCACCAAGCGGCCCCGTTCGCCGCGGTCCACCGGGACAGCGCCGAGTCCGCCGACGGGCGGGCACAGACTGGCCACCGCACGAGGCGCGGCGGGACGAGCTGGACGCGATCGATCCGGGGTGGTGCCCGGCCTGGGACACCGAGTGGCAGCGCTGCCACCGCCTCGTCCAAAACCACGTCAAGGCCGGCGGCACACTCCCTGAGGCTGCGGGCGATGCCGTCCAGGACGAGGACCTCGGCCGGTGGGTGAACGCGCAGCGGTTCGGGTAGGAGCAGCTTCTGCCTGTACAGCAGTGAATCCTGGAGAACACCCCCGAGATCACATCAGCCGAGGAAGACCACGGTCACCGGATGGCCCACCCCTCGTGGAGCTCCCGCTCCGCTGACCAGGCATTCCTCACTCAGTGACCAGCCAATCCTCACCGCTTGTCCAGCACCAGCGCCCGGCCCTCACTGCTCAAAACCCCATAGAAACACCCGAACCGGCCCGGCCCACAGCGCCCGAGGCCGGACACCAGACTGAGAACCGCCCGGGCACGGAAGCGAGAACTCCCATCAGGCCCCGGGCCGGTCCTCAGGCCCCTGCGGCCGAACCGTCGGCAAAGTCGCCGCGGGAGGTCCACGCCGGTGCGGCGCCGACCAGCGAGTCGAGGCGTTCCAGACGCTGGGCGGTGGCGACGTCGGTGGGCGTCATGACGATGATCCGCTCGCCTCGCGCCCGGTCCAGCCACAGGCTCTGGAACTGGACGTCGAGGGCGCCGACGCGCGGTGACCGGTAGCGGCGCAGCTGGGTGCGGTCGCCCACGATTTCGTACGACTCCCAGTGCCGTACGAAGTCCGGCGACTCCTGGCGCAGCCGGGTGATCAGCGCGTTCCAGCGGGGGTCGTCGCGGTGTTCCGGCTGGCGGGTGCGGAGCTTCGCGGTGATTTCACGAAGGACGCGGTCCTCGTCGACCAGGCTGTTGCGCCAGCTCGGTTCGGTGAACATCAGCCAGGCGCAGTTGCGTTCCTCGACCGGGTACGCGTCCAGGTCGGCGAACAGGTACCGGTAGGTGCGATTGGCCGCGACCAGGTCGTAGCAGTCAGTCTGCACGGCGGCCGGGTACGGCAGCAGCTTGGCCAGGACGGCGGTGTGCTCGGGGCGCAGGTCCATGGGCGGTCCTGGTTCGGTGGCCGTGCCACGGCCCGCGAGTACCATCAGGTGGCGGTGCTCGGCGGCATCCAGGCGCAGGACGCGCGCCACCGCGTTCAGTACCTGGTCGGACGCGTTCTTGGCCCGCCCCTGTTCGAGCCACGTGTACCAGGTGACCCCGACGCCGGCGAGCTGCGCGACCTCCTCGCGCCGCAGACCGGGTGTACGGCGCCGGCCGCCTGCGGGCAGGCCCACCTCACCGGGGGTGACGCGGGCGCGGCGGGCGCGCAGGAAGGAGCCGAGGGTGCTGCGGTCGGGTGTCGAAGAGGTCACCACCCCAGTGTCATGGCTCGGGGCCGGTGGATCCAGGTAGTACTGGTACCCCTATAGCTGGGCTCCTGGTACCAGGATGACGAGGGGCGCAGGGTCGTGGTCATGACCACACAGACCGTTCCCGCCGCGCACACTGTGGCGCCGCACCCGGCGCGCGCCCTCACCGGCGCCGGCCTCGCCGTCCTGCTCGTCGCCTACCTGCCCGTGAACATGACGTTCGGGTCGGTCAACCTGCTCGAACCCGCGATCACCGATGACCTCGGCGTGACCGTGTCGGGCGGGCAGCTCGTGCTGTCCGCGTACACCACGGCGTTCGCCGCGACCCTCGTCGTCGCGGGGCGCCTGGGCGACCGGTTCGGACGGCGCCGGCTGCTCGCTGCCGGCGTCGGCGCGTTCGGCGTGGCCTCCGTCCTTGCCGCACTCGCACCGAACCTGGTCACACTCGTCGCGCTACGCGCCGTACTGGGCATCGCCGCGGGCCTGTTCACCCCGCAGGTCCTGTCCACCATCCAGTCCACGGCGCCCGAGAAGCTGCGGGCGCTGGGCGTCACACTGTTCGCCGCCGTCAGCGGCATCGCGACCGTCACCGGACAGCTCCTCGCGGGCGCCGTGGCCCAGGCCGCCGGTGACCACTGGGGCTGGCGGCTCGTCCAGATGCTCACCGGGACGATAGGGGCGGCCGCGCTGTTCGCCCTGCGCACCGTGCCCGAGTCGCGCTCGACGGCACCGCTCGCGCTCGATCTGCGCGGGGCCGCGCTCCTCGGCACGGGCCTGCTCCTCGTCGTGGTGCCCCTGACGCTCGGCGCCTCCGCGGGCGGTACTGCCCCGGTGCTCGCGATGCTGGCCGCAGGCGGTGCGGTGCTCGCCGTCTTCGCCCGCTCGCAACGCGCCGCGGAACGCCGCGACGAACTGCCCGTCGTACCGCCGAGCGTGCTGCGCACCCCGGCCGTACGCCAGGGCCTGATCATGACGCTGCTGTTCTTCACTGGTTACGGGGCCTTCCTGTACGAGTTCTCGGCGCTCTCCCAGGGTGCGTTCGGCGTGGACGCCTGGGGCGCCGTCGTGCTGCTGCTCGGGTTCGGCGCGGCGTTCGTCGTCACCGCCCTCGCCCTGCCGGCCGTGGAACGCCGCACCGGACGCTGGACGATGACGGGTGCGGCCATCGGACAAGCGGCTGTGCTCCTGGGCCTCGCCCTCACCGTGAACGGCACCCACGGTGGCTCGTCCCCGTCGGCCCTGCAGCCGCTCCTGATCGTGCTCGGTGTCACTCAGGCTCTGATGTACGGGCCGGTCCTCCGCACGGTCCTGTCCCGCACACCGACGTGGGCGGCGGGCGTCGCCGGTGGGCTCTTCACCACGTTGCAGCAGCTCGGTCTCGGCCTGGGCGTGGCACTCCTGGGAGGCGTCTTCCACGCCGTGGCCACCGCAACGGCGGGCGGCCCCGCCGCCGGACTGCCCCACGGTTTCGCCGTCGCCGTGACCGTGCAGGCCGCCCTAGCGCTGGCATTCGCCTTCCTGGCCGCCCGTATCGCACCGGCCGGGGCGGCCACGGCAGTTCCACGCCCGTGAAGGACACCTGCGAGTGCCCCGAAAGCATGCTGAGCACAACTTGGAGCCGGGGAGGCGGTGCCGGGCCGTCAGAACGGTGCTGTGGGGGCGTGGTGGTGAAGCTCGGCACCTGGCTCGACAACGTCCGCAAACGCGCCGCCAGACTCCCCGAACAACGCCCTGCGGACCTCGACCAACTCGGCATGCGCTGGTAGCCAATGAGTGGGAACGAGCGGCGGGCCGGGCAGGGTGATCCGAGGGTCTGTACAGCGAACGGTGGGACTCGGTTGATTGTTTCTACCGGCGTCCGGCGGTGAGTCGGCCGTCGAAGGTGATGTCGAAGGCGTTGAGTGCGGCCTTCCAGCGCATGGTCCAGCGTTTGCGGCCGGTGCCCTTGGGGTCCAGGCTCATCACCGCGAGGTAGACGCACTTGAGCGCGGCCTGTTCTGTGGGGAAGTGCCCTCGGGCCCTCACGGCCTTGCGGATGCGGGCGTTGACGGACTCGATCGCGTTGGTGGTGCACACGATCTTCCGGATCTCCACGTCGAACTGGAGGAA
>NZ_JBEYFB010000096.1:0-11404 GCF_040634135.1 Streptomyces sp. NPDC007164
CCGCTGGACTCACCGACGCGAGACGCTGCCCGCCACCTACCAGGCCATCGCCGGCCTCGTCTCCGACCGAGCTACTGCAGCCTGAAATCGGCCGCGACCAGGAGAAACACGCCTCATCCGCTATCGCGCACCAACTCGTTAGGCATTCAGAACAGCTGCCGGGGCTCCAGCGCGTCCCGACGCGTCCAGCGGCGCACCGTGGACACAGAGACGGTATCGGTGATCCCGCACACGGTCAGCTCGACGGCCGGCTCCCGCACCACCAGCGAGCCAGTGCTGCGCCGGTCTCGGCGGGTACTCGGCAGGCCAACGCCTTGGCCCAGGCGACCTGCACACGGGTGAGGCGGGCAGGGCCCCTGAGCGTTTGCGGTCGGTCAGGGGCGGCAGCCCGTCGTCGGCGAAGCGGCCGTGCCAGGTCCGCACGGTGATGTGCGGCCCGGTGCGGCGGCCGAGGGGCGCGTTGGGCCGTTCGCGCGCCGCGTGGATTCCGCCTGGGCCCGCACCCGCAGCCGGTACGCGGTCCTGAGGCCGAAGGCCATCGTCTTCAGCCTCGTACGCTCGGCTGCGGTCGGGAAGATCGGAATGGCAGCGGCCCGGGGTACGGCGGGAAGGTCTGCCTTCAGGATCAGCCGGAATCAGCCAGTCAGCGCCGGAGGTCAGCCAAGGCCTCCTCGGTGAGGGTGAGATCGGCGGTGAGATTCTCCTCCAGGTGATCGAGTGATCCGGTGCCCGGAATCGCCAGCACCGACGGCGACCTCGCCAGCAGCGAGGCGATCGCGACCTGTGCGGTGGTCGCGCCGAGACGAGCTGCGACCCGGCCGAGCCGGTCAGTGTCGAGCGGCTCGACACCGCCGCCGAGCGGGAAGTACGGCACGTACGCGATACCCGTCTTCTCACACGCGGCCAGCAACCCCAGGTCACCGGGATGCCGGTTCTGGACCGCCGTGACGGGCGCGATCGCCCTCGCCTCGGCGAGCTGGGCGGCGTCGACGTTGCTGACGCCCAGATGTCGGATCAGCCCCCCACCGACCCGCAGATAGACCAGGTCGAGCCGGTCCAGCCCGAGAGAGCACAGATCCGCCTCCACGAGGCCACGCAGTTGCCCCGGCGTCGCTTGTTCACTCGGCAGGCCCTTCGGGCCACGCAGCGGACCGACCTTCGTCGCGATCACCAGGCCGTCCGGGTAGGGCGTCAATGCCCTGTGGATCAGCTCATTGGCCTGCACTGGCCCGCGGCCGTAGAAGCCGGCCGTATCGATGTGGTTCACACCCAGTTCCACGGCTCGCCGGAGCACCTTGATCCCTGTCTCCGGCGCTCGCACGGGACCGTCGAAGGTCCCCATCGCCAGGCGCATCGCGCCGAAGCCGAGGCGATTGACAGTCAGATCCCCGCCGAGGGAGAAAGTGTTGATCGTCATGAGGCCCATGTTGTCCGCCCGTCACCACCCCCCGCGAACGCGTGGCAGCTTGCTGCCAGACTGGAGGGATGCGGAAAGAACAGGCGTTCTCCGTCCGAGGGGACACAGAGCTGATGACACGCGCCGGACACCTCTTCGAGTCTGCGCGGAGCGAGTTCCTGTGCGGCGCCCGGGACCTCAGGACCTGGTCGCAACCGCGGGCCAGGGCAGCGATCCGCAACCGGATGCGAGTCGCGTACTCCTCCGGCTTCACCTCCCGCAAGCTGCTCAGCCCGGTCGCCCTCGCCGACGAGGAGGCCCGCACGCATCTGCGGATGGTGCAGAGCAACGGCGCTGCCGTTCGGATCAGCAGCTCGCCGATGCCGCACGAGACCATCCTCATCGACCGGCGCGTGATGATCATCGCGGGTCAGCCCACCCCGCCGGCCGCGAGTACACCGTCACGACGTCGCAGACCCTGGTCGAGGGGGTCCATTCACTGTTCCAGGCGATCTGGGGCACCGCCACCGATCTCAACACCTACCTGCACAGCAACGCCCCGCGCCTCGACGCAGACGGCCGCATGATCCTCCAGGCACTCGCGTCCGGACTCACCGACGCATCGGCAGCCAAACAACTGGGAATCTCGCTGCGCACCTATCGGCGGCGCGTGGCGGATCTGATGGCCGGCCTCAAGGCCGAGTCCCGGTTCCAGGCCGGGCTACGCGCAGGTGAAATGGGGATATCTCGCTGAGCGGCAGCCGTCGCCCCTCTCCAGCCGCCCACGCACATCTGTCGCAGGTCAATCGCCGTGTCAACCCCCGAAGGATCGACGAGCTAGACCGCGTAGGCTCCAACGAGTTGGTGCGTGATAGCGGGTGAGGCGTCGTTGGCCTGCTCGGGACTTCTTTCAGATGTTGGTGGTGCGGTCGGAGACGAGACCGGCGATGGCTCGGTAGGTGTCGGGCAGGCAGTCGCGGCGGTGGGTCCAGCAGGTCAGTTGCTTCCAGCGTTTGTGGTCGGCGAGGGCATGTTCGACTGTGATGCGGTCGGACGAGTGGCCGTGGCGGTCGCGTTCCCACTGCCCGACTCTGCCGGGCAGTGCTCCGGGCCGCGGCTTTCTCGGAGGGGTGATCGCCTGGGCTGGGTGATCACGTCTCAGACCGAGGTAACCGTCGTCCAGGAGGACCTCCACCTCGGGAAACTGCTGGAAGCAGACGGCGATGCCTTCGTTGCGGGCGGCGGTGGTGGCGTGCATGCGTCCAGGCCGCAGTGCATCGGTCCATAGTGTGCAGCCCTTGTAGTCGGCGATCACGGTGGCCTTCATCGTGCTTCTGCTTCTTCTTACCGGAGACGAACGCGCGTCGTCCGCCGCGGCTGGCCGGCGGTCTGCGGACCTGGATCTCGGTGGCGTCCAGGCGCAGCTCGATGCCCTCGGCCCGGGCGTAGGCGAACACATCCGCCAGGGTCCGAAGACGCAGGTCCGGGCGCTCGGGGACCGCGCACCCCCGTTGGGCCAGGAGCGCGCGTATCTCCTGGACGGCCCGGGTGATGGTGGAGCGGTCGACGCCGAAACAACAGGCCCAGGACCGAGTGCGGGAGGTCGTGTCGCAGGTGGATCAGCGCGGCCACCAGCCGGTCGACGAAGACCAGTTGGTGGCGGGCGCCGGCTCCCTCGGCCCGCTTCCTGGCCCCGCCTCGTGCAGCATGGCGGCGGCCTTCGACACCGGCTTGCCACGGCACGGCCAACTCCTCGATCAGGCAGGCCAGATGACGCCGCGAGATTCCGGTGAACAGCCGATGCGCCAGGACCGTCCGATTGACCATGATCGCCACAGACGGATCATGCCATCACCCACGCACGACGCCTCACCCGCTATCACGCACCAACTCGTAAGACCGTGTCCTATGTGGAGATCGCTCGTTGGGCTGTTCATGGGGCGGGATACGTGGAGTTGGATTGTTCCGGACGGGCTGTGGGAGATCGCGAAGCCGTTGATCCCGCCGTCGAAGGTGCGGCCGCAGGGCGGCGGGACGCAGGACACGCCTGATGAGACGCTGTTCGCCGCGATCGTCTACGTGCTGGTGAGCGGGTGTGCCTGGCGGGCTCTGCCGCCCTGTTTCGGGGTCTCGAAGTCGACGGCTCACCGTCGCTTCGTGATCTGGTCCAGGGCCGGGGTCTGGGGCCGGCTGCACGAGGCCGTCATCGACAGGATCGACGAGTGTGGCCTGCTCGACGTGAGCCGCGTGGTCCTCGACTCCGCCCACGTACGGGCCAAAAAGGGGCGCACTCACAGGCCCCAGCCCCGTGGACCGGGGCAAACCGGGTTCCAAGATGCAGTGTGCCACGAACGCAAGAAGGAGACCTATGTAGGAAGTGCTCTGAAAGCGGTGCTGTGCGAAAAATGAGGGAATCGGCCCCTCGGAGCCGCCCTGCGGGGGGAGGCTCCAAACCACCACATGCTGCGGAAGCGGTGACGTGACCGTGGTGAGCGATGTGGAAAAGGCGTCCAAGAGACGTCAGGTGGGGATCAGGAAGACGAACGCAAGTGAATCACTGCTGACGTGTCGTTATGGATGAAGTGACATCAAAACCGGGGTTACTTGTATCGGTCCCGGGAGGAGTCTGGCGGGTGCCCGCCTATTGGCCAGATGATGTCCGGCATAGAGGTGACGTGAATCTGATCTGCCGCTCTTGCGCGGAACGTGGGAAAGCACGCCTCGAAACTGCATCCCGCAGTGGGATGCGAGAGGGAGCGCTCCAAGCTGAGGCCCCGCAAGGAGTTGAGTACTGTCGCGAGACGTGTTGGCGGACCGACTTGTAGTAGTGCTGAAGCCCCTGTAATGGGGGTGGAGCGAAGGAGCCGGGCCATCTGTGGCTGTGTGTATCTGGTCAACCGGAAGTTCTCCGGGAGGAGCCGATGGACGAGCTGAAGCCACCTGACAAGCCGTTCGACATCTCAAAGCGGGAAGTCCTGGAGGCGTATCGGGAGGTCAAGGGAAATCAGGGTGCACCTGGGGTGGATGGGCAGTCCATCGAGGACTTGAGAAGGATCTGAAGGGAAACCTTTACAAGATCTGGAATCGGATGGTGCGCCGTGAGGCGCTTCGTTGTATCCCCGGCACAGCCGGGAGGAACTCGGAGGGAAGTTTCTGGGTCACCCAGCCTACCTGAGGGCGAAAGCCATATGGGAAAGCAGCATGCTGGGAAAGCGGTGATCGTCTGGAGACGTTCAGGGCGAGGTGCCGCAAGGCCCGCACAATATGGTCAAGGCTGGATTGCTTGAAGTCTAATCCCCAGTGGTGTCAATTCCACGCCCGTCGGTATGACGTCTGGAACCGACGGTGCATCATGCCCTGGTGAGACATTCGGATCGGGGCAACCTCCGTGGTGCACAGCGCCGCCCAGCGAGGGCGGACAAGGGGATGAGTGGGCGACCTAAGTTGTGCTCGATACGTACAGCGAAGACGTACCGCGGGATCGCCTAAGGGGCGCGAGCCCTACGGCGACGGAGTGCCCGTATTAGTCGCCGGAGTAACGACCGGCCATGAAGTCCGGGAAAGTCGGAATGAGGGCAAAGGGGCACAGGTGATTATGAGGTTCAGACGGGGAGGGATGCGCAATGCAGAGCGCTGAAACCGTCCTGAGCATCATTCGGGAACGCGGCAGGCGCGGCCTGCCGCTGGAAAGACTGTATCGGCAGCTGTTCAACAGGGAATTATTCCTTGTGGCCTACGGGCGTATCTACTCGAACGATGGGGCGATGACGCCAGGGGTTACCGGGGAGATCGTGGATGGCATGTCCCTGGCCAAGATCGATTCGATTATCAGCGCACTGCGTTCGGAGTCGTATCGGTGGAAGCCGGCCCGACGGGTCTACATCGATAAGAAAGGAACGAAAAAGAAGCGCCCGCTGGGCATGCCAACTTGGTCGGACAAGATCGTGGCAGAAGTAGTGCGCCTGCTCCTTGAGGCTTACTACGATGTCCGGTTCTCCGACCGTTCCCACGGTTTCAGGCCCGGCCGGGGATGCCACACCGCCCTTGACGAGGTGGTGCATACCTGGACGGGAACACATTGGTTTGTCGAGGGTGATATCGCCGACTGTTTTGGCAGCCTGGACCACCAGGTCATGATTGCCATCCTGGCGGAGAAGATCCATGACGGCCGGTTCCTGAAACTGATCGAGCGGATGCTCAAAGCCGGGTATCTGGAGGATTGGCGGTGGAACGCCACACTCAGCGGTGCGCCGCAAGGTGGTATCGCTTCACCGATTCTTTCCAATATTTATCTGGACCGGCTCGACCAGTTTGTTGAACAGCGACTGATTCCGGAGTACACCCGAGGAGAGTTACGTCGGCGCACTCCCGCTTATGCGAGGTTGCAGTACCGGATAGCGGTGGGAAAGCGGCTCGGTGATCGAGAGACGGTCTCAGCGCTACGGCGTCAGCTCCGTCAACTGCCGAGCGGCGACCCAAACGATCCCGGCTACCACCGCCTCAAATACGTGAGATATTGTGACGACTTCCTACTGGGGTTCGCGGGTCCCAAACGTGAAGCCGAGGAGATCAAGGCGCGGATTCAATCGTTCCTGCGTGAACAGCTCAGGCTGGAACTTTCACAATCCAAGACCCTGATCACGCACGCGGCCAGCCAGGCAGCGAGATTCCTCGGATACGAAATCAAGGTGCAGCACGCCGACACGAAAATTACCTCTGGCAAGAGGTCTGCCAACGGCAGGGTCGGCCTGTTCGTGCCCGGGACGTGATCCGGGATCGATGCGCGAGCTACATGCGTAAAGGGAAACCCACCCATCGTGGCCTGTTGGTGCACGATCAGGATTATACGATCGTTGCACGATACGGGGCCGAATATCGTGGGTTTGTCCAGTACTATCTGCTAGCCCAGAATGTTCACCGTCTGGGACGGCTGCGACGGGTTATGGAGGTCTCCTTATTCAAAACCCTGGCCGCAAAGCACAAGTCGACCGTCAACAAGATGGCCCATAAGTATAAAACGGTCATCGAAACCCCGGACGGTCCGCGAACGTGCTGCGAGGCCGTTGTGCAGCGTGACAACGGCAGAAATCCACTGGTCGCCCGCTTCGGCGGGATTCCTCTTAAGCGCAAACGCACTGCCATCATCGCCGACATCAAGCCGACTATGGCGGTCACTAAACGCAACGAGCTGATCCATCGGCTCTTGGCTGGAAAGTGCGAGATGTGCGAGGGGTTGGCAGGGCTGCAAGTCCATCATGTTCGCAAACTCGCCGACCTCAACCGCCCAGGACGGTCGGAACGGCCCGTATGGGTACGGGTAATGGCCATGCGCAAACGCAAGACCCTCGTGGTCTGCGAGCGTTGTCATCAGGATATTCATGCGGGACGGGCCACAATCACCTCCCGAAAATGATTGCTGGAGAGCCGGGTGCGGTCAAAGCCGCCTGCCCGGTTCGGGAAGGGGCCGTCGGAAAAGGACCCGAGCCACGGGCACCTCGTCGGCGGCCTACTTCACTCTTCGGGGACCTACTTCCCACCGGCGGTGCGTGCGGTGGAGATTCCGAAACAGCATGGCGGCGGGACCAGGATGCTGGGCATCCCCACCGTGGCTGACAGGGTTGCGCAGACCGTAGTCGCCCGGCATTTGGGAGTCCGTGTGGAGCCTGTCTTCCACGAGGATTCCTACGGGTATCGACCACGGAATTCGGCCTTGGACGCGGTGGAGGCATGCCGGCAGCGCTGCTGGAAGAAGGACTGGGTGATCGACCTTGACATTCAGAAGTTCTTCGACAGCGTCCGCTGGGACCTGATCGTCCGAGCTGTAGGAACTCACACCGATGCCGCTTGGGTGAAGTTGTATGTGGAGCGGTGGTTACGTGCTCCGCTTCAACTACCCGACGGCACCTTGCAGACAAGGGACCGCGGAACCCCTCAAGGGTCTGCGGTCTCGCCTGTGTTGGCGAACCTGTTCATGCACTATGCGTTCGACAGCTGGCTTGCCCGGACATATCCGGGAATCCAGTTCGAGCGGTATGCCGATGCCGCCGTCGTGCACTGCATCACAGAGCGCCAGGCCCGCGAGGTACTGACCGCACTGGAGAACAGGATGGAAGAGGTAGGGCTGCGTCTGCATCCCGAGAAGACCCGGATCGTGTACTGCAAGGACGACAAGAGGCGGGGCTCGTACGAGCAGACGTCGTTTACTTTCCTCGGATTCACGTTCCGAGCCCGCAAGGCGAGAAGCAGGCATGGGGTGAACTTCACCAACTTCCTGCCTGCGGTCAGCAAGGCCGCCCTGAAGAAGATAGGCAGAGAAGTTCGCTCGTGGCGGCTTCACATGCAGATCCACCTCACGTTCCACGAGCTCGCACGAAGGATCAACCCCATCGTGCGTGGCTGGATGCAGTACTACGGGGCACATTACCGCTCCCTGCTGCATCCACTCCTCGCGCGCATCAATGCCTACCTGATGCGCTGGATTCGCAAGAAGTATCGGCGGCTCCGGAGTTTCAAAAAGGCCCATGCATGCTGGAAGCGAATCATCCGCCAGCATCCAAGGCTTTTCGCCCACTGGGCATGGACTCCGACGTTCTGGTGACCAAGATGGCAAGAGCCGTGTAACGGGAGACTGTTACGCACGGTTCTGTGGGAGCCCGGGGGTGAAATTCCCCCGGGCCACCCGACCGTCCTGTCCGACGCGGACGGACTGCCCCTACGCGTCGGACTCTCCGCGGCCAACACCCACGACAGTCAAGGCCTGAAGCCCATGCTGGCCGGTCTCCAAACGAGACACGACCCCCACCGCGGCTGGGACTACAAACCCCCGCAAACTCCACGCCGACAAGGCCTACGACATACCCGACCTGCGTAAATGGCTCCGTGGAAAACGTATCGGCGTCCGCATCGCCCGCAAAGGAATCGAATCCAGCGAACGACTCGGACACCGAAGGTGGGTCATCGAACGCACCATGTCATGGCTGACCGGCTATCGCAGACTCAACCACCGCTACGAACGCCACCCCCGCAACTACCTGGCCTTCCTCGGCCTCGCCGCCGCCCTCTGCTGCTACAAACGACTCCTCCGACTCACCACATAGGACACCGTCTAATTCATGTGCACTGTGGGCGCGTTCCCCCAGGTGAGCGAGCCGAGGCCGGGCCGAGACCATCGGCCGGCTTGATCGCCGTCTGAGCCGACGGCGCTGTCCGTGGGCCCGGAATGGCAACTTCTGCATCGGCATCGACGAAGAACAGACCGGCTGACTCTTCTCCGACCGGGAACCCGACAACGTGGCTGTTCCTGCTGCGACCGTCGGACACCACCACGCCCCTCTCGCCCGGATGCGCCCGGCAGCAACCGGGCGCCACCTCATCCCCGCCCACCACTGCGAGCGCGAGCCGTGGTTCGAGCGCGTGGCACTCACCCGCGGCATGTACCGCTTCGAGCGTCGTGGAGCGCGGCACCGACCTCTGCGGGCGGGTGCCTGTGTCAACGAATCCTGAGTGGGCACCGCTGAAGTCCGAACGAGGAGCCAGCTGGTCACAGCATCCGCATCTCGGTCTCGGGGAGCTTCGCCCACCAGTGGTGGTAGCGGCTGTAGACCTCTGCCTCACGGTCGTCGAGTAGCGCCCTCATGGACTGGGCCTCCGCGGCGAGTCCGCCCCAGGTCGCGGGTGACAGGGAATGGAATGCCGCGGCCTCGATCCCGCCGTCCACCGGGCGCCACACACCAGCGACGTAGCCGTCCACCAGCAGGGTGGGCAGTACGTCTCCGTTCCTGCGGATCACCAGGGGGCGATAGGCCGGGGGTATCACCCGGCTGCGGTCGGCGTAGGCCAGGAGAATGCTGTCCCACATCGCCATGAGCCGGGGCGGCGCGGGAGTATCCGCGGGCGGCCGGGGGGCGGCCGGGAGGTCGAACAGCGTGCCGCCGTCCGGACCTTGGAGCTGCTCGACAGCTCCTTCCAGTGAGCGCAGCGCCTCGCGGACGGGTGCCCGCTGCACCATGGCGAACTGCGCCACATCCGCCACCGACGCGGGCCCGAAGCCTGCCAGGTAGCGGAGAATCAGGGTCCGCAGCGCGTGTGGAGCCACCGCCCGCCCCGCAGGGACGGGTCCGGTACCGGCCGCGACGAAGGACGGCCGCAGGCCGAATGACCACGGCGTTTCTGTTGGGGCATGGTGCAGAGGCGTGTACGCCTTCAGCCCCCACCACGCCCCGTCCTTCTTCTCGGCGCCGACCCGCTGCTCGAACCATGCCCGCATCTCCGCCGAAGTCCGCGGTCGGCGGGCGAAGGCCAGCAGTTCCGGCACCAGCTCGTCGGCGTCCGCCGGGGTCAGCCCCACGTCCGCGAAGCGGGAACCGAGCCGGGAGGCGTACAGAGTGGACTGCATCGCTGCACGCAGGACCGGATAGTCCTCGGCATGCACGGCGTGCAGGGTGATCCGCATCAGGGTCGCCTTGACCACCTCACGCCCCTCGAAGGCGGCATCGAGCTCGGCCGGAGCGAAACCGCTGACCCGGTTCCACAGCGCGAGGTACGGCGAGGCGGGATGCTGCGCCTGCAACGCCATCACGCGCCGCACCGCGTCGGGGATGGTCAGCTGCTGGCGCTCCAGCAGTAGCTGACGGCTGAGGGCTGCCCTGTTGAGTTCGCGCGCAGTGATCATAACGGCGCAGGGTACCGCCCGGCCCCACGCCCATCAGCAGCCCGCCCCCCACTACCTTCTTCGTGGCTCCGCAACGGGGCTCCGGCCTTCGGGCCCGGCGTGACTTCCCCCTTGTTCATGACAATGCTGTTGTTTTTGGGGTCGGCAGGGCGTTGGGCTGTTCGTGCTGGTGTCGCGTCCGGAGCGGCTGGGGTTGGGGATCTTGCGGCTGGGCAACGGCGAGCTCCTCCTGGCCCGGGTTGCGCGGATCGGTATGCCGGGCGTTGGGTTGGTGGGCGGCGAGGCGCGGCCGGTCGCCGAACTCCCGCCTTCCCAGCGGGTAGTGGCCCCGCCGGTGGCTCCGGGCCGCATGACCGGTGACACCGGCGGGGCTGGATCCAAGGCCGGCGTCAGTCCCCGTTGGGGTCGAGGACTTGGCCCTTGAGCTCGATCGGGCCGGCGTCAGCCGAGGATGGTGCATATTGTCGTGGAGGTAGTCGCCGGCTCGTACAGCGTTGTAGGGCCTGCGGCCGAGGGGCGCCGGCAGCGAGGTGATGTCGGTGTGGGGCGCGCAGGCGTGAAAGTACACCAGTGAGGTGAGTTCTTCCTGTGGGGCCTCTGCGGGCGACGGCAGAAACGCGGTGGCTGCCGGAGCGCCGGTAGTCTCCGCTCCAGCGAGCCATGAGGTCACCGATGTTGAGCGTGTAGGTGCAGGGCTCGCAAGAGGTCCTGACAAAGGTGTTGGACGTGGTGGTGGGTGATGAGGCAGGTGGCGAGGCCGAGGAAGGCTTCGTGGATGTCGTCGTGTCGTCCCCAGCGAACGCTTAGGCGTCGGAAGCCGTGCAGCCGGGCGATGGCGCACTCGACAACCCGGCGGTGGACCCCGAGGCCCGAGCCGTGCGGGACACCGCGTCGGGCGATGACCGGTTTGATGCCCTGCGCCCAGACGAGGCGGCGGTACTTGTCGTGGTCATGGCCTCGGTCGGCCAGCAGCAGGTCGGGCGTCGCCTCGGCCGGCCGACCAGGCCCGCGACGGACGGGATCTTCGCGAGCGGGAGCGTCAGCTGGGTGACGTCGTTGCGGTTTCCGCCGGTCAACGACACGGCGAGTGGAATGCCCTGTCCATCGACGAGGACGTGGTGCTTGCTACCCGGACGTGCCCGGTAGACCGGGCCGGGTCCGCTTTTGGGCCGCGTCGAGCGGCCCTGACGTGGCTGGAGTCGATCACCGCCCCCGACCAGTCCAGCTGCTTCGCCGACCGCAGCTTCGTCCGCAGGACGGCATGAAGCCGGTCCCACACGCCGGCCTCGTTCCACGCGGCAAGCCGCCGCCGGCACGTCATGCCGGACCCGAACCCG
>NZ_JBEYFB010000097.1:0-11097 GCF_040634135.1 Streptomyces sp. NPDC007164
TCGACCAGCTGATGAATGGTCGCGGTATCCGGATACGGACCACTGACACCATTCCACTCGACCAACACCTCCCGCCGCTCCCCCACCGTAAGCATGTTCAGCTCCGACAGACGCGCACCCGGTGCGGCCGCCACCGACGCCGCCAGAGTCGTGAAATGGCCGGCCAACCGCTCGATCGACGCCCGCTCGAACAGATCCGTCCGGTACTCCAGGACCGCGCGCAGTCCGTCCGCCGACTCGACCGCCGTGAGCGTCAGGTCGAACTTGGCGACACCCCGCTCGATCTCGACCGGCTCGGTCCGTGTGCCCGCCAGCTCCCATGCCTGGGCCTCCGCGCTGCCGGGCGCCTGGAGGACGAACATCGTCTGGAACAGCGGGTTGCGGGACAGGTCCCGGTCGGGGGCGAGTTCCTCCACGAGGCGTTCGAAGGGCAGGTCCTGGTGGTCGTAGGCACCGAGCGCGGTGTCCTTGACCCGGGCCAGGAGTTCGGTGAACGTCGGGTCGCCTGACAGGTCGGTGCGCAGGACGAGGGTGTTGACGAAGAAACCGATCAGCTCCTCCGTCTCGGCGCGGTTGCGGCCGGCGACCGGGGTGCCGACCGCGATGTCGTCCTGACGGCAGTAGCGGGCCAGAACGATCTGGAACAGGGCCAGCAACCCCATGAACAGGCTCGCGCCCTGCCCGCTCGCCGCCGCCCGCAGCGCCTCCGTCACCTCCGACGGCACCGAGAAGGTGACCACGTCACCGCTGCCGCTCGGCTGCGCCGGACGCTGGTGGTCGGTGGGAAGCTCAAGCGGCGTCACGTGGGCGAGGCGCTCGCGCCAGTACGCCAACTGCCTCTCCAGGAAGTCCCCGCTGAGCTGCTCCTGCTGCCAGGCGGCGAAATCCGCGTACTGGATGAGGAGTTCGGGCAGCGAGGCCTCCCGTCCGGCGACGGCGGCCGCGTACAGCTCGCGCAGTTCGCGGGCCAGGATCCCGGAGGACCAGCCGTCCGAAGCGATATGATGCACCGTCAGCAGCAGGAATTGGTCGTCGTCCGCGAGCCGCACCACGTCGGCGCGCAGGAGCCGCCCGGCCTCCAGGTCGAACGGCCGCGTCGCCTCGGTGCGCAGCACCTCGCCCGCGCGGGTCTCCGCGTCCGCCTCGGCCCGCAGGTCGTGGACCGTGACCTCCACCGGCCGGGGTGCGCTGATCGCCTGCCGCGGTGTGCCGTTGTCGTCCGCCGGGAACGCCGTCCGCAGTACCTCGTGCCGGGCCACCAGACCCGACAGTGCTGTGCCGAGCGCGGGGACGTCCAGAGCGCCGCGCACCCGCAGCACCGTCGGCACCAGGTATTCCGCGCTGTCCGGCGTCAGCCGGTCCAGGAACCAAAGCCGCTGCTGCGCGAACGACAGCGGCAGCGGTCCGGCCTCCCGGTCGGCCCGTACGATCCGGGCCGCTTCCGCACGCCGCCGCATGCGGGACAGCAGCCGTGCCTCCACCGAGTTCTCGCCCATGATGTTCCGTCCTCTTCGTCTTCTCGCGTGGGCAATGGGCCGCTGTTTCAGGAAAGCTGTTCCTGCGCGTCGAACAATTCGATGAGCTGTTGCTTGATGCCGGTGACGGTCGGCGACTGGAAAAGGCGTCGCAGGCCGATGCGTACTCCGGTCACCGACTCGACCTGGTTGACGAGTTGGAGGGCGAGCAGGGAATGCCCGCCGACGTCGAAGAACCTCTCGTGGACTCCGACCCGTTCGACGCCGAGCACAGCGGCCATGACCCCGGCGATCTCCGCCTCGATCTCGTCCCGTGGCGCGGTGTATCCGGCCGTGCCGACGCCGTCGTTCCCGGGGGCCGGCAGCGCCGCGTGGTCGACCTTGCCGTTCCGGTTGAGCGGCAGTTCCGGCAGGATCGCGAACGCGGACGGCATCATGGCGCGGGGCAGGCGTTCGGCGGCCCACTCGCGCAGCGCGCCGACGTCCACCGTGGCGCCGGGCGCGGGCACACAGTAGCTGACCAGCCGCTTGTCGCCGGGGGTGTCCTCCCGGACCACCACCGCGCAGACGCCGACCGCGCCGTGGGTGAGCAGCGTCGCCTCGATCTCGCCGAGTTCGACCCGGACGCCGCGCAGTTTCACCTGCCGGTCGATCCGTCCCAGCAGGTCCAGTTCGCCGTCCACGGTGAACCGGCCGAGATCGCCCGTGCGGTACATCCGGCCGCCGCGGAACGGGTCGGCGACGAAGCGCTCGGCGGTGAGGTCGGGGCGCTGGTGGTAACCGCGTCCGACACTGTCGCCACCGAGGTACACCTCGCCCAGCACACCCACGGGCACGGGGCGGCGGTCCGGGTCCAGGACGTACACGGTCTGGTTGACCATGGGACGGCCCGCGAGGACCGGTCCGGCCGGGTCCGTGCGCGAGGCCCGCCAGTACGTCGTGTCCACCGAGACCTCGGTGGCGCCGTACAGGTTGACGAGGTCACCGGGGAAGCGCTCGGTGAACCGGCTCACCAGCGTCTGCTGGAGCGGCTCGCCACTGGCGAAGGCGTATCGCAGGTGTGTGCAGTCCTCGGGCCGCACCTGGGAGACGAACAGGTCCAGCAGGCTTGGCACGAAGTGCAGGCCGACCACGCGGTGGGCGTGCATCAGGCGGGACACCTCGGCCATGTCGAGCCGGTCTGAGCCCGGCACCAGCACGACCGTGGCACCCTGCCACAGGGGCCAGAAGATCTCGTACGCCGACACGTCGAAGGACAGCGGCGTGGCCTGGAGGAAGCCCTCGCCCGGAGCGATCGGGAACGCGTGCTGCATGCCGGCCAGGTAGTTGACCACTCCGCGGTGTTCGATGCGGACGCCCTTCGGGCGGCCGGTGGAGCCGCTGGTGTAGATCAGGTAGCACAGGTCGCCGGGGTCCGCGACGGGTTCCGGCGCGTCCGTGGGCAGGGTGTCCGGCAGGTCGGCGGGGCGGTCCACGGCCAGCAGGTCGGGGCCGTCCGGCAGCAGGGCGGCGTGCGCGATGTCGGTGACGATCAGTGGCGCGCCGGAGTCCGCCACCAGGTACGCCAGCCGTTCCTCCGGGTGCTCCGGATCGAGCGGGACGTACGCGGCACCGGCCTTCAGGATGCCGAGCAGCGTCCACACCATGGCGGGCGAGCGTTCCAGGCAGACGCCCACGGGTACGTCCGGACCGATGCCCGGCACGGCGCGCAGCCGGTGGGCCAGACGGTTGGCCCGCTCATCGAGTTGACGATACGTCAGAGTGTCCGTGCCGCAGACGACTGCGACCGCGTCCGGGTCCTGTGCCGCCCGCTGCTCGAACAACTGGTGCAGTGTCGCTGCCGGAACGGGCGCGGCGGTGTCGTTCCACTCGGTGAGGACGCGGTGCCGCTCCCCCGCGTCGAGCATCTCCACCTCGGACAGCGCGTTGTGCGGGCGAGTCGTGGCCGCGGCCAGCAGGTTGGTGAAGTGTCCGGCCAGGCGGCGCGCGGTGTCCCCGGTGAAGAGGTCGTCCGCGTAGACCACGGCGCCGTCCAGCGTGCCGTCCGCCGCCTCCGCAAGGTACATCGACAGGTCGAACTTGGCGTCCCGGACCGGGGGCTCGACGGGTTCCGCCGTCAGGCCCGGCAGGTTCCAGGCGTCCGCGCCCGGTGTGTTCTGCAACGCGAACAGGGTCTGGAACAGTGGGTTGCGGGACAGGTCGCGGTCGGGGGCGAGTTCCTCGACGAGGCGTTCGAAGGGCAGGTCCTGGTGGTCGTAGGCGCCGAGGGCGGTGTCCTTGACGCGGGCCAGGAGTTCGGTGAACGCCGGGTCGCCGGACAGGTCGGTGCGCAGGACGAGGGTGTTGACGAAGCAACCGATCAGCTCCTCCGTCTCGGCGCGGTTGCGGCCGGCGACCGGGCTGCCGACCGCGATGTCCCGCTGCCCGCTGTAGCGGGCCAGCAGCAGCTGGAAGACGGCCAGCAGGGTCATGAACAGGCTGGCGCCGCTCTCGGCGGACACCGCGCGGGCACGGGCGGCGACCTCGGCGGGCACCGAGAACCGGACCACCTCGCCCCGTCCGCCGCGCTCCGCCGGCCGCGCGTGGTCGGTCGGCAGTTCCAGAGGTTCCAGTCCGCCCAACCGGTCGCGCCAGTAGGCGAGTTGCTGCTCCAGCGGTGCACCGGACAGCCAGCCGCGCTGCCACACCGCGTAGTCGGCGTACTGCACGGGCAGCGGATCCGGCCCGGGAGTGCCGGAGCGGCCCGAGAGGGCTTCCGCGTACCGCGCGGACAGCTCGCGCACCAGCACGCCCACCGACCAGCCGTCGAAGGCGATGTGGTGCACGGTGACCGCCAGGACGTACTCCTCGTCGGCCAGCCGCACCAGCAGCGCGCGCAGCACCGGTCCGGTGTCGAGGTCGACCGGCCGCAGTCCGTCCTCGCGCAGCACCTCCGCCAGGGCTTCCTCGCGGGCGGCCGGGTCACCCGTCCGGCGCAGGTCCCGTACCAGCATCCGTACCGGCCGCGCCGGATCGATCAGCTGCGCCGGGGAGCCCGCCGCGTCCGTTCCGAACCGGGTGCGCAGGATCTCGTGGCGCTCCACCACCGCGGTGAACGCGGCGTTCAGGGCGCCGGTGTCCAGAAAGCCGTGGACGCGGTAGGCGAAGGGCAGCAGGTATTCGGCCCGGCCGGGCTCCAACTGGTCGAGAAACCAGAGCCGTTGCTGCGCAAAGCTGAGTGGCGGCGGAGCGCTGTGACGCGGCACCGCCGGGATGCGGTCGGCCTCCGTGCCAGCCGGCTCCGCCACGGCCGCGGCCAGCATCGCCGGGGTCGGCGCGCTGAACAGCGCGCGCACCGGCACATCGGCACCCAGCCGCCGGCGCAGCCGCGACACGACCTGGGTGGCCAGCAGCGAATGCCCGCCCAGCGCGAAGAAGTCGTCGTGCGCGCCGATCCGGTCGACGCCCAGCACCTCGGACCACACCTCGGTTACCACGCGTTCAGTGTCCGTGCGCGGCTCGGTGTACGCGGCGCCCAGTCCGGACCGGTCGGGGGCAGGGACGGGGAGTGCCCGGCGGTCGGTCTTGCCGTTCGGAGTGAGTGGGATGCGCTCCAGCGGCACGAATGCCGTGGGCACCATGTAGTCCGGCAGATCGCGCTGGAGGTGGGCGCGCAGCGCGCTCGCGTCGAGGGGGCCCACGGGCACCACGTACGCCACCAGCCGCTGCACACCGGGAACGTCCTCGCGCAGGACTACGGTGGCGCCGGTGATCGTGGGGTGGGCGAGCAACGCCGTCTCGATCTCGCCCAGTTCGATGCGGTAGCCGCGCAGCTTGACCTGGTTGTCGGCGCGGCCCACGAACTCCAGCCGCCCGTCCGGCAGCCACCGGGCGAGGTCACCGGTGCGGTAGACGCGCCGCGGCGTGCCGTCCACGTCCACGACGGTGAACTTCTCGCCGGTCAGCTCGGGCCGGTGCAGATAGCCGCGGGCCAGCCCGGGGCAGCCGATCCACATTTCGCCCGGCACGCCCACCGGCACGGGCCGGCCGTGGCGGTCGACCACGAACACCTTCACGTTGGCGACCGGCCGGCCGATCGGCACCCGGTCGACGGGGCCGTCGATCCTGGCGGTCGTCGCCTCCTGCGCGGCCTCCGTGGGACCGTAACCGTTGACCAGAGGCACCGCGCAGTGCCGGAACCACTGCCGGACCTGTTCCCGCTGGAGCGCCTCGCCGCCGAGCCGGACCAGCCGCAGCTGCGGGCCCAGCGCGTCCGGCCCGTCCAGGTCGGCGGCCAGCGCCCCGAACGCCGACGGAGTGAGCCATGCCACCGTGACCCGGTGCTCGCGCAGCGCCGCCGCCAGCCGGCCCGGGTCCCAGGTGTCGTCGCGCAGCACCAGACCCGCCCCGGAGACGAGCGGGGCGAACATCTGCCCCACCGACGAGTCGAACGCGATCGAGGCAAACTGCAGGACCCGGTCCTCGGGCGTGAGCCCCAGCTCACGGCTTGTCTCCCGCATCCGCGCACGCAGCGCGCCGTGGGTGATCTGCACGCCCTTGGGGCGGCCGGTGGAGCCACTGGTGTAGATCACGTAGGCCACGTCGTCCGGGCCGGCCTGCGCCGCCGGGCCCGCGGAGGCGGTGTGCGGCCGCTTCGGCCAGTACCCGTCCAGCAGCAGCGTCGGCGCGTCGGCGGGCAGGCGACCGGTGTGCGCGGACTGGGTGACGATCAGCGGGGCGCCGCTGTCCTCGATCATGTAGGCGAGCCGGTCCGTGGGGTACGCCGGATCCAGCGGAACGTAGGCCGCCCCCGACTTGTGGATGCCGAGCAGCGCGCACACCATGTCCGTACCGCGGTCCAGGCAGACCGCGACCAGAGTGCCCGGTCCGGCACCGCGCTCGCGCAGCCGGCCGGCGATCCACTCGGCCCGTTCATCGAGCTGACGGTAGGTCAGCCGGTCGGTGCCGCAGGTCACGGCGGGCGCGTCGGGGTGGCAAGCGGCCTGCTCCTCGATCAGCCGGGTCACCGTCACCGTGTCCGGGGCGTCGGTGTCGGCCCCGTTCCACTCGCCGAGGATCGTCCGGCGCTCGGCGGAGGTCAGCATCGGGAGCTCGGACAGCCGGGCGTCCGGCGTGGCGCAGGCGGCAGCCAGCAGCGTCTCGAAGTGCCCGGCGAGCCGCACCATCGTGGCTTCGTCGAACAGGTCGGTGGAGTACACGACGGTGCCGTCCAGAGCGCCGTCGGCGGCCTCGGTGGCGTAGAGGGTGAAGTCGAACTTGGAGTCCTGGGCGGACACGTCGAGCTGCCGCACGGTCAGGCCCGGCAAATCCCAAGACCGGCTGTCGGGGGTGTTCTGGAGTACGAACATCGCCTGGAACAGCGGATTGCGCGACAGGTCCCGCTGCGGGGCCAGCTCCTCCACCAAGCGCTCGAAGGGCAGGTCCTGGTGGTCGTAGGCGCCGAGCGCGGTGTCCTTCACCCGGGCCAGCAGTTCGGCGAACGTCGGGTCGCCGGACAGGTCGGTGCGCATGACGAGGGTGTTCACGAAGAAGCCGATCATGTTCTCGATCTCGGCCCGGTTGCGGCCCGCGATCGGGGTGCCCACCGCGATGTCCTCCTGACCGCTGTAGCGCGACAGCACCGCCTGGAAGACCGCCAGCAGGGTCATGAAAAGGCTCGCGCCGGCCTCCTTGGAGAGCCTGCGGGCGCCGTCTGCGGTCTCCGCCGGCACGCGGAAGGTGAGCATGGCGCCGTTGCCGCTGCGCCGCGCCGGACGTCGGCGGTCGGTGGGCAGCTCCAGCGGTTCGGTGCCGGCCAGCCGGGCGCGCCAGTAGTCCAGTTGCTCCGCCAGCACCTCGCCGGTGAACCACTGGCGCTGCCAGACCGCGAAGTCGGCGTACTGGAGGGGAGGTTCGGACAGGTCGGCGGACCTGCCCGCGGCCTTCGCGCCGTACAGCGCGGTCAGCTCCCGGGACATCACCCCCGCAGACCAGCCGTCAAAAGCGATATGATGCACCGTCAGATACAGCAGGTGTTCCTCGTCGGCCAGCCGGATCAGCAGCGCACGCACCGTCGGTCCGGTGCCGAGGTCCATCGGGCGGAAGCCCTCGGTGTCCACGAGCGCGGCGGCCTCCTCCTCGCGCGCGTCCTGTCCCACGACGGACCGCAGGTCGTGAACGGCGAGCGGCAGCGGCCGGGGTGGGTCGACGACCTGGCCGGGGTTGCCGTCCGCGTCGTCGGCGAAGCGGGTGCGCAGCACCTCGTGCCGGCTCACCAGCTCCGACAGCGACGCGCGCAGCGCCGGGACGTCCAGCGGTCCGCGGATGCGCAGTCCCATGGGGATCAGGTACTCGGCCCGGCCGGGCTCCAACTGGTCCAGGAACCATAGTCGGTGCTGCGCGAACGACAGCGGCAGCGGACGTCCGTGCCGGGGTGCGCGGGGGATGACCGGAGCGTCGTCCGGAGCCCCGGCCACCACAAGGGCGCCCAGGGCATCCATGGCATCCATGGCGTCCGTTGCGCCCTCGGCGTCGAAGTCGGCCGACTCGAACAGCCGGTGGGCCCGCAGCAGGGCTTCCTCCGCGAGGAACGACGCCACCGCCCGCACCGTCAACGGCTCCGGCAGTGTTTCCGCGCCGAATTCCGAACCGAATTCCTCCGCGATCCGGCCTGCCATTTCCGCCGCCTGCGGGAGGGTTCCGCCGAGCCGGAAGAATTCGTCTTCCGCTTCGGTCACCTCGGCGCCGAGCACCGCGTTCCACACTACCGCGATGCGGGCTTCGGCAGGAGAGAAACCGCCCTGCTCGGCCCCCTGGCCGGAGGCCGCGGCCATCCTCGGCTTCGTCGTCATGTGTCCACCAGTTCCTCGTCATCGACCGTTTGCGAAAACCCTCGGAAACTCAGCCGAATCCGATGCTCGCAGAGCGGTCTGGAGGAGATAACTGGTCACTTCTGCCCGCCGGACCTGGTCACTTCTGCCCGGCCGGACATCGCCGCTGCCGCCGGTCCGGGCATGGCCGCTACCGCCGGTCGGGCGTGAACACTGCGCCCGGTCGGCGGAGTTGGGTTCGCCGTGGCGGAGATCTGCCGTCCAGGCAGGAGCGGGGGTACGGAACCGGCGGCCGACAGCCGGTCCACCGCCCGGCCGGCTCCGGTCCCGTGCCGCCGCCTATGCGACTTCCTTGGCCGCCGCTTCCCCGGGAACCGCATCCGTACCGGCGCTGCTCCCGTTCCCGTGCTCGGTGTCGACGGGGCTCGCGTCGGACACCGTCCGCTTGCGCATGCCCGCCCACTCCCGGTTCAGGGCCGGCACCCCGATGGCGACGAGGTAGAGCCCGCCCACGATCCACAACGCGCCCGAGGTGCCCGCCACCGTCACCAGTCCCGCGCCCAGCAGCCCGCCGAAGGGGATGCCCGCCCAGGTGACGGCCTGAGCCAGCGTCTTGACCCGTCCCAGCAACGGAGTGGGGATCAGTTCGTACGTCACGGCCCCCACGATCGGATTGACGAAGCCCGAGCCCAGACCACCCACCGCCAGCACCACCAGCACCAGCCACAGGGGCGCCCCCGTGGCCATGGCCACGAAGCGTGGGACGCCGCCCAGCGTGAAGCCGATCAGATAGACGGCACGCCGGGGCAGCCGCTCGGCCACTCCCGCGGCCACGAGCGCGGCGATGATCGATGTCGCGGCGAAGACGCTGACCACCAGGCCGATGGCTCCCGCACCATTGCCCGTCTCCTTCGCCCAGACCGGCAGCAGCACGGACATGAACGCCTGGTCGAGCAGGTTGGTCACGGCGAGCATGCACACGATGGACCGCAGCAGTTTGGCGTCGCGCAGGAACACGGCGCCCTGACGCAGTCGCGAGAAATAGCCCTCGGCCTCCTCGACCGGCATCTCGTGCGGCTCGGGCACCGGGTCGCTGAGGGTGGTGGAGACGACCAGCGCCGACACACCGAACAGGCAGGCGGTGATCCACAGGGCGTAGAGGCTGCCGAAGGAGGCGACGACCACACCGGCGATGGCCGGTCCGATGGTCGTCGCGGTCCGTTCGACCGCCGCCGACAGACCCGTCCCCCGTTCCAGCGGCACCCGGGCCGCACGAGTGGCCGCGGGCACGAAGAGCCCCTTGGCCCCGTTGGCCGGGCCGTCCGCCGCACCGACCACGGCCAGCAGCCCCAGCAGCAGGCCGAAAGACAAGTGTCCCGTCAGGTAGAGCAACGGGGCGGTGGCCGTCGCGACGGTGGAGGCCAGGTCACCGGCCACGCTGATGCGCTTCGGGCCGACCCGGTCGATGATCGGCCCAGCCAGCGCCTGGGCCACCACGTAGGGGACTATCTGGAAGAAGGCGACCAGACCCGTCTTGCCGACGCTGCCGGTCGTCGTCAGAACGAACCAGGGCAGGGCGATCGAGAGCACCCGATTGGCCGACAGGGACGCCGCGTTGGCCGACAGCATGCCGACCAGTCCACGCAGAACCCGGGGCCCGTCGTCCGGGGCGTCCGGGGAGGGTGGGGCGTCCAGGGCTGGTGGGGCTTCCAGGGCGGGCGGGGCGTCCGGGGCGGGTAAGGCGTCCGGGGATGGTGTGCGTGTGCCACTGTCCGCCGCCTGCTGGGCGGCCGCGTGCCGAGAGGTCATCTTTCTCACTCCGAGTCGGTGGGGTGGGAGACGTGCCGGTCTGCGCTGGTGGGGAACAACTGGAACTGGAAGGCGACTCGCGCCGCACCCTCGGGCAGCGGCGAACCTGCGGGCTCGGGCGCGGAGTTGCGTCGGCGGAGCAGTTGGTGGATCTCCGCCGACAGCTCCGCGGCCTCGGCCGGGGTGAGCGTGAGCACGTAGTCACCGAAGTCCTGGGCGTCGCGCCACTCGGGCGACAGCGAGTTGGCCGCGTCGATGGCGGTCGTCATCGCGTCGGACCAGACCCGGCCGAGCGCCTGCAGATAGGCGGTGCCGAGACCGTCATCGTCCACCAGCACCGAATTGTCCGGTACGACCGTGTTGACGTGCACCGCCTGCCACCAGCGCTCACGGCGGCCGCCCCGGGACGGCGCCTCGACGATGAAGCCGTACTCGGCGAGCTGGCGCAGGTGATAGCTGGTCGCGCCGGTGTTCTCGTTCAGCCGCCGGGCGAGCGTGGTGGCCGTGGCCGGTCCCTCCGTCCGCAGGACCGTCAGCATCCGCACCCGCAGCGGATGCGCGACGCCCCGCAGATTACGAGCGGTCAGCTGCACTTGGGAGGGCTGCTCGGGAAGTTCCATGAGGCCCAAGGTAGATGACAAAGACTTCTGTGCACAGACTCCTGTGCACAGAAGTCTGTGCAGTTGAGGAGGTGGCTGAATTCCGGTGGTACGCGGACCGATACCGGCGCCGGCTCACGGCTGAGCCCCGTGCCCCCGGAGGGACCTCTTCCTGCACGGCGCGCGCAGTCACGGTGGAGGGGGCCGTCCGTGGAGAGCGCGTCGCCGTCGCACAAGGCCCTCAGCGCGAAGGTCCTGACATGCCATTGGCTGGAGCAATGATCGGCCCGAAGTGTTACGGGGCAGCAGGATGGACGTCTTGCCCACGTCATGTGCCAGGAGTCCCGCGTGTACAGGTTGTTCGAGTGGAGCCGCCGGGAGCAGCATCCGCATGCTGGCCCACAC
>NZ_JBEYFB010000098.1:0-10069 GCF_040634135.1 Streptomyces sp. NPDC007164
GACCTGCTGAAGGGCTGGACCGGCACCTGCACCACCTGCAACCGCCCCCTGCCCCGCAACCGGAGTAGACGCAGAACCTAACGAAGCACTACTAGAGCGGCAGGAGGTCCGGGCGCTTCGCTTCGACGTGGTCGCCGGAGGACTCGCCGCGCAGCCGCCGGCCGATCCAGGGAACCAGGTACTCGCGCGCCCAGTGGATGTCGTCGCGCCGTACTTCGAGGGTGCCGCGCTGTGCCTGCGGGGGCCATTCCTGGTCGGGGTCGGCCGGTACGTCGATGCCGAGGACCTGGGCGGCGCGCAGCGCGACCCTGGTGTGTCCCTCGGGCGACAGATGGAGCCGGTCGTCGTCCCAGGCGCGCCGGTCCTGGACGGACCGCAGCGACCACAGGTCCAGGACCGGGCAGTCGTAGCGGTCGGCGATGGCCCGTACGTGGGCGGTGTAGGTGGCGATCTTGCCGCGCAGATGGCGCAGCACGGGTATGCCACGGGTGTCGAAGCCGGTGGTGACCATGACCGTGCCGACCGCGCCGGTCAGCTCGGCGACCGCGCGCTCGAAGCGCTCGGCCACGTCGTCGGGGTCGGTGCCCGGCCGGATGATGTCGTTGCCGCCCGCGCAGAAGCTCACCAGGTCGGGTGCGAGCTCCTTGGCGCGCGGCACCTGCTCCTCGACGATCTGGTCGAGGAGGCGTCCGCGTACGGCGAGATTGGCGTATCTGAAATTCCCGTGCGCGGAACCTTCCGTGCCGGTCGCCGCATCGGGGTCCGGGAGCTGGTCCGCGAGAAGTACCGCGAAACGGTCCGCCCAGCCGACGAAGGTCCCGTCCGGGCCGGGGTCGCCGACTCCCTCGGTGAAGCTGTCGCCGATCGCCGCGTACGACCCGATGACGCCCTGTCGGTTGTTGACGCCACGTTGGTTTTTTCTCGAATCGTCTGCCACAAACGCTTATCCTGCACCGCCGAATGTGACCTACGCGACCGTAATATGGGGTTGACGGGTGGTGAGATAGACCACCCGGTCAGTTTTTGGTAAAGGGGGAATAAGTGAAGGGGCGGTGCGCCGCCGCGCACCGCCCCTTCCGTATTGCTCAGATCATGCTTGGTGATTCAGCTGCCCGGCCGTTCGGCTCAGACGGAGATGCCGTGCGAGGCCAGGAAGGCGATCGGGTCGATGTCCGAGCCGTACGCCGGGCCCGTGCGGACCTCGAAGTGCAGGTGCGGGCCGGTGGCGTTGCCGGTGGCACCGGAGAGGCCGAGCTGCTGACCGGCACTCACGGCCTGACCCGCGGAGACGGAGATGGAGGACAGGTGGCCGTACTGCGAGTAGTGGCCGTCGGCGTGCTTGACGACGACCTGGTTGCCGTACGCGCCGCCCCAGCCGGCGGTGACGACGGTGCCGGAGGTGATGGACTTGACGCTGGTGCCGGTGGCGACGGGGAAGTCGATGCCGGTGTGGCTGCCGCTGGACCAGTTGGAGCCGGAGGCGCGGTAACCGGTGGTGTGGTTGCCCGGGACCGGGTGGACGTAGCCGGAGGCGCTGCTCTGGGCGGTGGCCGGAGCGGCGGCCGGGGCCTCGGTCTTCGGGGCGGACGAGGTCTTGGCCGGGGCCGACTTCTCGACGGCGGAGGGCGCCTTCGACGGGAGGGCCGAGCCGGTGCCGGCGCCGGTGGGCGCGGCGTTGCCGGACGCCTTGGAGCCGAGGGTCAGCTTCATGCCCGGGAAGATCAGGCCGGGGTTCTCGCCGACGACCTTGCGGTTGTCCTGGTACAGCTGCTGCCAGCCGCCCTTGATCCGGTGCTCGGCGGCGATCTTCGACAGGTAGTCGCCGGAGACGACGGAGTACGTCGTGGTGGCGGCCTGCTTCTGCGCGACCGGAGCGGCGTGCGTGGCGGCGGCCTGCGACGCGACGGCCGGGGCGGACTGCTCCGCGGCCTGGGCACCGGTGGCGCCGAGCAGCGGCAGGGCGACGACGGCACCGCCGGCGCTTGCCGCGACGACGCCACGGGCGATGGTGCTGAGCTTCGGACGACGGTGCTTACCCGATATGGGCATGACGTATTTCCTCTCCGGCGCCTGCGAGGTGAGCTGTCGGGTTCGGGCTGGAGATGCCCGGCCGCGCTGAGCGCGGCTTCACCCCGAGCCGGCCGGATTTCTCCGGCCGGCGGCTTACCTGGTTCCCCCGCTCCTGCCACGCGATGAGTGGATGTGAATTCCGGGCGGCGGCAGGATTCGGCGGTCCGTCCGGATTGCGGTGACCGTAAGCGAGTCGGGACGACGAGAACAAGCCATGGGTTCCACGCCGGAATCCGCGCCGGGAAATCGGCGCGGAATTCCGGTAACACTCCGTGGATTAAGGATCTTGGCATTCCGCCCCGCGCACGGATTACCCGACTCGCCCGTCGCAACACACCGTCACGGATATGATCCCGCTCACGAGGCGACCCTCATATCCCTTATGAGCAGGCCATGTTCGGACAAAAGCCCGCATTACGGACATATCTCGCCTATCGCCCGCGTCGGAGCCTCAGCACCCGTGCGTCGAGATCACCGCGAAGTCCGGTGTGCAGCCCCTGATGCAGCAGCGTCGAACCGTGGTGCACCGCCCCCGTGTCCAGGCAGGTGTAGATCGCCTCGGGGTCGAGCCCGCGCAGCCGCAGGGCCGGGGGCCACTCCCCGTACCGCTGCGCCTCCAGCCACATCAGGACCACGGCGTCGTCCCCGTGGACGTACTGGACCGCGCTGAGTCCGCCACGCGGTTCACGCAGCCGGTACAGCTCGCCCTGCTGCACGACGGGGCGGATCTCCTTGTAGAGCTCCACCCAGGTCCGGGCCTCGGCCAGCTCCTCCTCGCTCCATTCGGTGAGGTCCCCGCCGACCCCGAGCACTCCGGCCATCGCGCTCACGAACCGGAAGCGCAGCGAGCTGCGCCTGTCGTTGAGCTGGTGGTTCGGGCTGTCGGTGACCCAGGCGGCCATCACCCGGGCCGGGTGGAGGTGTCCGAAGCCCTCCTGAATGGCGAGCCGGTCGAGCGGGTCGGTGTTGTCGGAGGTCCACACCTGGTCGGTGCGGGACATGATCCCCAGGTCGACCCGGCCGCCGCCGCCCGAGCAGGACTCGAACGCGACCGTGGGGTGCGCGGCCCTGAGCCGGTCGATCAGCGCGTACAGACCCTCCACGTGCTCGACCCAGAGCTTCTGCGGGTACTCCTCGCCCGGCCAGCCCGCATCGGTGAAGCAGCGGTTGAAATCCCATTTCACATAGTCGATGGGCGTGCCGGAAAGCAGCGCGTCCAGCTGCTCCCAGAGATATGCCCGCACATCGGGACGGGCCAGATTGAGTACCAGCTGGTTGCGGTACTCCGTGCGCGCCCGCCCGGGGAAGTGCTGCACCCAGTCGGGATGGGCGCGATAGAGATCACTGTCGGCATTGACCATTTCCGGTTCGACCCAGATTCCGAACTGCATGCCGAGCCCGTGCACTTCGTCGGCGAGCGGCTTCAGCCCACCGGGGAAGCGGTCCGGATTCGGCGTCCAGTCGCCGAGCCCGGCCCGGTCGCTGGTCCGCTGCCCGAACCACGCGTCGTCCACGACGAACAGCTCGACGCCCATCGCGGCGGCCCGCTCGGCGAGGACCCGCTGCTGGTCCAGCGAAATGTCGAAGCCCGTCGCCTCCCAGGAGTTGTAGAGCACCGGCCGCGGGTTCTGCGCGTCCGGGATCACATGGGCCAGCTGCCAGGCGTGCCAGGCGCGGCTCGCACCGCCGAACCCCTGCCCGCTCCACAGCCCGGCGAAGACGGGTGTGGTGTACGACTCGCCCGGCGCCAGCCGGAGCAGTCCGGCGTCGTCGTACCCGGCGCCGCCGGTGATCTGCACGAGCCCGTCGGGCAGCCGCTGCACGGAGATCCGCCACGATCCGGACCAGCCGAGCGCGCAGCCGTACACCTCGCCGCTCTCCTCCGTCGCGGCGCCGTCGGCATCCAGTGCGACCCACGGCAGGAACTGGTGGCCGGTGTGGCCGCGCCTGCTGGAGATGACGCTCTCGCCGTGGAGCAGCTCCGCCCGTTCGAGCCGCGATTCCGCCGCCCAGCGCCCGTGCAGCCGGCTCAGCCGCCAGCCGTCGCGGGCCGGCAGCGACCAGGCGGCCGCGTCGGCGCGCAGCAGCTCCAGCGGCGGGCCGTCCGGTCCGGCGTGGGCGACGGTGGCCCAGCGCTCCACGACATCGGAGTCGTCGCGCATCCGGTAGTGCAGGATCAGGGCGAGCCGGTGCACGGAGTCGGTGAAGCCGATCCGCAGTTCGTCCCCATCCGCCTCGGCGGCGTCGAAGGCCCACTCGGTGCCGCGGACCTGCGGGGTCCGTACCGAGAGCGCCGGGCGGACGAACCTGGGGCCGCCCTCGACCGGATACTCCTCCCGGCCGTCGAGGTGGGACTCGAAGGCCCTGAAGTCCAGTTCCGGGGCCGCGGCCAGCGCCTCGGCCGCGGCGAGGGTGATCCTCGGCCCCCAGTGCAGATGGACCAGCTCGTCCTGCTCGGTCAGTCGCAGTGCGTAGCTGCTGCTCGCCCCGGTGAGCAGCCAGGCCCGGCCGGTGTTGCCCGTCTCGATCATCGCATCCCCACATTCCAACAGTTCCGCACATCATCGACCATCGACGGGGTATGGGCAACGGCCCGGCGAGGAATTCGCCGTGCGGATTCACCGCGGGAGAACCGGAGTTCGCCCGGGTATCGACAGGGAAAGGCCGAGATGATTGCCTGAGGAATCAATGTCGTATCGTCGCAGGAGTGGCCTTGCCTGCGACTCGCGCCGGCACCAGACACTCCAGGAGTCACCGTGACGCAGCAGCTGCCGCAGATCCCGTCGACGGAACCCGAGCTGGCGGGTGTCCGCAACTTCCGCGACGTGGGCGGGCTGCCCACCGCGGACGGGCGACGGGTGCGGCACGGGCGGCTCTTCCGCAGCGGTCACCTCGCGCACGCCACCGCCGAGGACGCCTCGTTCCTCGGCGGCCTCGGTCTGCACACGGTCTTCGACTTCCGCAACGCCGCCGACCGCAAGCTCGACGGGCTGGATGTGGAGCTGCCCGGCGTACGGAGTGTGAACATCCCGCTCTCCGACCCGGCGGACGGCTCGGAGTTCTGGCACATGGTCCGCAACGGCGACATCGAGCAGCTGCGCTCGATCCTCGGCGACGGCAAGGGCACCAACCGGATGATCGCCTCGTACCGCTCGATCATCCGGGACCGCACCGACGAGCACAGCCGGGTGCTGCACGCCCTGGCCGAGGACAGTGTTCCGGCCCTGATGCACTGTGCGGCGGGCAAGGACCGGGCCGGGCTGTCGATCGCGGTGTCGCTGCTCGCCGTCGGCGTCGAGCGCGAGGCCATCGAGGCCGACTACCTGAAGTCCAACGACGCCCACCGCCGCTACCGGGTGCAGCGCAGCGACACCTCGGCGGACGGCATGTCGGCCGAGGTGATGGAGCTGCTGAACCCGCTCTTCGGCGCCCATGCCGAGTTCCTCGCCGCGGCCTTCGCGACCATCGAGGAGACCTGGGGCAGCACGGACCGTTACTTCTCCGAGGGCCTCAAGCTCGCCCCCGAGACCCGGGACCGGCTGCGCGACCGGCTCCTGGACGAGGCTCGCTAGGCGCGGTCAGCCCTTGCCGGCCACCGCGAAGAGCAGGTAGAGGAAGGCCGCGAAGATGTGACCGGCGACGAGGTAGGCGAACAGCCTGATCACCACGCCGCGCGGAAACTTCCGCTCCTGGGCCTCGTAGTTCTTCTTCGATCCCAGCGGGTCGAAGTTCTCCGAATCGGACATGACGGTCCTCTCTGGCGACCGGTGGAACCGGTCTCAGCGACGGTGGATACCGCTGCCGAGGCACAGCTCGGCGGCGGGGCTCTGCATCAGGGTGTGGACGAAGAGCAGTTCGGCACCGTCGCGGTCGACGGCCGTGATCCGGTGCGGCGTGAGCGAGTCGAAGTGCGCGCTGTCGCCGGGGGCGAGGTCGTGCACGGTGTCCCCGAGCCAGACCCGGAGGTGCCCGGCGAGCACGTACAGCCACTCCTCACCGGGATGGACGCGCACGAGGTCGCCCTGGGCGCCGTGCGGGACGCGGACGCGGAGCGCCTGCATGGCCCGGCCGGAGCCGCCGGCCTGCCGGTACATCCAGCCGTCCGCCTCGGCCCCCTCGAACGTCCCGCCGCGGATGATCGCGTCACGTTCGGGGGGCGTCTCGCCGAGAAGTTCGGAGACCGTCGTACCGTAGATCCTGGCAAGACCGAGGAGCATCGGCAGCGAGGGCTGGCGACGTCCCGTTTCGAGCCGGGAGAGATGGGCGGGCGAGAGCCCCGCCCGCTGAGCGGCGGTCTCCAGGGTGAGACCACGGCTCCGGCGCAGATCGCGCAGGCGTGGCGCGATTCCGGGCAGCTCGTCGGCCGCCCCTCCGTCTGGAGGATTCATGTACCCATTGGGCCAGGAGCCTGCCTGAGAGGCAAATTTCTTGCCTCTCAGGCAAAACCCGCCGGCCGGCTGTTCTCCGGGATCAGCGGTTGGCGACCGCCTGCTTCACCAGTGTCCTGCCGAAGTCCCACATCAGTCCGCCGCCGCTGTGCGCGTCGTCCATCACCGCGGTGAACGCCGTGACGAACCGGTCGACGTCCGCCTCGTCGATCACCAGCGGCGGAATCAGCTTGATCACTTCCAGGTGGTCGCCCGAGACCTGGGTGAGGATGCGGTGCTTCTGGAGCAGCGGCACCACCACCATCTGCGCGAAGAGTCCCTTGCGGGCCGCCTGGAGCATGGTCCAGCGGCCGCGCAGCTTGAGGGACGACGGCCGGCCGAACTCGATGCCGATCATCAGCCCGCGCCCGCGCACCTCGTGCAGCAGCTCGTAGCGGTCGACCAGCGCGGTCAGCCGGTCGCGCAGCAGATCACCGGTGCGTCGCGCATGCGCGACGGTCTCCTCGTCCTCCATCACCGCGAGGACCGCGAGCCCGGCCGCCATCGCCTGGGCGTTGGAGCCGAAGCTCGCGGAGTGCACCAGGACCCGGTCCATCGACGAGTAGACGCGGCGGAAGATCCAGTCCTTGCCCAGGGTCGCCCCGACCGGCACATAGCCGCCGGAGAGGGCCTTGGCGACACAGACCAGATCGGGCTCGACGCCCTCCTCGTGCTGGTACGCGTAGAAGTCGCCGGTGCGGCCCAGTCCGGTCTGCACCTCGTCGGCGATGAGCAGGGCCTTGTGCTTGTGCAGCAGCTCCTGCGCCTCCCGCAGGAAGCCGGGCGGAGCCGCGTGGACGCCCTTGCCCTGGATCGGCTCGACGACCAGCGCCGCCACGTCGCCGCGCTTCAGCTCGCGCCGCAGGGCGTCGAGATCGCCGAGCGCGATGGCGGTGTCCGGCAGCAGGGGCGCGAAGCCGTCCCGGAAGCCGTCCTCGCCGTTGACCGAGAGGGAGCCGGTCGTCAGCCCGTGGAAGGCGTGGGCGCAGTAGAGGATCCTGGGCCGGCCGGTGGCGTAGCGGGCGAATTTCAGGGCCGTCTCGACCGCTTCGGTGCCGCTGTTGCCGAAGAAGACCCGGTCCAGGTGCGGGCTGTGCGCGAGCAGCCGCTCGGCCAGCAGTCCGGGCAGCGGCTGGCAGTCGAAGCGGGTCAGGTCGGCGAGCGAGGCGTCCAGCACGTCGTGCAGCGCCTTGCGTACGACGGGGTGGTGCCGGCCCAGGCCCATCACGCCGAATCCGGCGAGCATGTCGAGGTAGTCGTTGCCGTCCGCGTCCCAGAAGTGTGCGCCCTCGGCCCGTTCGTAGACCTTGTCGAAGCCGATGGTGCGGAGCATGCGGGGCAGCTGGTGATTGAGGTACCTGGTGTGCAGCTCGTAGCGTTCGGCGCCGCGCTCCGCGAGGAGCCGCGCCAGGTCGAAGCCCTTGGGCCCGTCGTCCTTCATGCCCCGCTCTCCTCGGTCTTTGTCGCCGCCTCCTTGGCGGCCAGTACGGCACTGATCCGGCCGGCGATCTCGACCGGAGTGAGCCCGATGTCGGCCAGCACCTCGGCACGTTTGCCGTGCGCGAGGAACTGCTCGGGGATGCCGAAGGTACGCAGCGGTACGTCGACCCCGGCGTCCCGCAGCGCCTGCCCCACCGCCGAGCCGACGCCACCGGCCCGGCTGTTGTCCTCGACGACGGCGACCAGCCGGTGCCGGGCGGCAAGCGGGGGCAGTGCCTCGTCGACCGGCTTGACCCAGCGCGGGTCGACGACGGTGCAGCGGATCCCGGCCCCGGCCAGCAGATCGGCGGCCTTCAGACAGGCCGGGGCGAGCACGCCGACGGCCACGAGCAGCACATCGGCGTCCTCCGTCCGGTGCAGCACGTCCAAGGAGCCGATCCGGCCGACTGCCGGGACCGGCTCCCCCACCGACTCCTTGGGGAACCGGATCACGGTGGGTGCGTCGTCGACGTCGACGGCCTCGCGGAGCTGGGCCCGGAGCTGGTCGGCATCGCGCGGGGCGGCGATCCGCAGCCCGGGGACGACCTGGAGCAGGGACATGTCCCACATGCCGTTGTGCGAGGGCCCGTCGGGTCCGGTGACCCCGGCCCGGTCGAGGACGAAGGTCACCCCGCACCGGTGCAGCGCGACGTCCATCAGCAGCTGGTCGAAGGCCCGGTTGAGGAAGGTGGCGTAGACGGCGACGACCGGGTGCAGGCCGCCGGTGGCCAGTCCGGCCGCGGACACGGCGGCGTGCTGCTCGGCGATGCCCACGTCCCAGACCCGGTCGGGGAAGGCCTCGGCGAACTTCGTCAGCCCCACGGGATGCAGCATCGCCGCCGTGATCGCCACGACGTCGGGCCGCTCCGCGCCGATCCTGGCGATCTCGTCGCCGAACACCGACGTCCAGGAAGGTCCGCCGGCCGGGGCGAGCGGTGCGCAGGTCAGCGGGTCCATCGCGCCGACGGTGTGGAAGCGGTCGGCCTCGTCCAGGAGCGCGGGCGGGTAGCCTCGGCCCTTCTCGGTGAGGCAGTGCACCAGCACCGGGCCGTGGAAGCGTTTCGCCCGGTTCAGGGCGGACTCGACGGCCGCGACATCGTGGCCGTCGATCGGTCCCAGGTACTTGAGCCCGAGGTCCTCGAACATGCCCTGCGGGGCGAAGGCGTCCTTGAACCCCTTCTTCGCGCCGTGCAGCGACTCGTACAGCGGCTGTCCGATGACGGGGGTCTGCCGGAGCACGTCCTTGCCCCAGGAGAGGAAGCGTTCGTAACCGTCGGTGGTGCGGAGGGTGGCGAGGTGATCGGCGAGGCCGCCGATCGTGGGGCCGTAGGAGCGCTCGTTGTCGTTCACCACGATGATCAGCGGGCGGTCCCTGGCGGCGGCGATGTTGTTGAGCGCCTCCCAGGCCATCCCGCCGGTGAGGGCCCCGTCACCGATGACGGCCACGACGTGGTCGCTCCGTGCCAGCACCTGGTGGGCCTTGGCCAGGCCGTCGGCCCAGCCGAGCACCGTCGAGGCGTGCGAGTTCTCGATGACGTCGTGCACGGACTCCTCGCGGGACGGGTAGCCGGACAGGCCCCCCTTGCCCCGCAACTTGGAGAAGTCCTGCCGTCCGGTGAGCAGTTTGTGCACATAGCTCTGGTGGCCGGTGTCCCAGAGAATGCGGTCCACGGGCGAGTCGAAGGCCCGGTGCAGGGCGATGGACAGCTCCACCACTCCGAGGTTGGGCCCCAGGTGACCGCCGGTCCTGGCCACCGCCTGGATGAGGAACTGCCTGATGTCCCGGGCTAGTTCGTCGAGTTGTGCTTCGTTCAGCGCCTTGAGATCGTGCGGCCCCCGGATGCTCTCCAGAATCTTCACGCTCGGGCCCCCTCTCTGGTTCTGTTTCAGCTCACGGTGACGGTGGGAGCCCCCGACGGCGTACCCGGCCTGTCCATGCCCTCCGCGATCTTCAGGGCTTCCTCGATGAGCGTCTCGACGATCTTCGACTCGGGCACCGTCTTGATGACCTCGCCCTTCACGAAGATCTGACCCTTGCCATTGCCCGACGCCACACCCAGATCGGCCTCACGGGCCTCACCGGGACCATTGAC
>NZ_JBEYFB010000099.1:0-9552 GCF_040634135.1 Streptomyces sp. NPDC007164
CTACGGCAGTTCACCGGCCCCGCACATCGGGCGGCTGTCGTGTTCGCGTCGCTCGGGCGTCGGGCGGATGAGGAATGCGGCACCGCCCCGCCCGGACTCCCGGGCCCGTCAGGAGGTTTCACCCCAGGGGCAGGTCCAGCTCGAACCAGACCACCTTGCCTCCCGAGACATCCGCCGCGCCCCACCGCTGCGCCAGCGCGCTGACGACGTGCAGTCCGCGGCCGGTTTCGTCGGTGGACCGAACCCAGCGTGCCCGGGGCATCTGCCTCGAATCGTCGCCGACCTCGCAGCGCAGCGAATCGGTCCGCAACAGCCTCAGGCTCACCGGCCGTTCCGCATACCGCACGGCGTTCGTCACGATCTCGCTCACCAGGAGCTCGGCCGAGTCCGAGAGCTCCGCCAGGCCCCAGCCGGCAAGCGTCCGCCGCACCAGCCGCCTGGCCCGCCCGGGGGACTCGTGCACCGGCTCCAGGGACCAGCGCGCCACGTCGCTCGGCGCGATCCCGTCGAACCGCGTCGCGAGAATCACGATGTCGTCGTCCCGGTCCCCCGGGCCGACCATGTGCAGCACGTCGTCGCAGAGGGCCTCCAGTGACGGCGCGTGGTCCGGGCCGGTCAGCCGTGCCGCGGCCGCCATCCGTTCCCTGAGCTGCTCGATGCCCATCCAGATGTCCCGCAGCCGGGACTCCACCAGACCGTCGGTGTACTGGATCAATGTGGCGCCCGGGGGCGCGTCCAGCTCGACGGCCTCGAAGTCCACCCCGCCCACCCCGACCGGGGGTCCTGGCGGCACCTGCAGCACCTCCGCACGGCCGCCCGGATGCAGCAGCACGGGCGGCGGGTGACCGGCGTTGGAGATGGTGATCGTGTGCGCGACCGGGTCGTAGACCGCGCACTGGCAGGTCGCCATCCGGTCGTCGCCCAGGCGCCGCGCCTGTTCGTCGAGCCGTCGCAGCACCTCCTGGGGCGGCAGGTCGAGACCGACGAGGGTCTGCACGGTGGTGTGCAGCTGCCCCATGATCGCCGCGGAGGTCATGGAGTGGCCCATGACGTCGCCGACGACCAGGGCGACCCGGCTCCCGGGCAACGGGATCGCGTCGTACCAGTCGCCGCCGATCCGGGCCGTCTCGGCGGCCGGCAGATAGCGGGAGGCGAGCCTGACGCCGGGCGGCTGCGGAAGGGCACTCGGCAGCATCGCCCGTTGCAGCTCCCCCGCGATGTACGCCTCGCGCCCGTACAGCACGGCCTTGTCCAGGGAGAGCGCCGTGTGCGTGACCAACTGGGCCGCGACCAGAAGGTCGTTCGGATCGAAACTCGACCGCCCGTTCCCGCGCAGGAAGACCGCGACCCCGATGACCCGGCGCCGACCGCGCAGCGGGGCGAGAATCGCCCGGTGCCCGTCGGGCAGTGGGTGGTCGGCACCCAGCAGCCAGGGCAGTGCGTCCCGGCCGGCGGCCGAGCCGCCGAGGAGCGGGCGCACCCCGCGTAACACCTCGGCAAGCGCGCTGCCCGGAGGCACCGGGCGCAGCACGGCGGGATCGGCGTCGGGTGCGAGGTGCCCGTCGCGCCGTTCCGGGCGCAGCCGGTCGATGCGGCGCAGCCGCAGCATGAACGGGGAGGCCGGTCGTTCATCGCCCACCGGGAGCGGGTCGCGCAGATATACGAAGATCTCGTCGGAGAACGACGGTACGGTCGCACGGCACAGCCCGAGCACGATCTCGTCCAGGTCCATGCCGCGGGCGATCCGCCGGGTCGCGGCTCCGACGAATCGCATCGAGTCGTCCACTCGCCGCAGCTCGACCTCGGTGCCGGGTCCGTCACCGCTGGTCCTGGGGTTGTTCGGGGTTGTGCGGAACAACTCGTCGTCGATGGGCGCGGACCGGGGGTCGTGGTGGCTTCCGCCGCGCACGGCCTGCCCGGGAATGACGGAGCCGGGGTGATCCGTCCCGGCGTCCCGGGACTTGCTCCAGCCCATGTCCTCGGCCGCCTCCTGCACGGCCTCGTGTTCCCGGTCGAGGACGTCACGGGCCTTGCGCAGTGTGGCATCGACCTGATCGAGCGCGGCGTCGTCGGCGGTCCCGGTCAGCGGGCCGGGAATCTGCAGGGCGGTTCCCGAGCGGGGCTGACCGCCGGGGGCGGAGACGCTCCTGAGTTCACGGAGCTCGTCCTCCAGCGCCTTGATACGGCGGGCGGCGTGGTCGGCCACGCGCTGCGCCGTATCCCGTTCTGCCTCGGCCCGGCCGAGCTGCGAGCGGAGGTCCTCCGACTGCCGTACGGCGCGGTCGAGACGGTGTCCCGCCATCTCCACGTCGACGAGAGACGAATCGTCCGCGCCGCGCAGGGCATCCAACCGTCTTGTGAGCTGGGCGACTTGCGCCTGCGTCTGGCCGAGCAGCGCGAAGAGCACCGTGGCCACCTGGAGAGCCTGCTGCCTGGCCTGCTCACTGACCTCGAAGGCCTGCCGGACACGGTTGAGATCCTCCAGCGCGGCGATCGTGCGCTGCTGGGCCTCGACGAGCTCGTGGGCCGGGACGGAGGGATTCCCGTCGGCGGTGACGGGCGTGGGGGTGGTTTGAGCGGCGCTCCACAGCGGTTGCAGTCGCTCCAGCCGCTCGGCGGCCCGCGGTCCGGACTCGTCGGGGAAACAGACATCGGCGACGGCTTCGACGAGATCCCAGGTCAGGGCAACTCCGGAAAGCTGCTCACGCAGCTTGCGCAGATCGGGAACCGCACCGGCACGGAAGTGCTCGCCGGTCAATCGGTCACGCAGTTGGGTCACCGACACGTTGGAGGTGTCGAGCCAGGTCCGCAGGGCGTGAACGAGATCGTTGATCTCCTTGCACGACCCCCGTGCGGGCGCCCAGGGCCGGCCGGGCCGCTTCAAAGTCCCCACGTCATCTCTCTCAGACCAAGTTGTTCCCCGGACAACCCCGTGTTGTCACGTGGACAACATCCAACCCGCTCGGCCGGCCCTCGTGCAGGTGGATGGTTGTTTCGTGCCGCGTGAATGCCCGCCCGCACGAAGCAGACGAGCTCGAAGGCATCGAAGGCATCCAAGGCTTCGAAGGAGGAGTTGTTGTGAGCCCCACCCATACGGCGATGCTGCTCATGGCGGTCGCGCTGGCGGTGATGTCCGCCTGTCTCGTGGCGGGAATCGCGTTCGCCGTCGCCCGCTGGGGCGGCGCCCCGGCACCCGAGGCCGTCGCGAGGTCGGGCAGGGCGTTCGCGACGGCCCTGACCGTCATCAGCGCGGTGATGGCAGTGGTGGTGACCGTGCTGAAGTAGATGGAGAGTTGGCTACGGTGTATGCGAACACCGACGTCGCACTGACCCTCCGGAGGGGTTGTTCTCCAGCTTGAAGCACGATAAAGCAACCATGAGCCGCGAGCCGCGAGCCGCGAGCCGCGAGCCGCGAGCCGCGAGCCGCGAGCCGCGAGCCGCGAGCCGCGAGCCGCGAGCCGCGCGACCGGGGGTAGCGTCTTGGGGTGGCCATGCACGCTAGGCAGCCCCTCCGCGTTCCCGTCGGGCCGGACGCTCCGCGATGGCGCACGTTTCATGGCGAGAAGACTCTGGTCGTAGCCGCCCGTACCGTCACGTCGACCGCAAGGGTCCTGGAGTGCCTGCCCGCGCTGCTGCGCGGTGACAGCCGGGTGGCCGTCGTCTTCGCCTACGACTCCACGTCCGCCTTCAGCGACGGGGTGCTCGACCTGCTCCACGACTCGGGATGCCGGGTGATGTCCTGGGAGCAATTGGCCGACACCGCTCCCGATCTCATCGTCTCCGCGAGTGAGAACATCGATGTGCCGGAGGGGGACTGTCCCGTTCTGGTGCTGCCCCACGGGATCGGTTTCCAGAAGCACGTGCCGGACTCGCGGGCACCGCGCAGCCGCTTGTCCGGGGTGGTGCCGGACCGGCTCCTGGAGTCCGGACGGGCCTGGCTCGCCATTTCGCATCCGGGCCAGGAGGAGCAGTTGCTCGCCACCCATCCGAAGGCGGCCGAACACACACTGCTTGTCGGCGACCCTTGTTTCGACGAGTTGCTCGTCAGCCTGGATCAGGCCGGGGCCTACCGGGCCGCGCTGGGCGTGCCGGACGGGCGACAGCTCGTGGTGCTCAGTTCCACCTGGGGCCCCACCTCCCTGATCGGGCAGAACCCTGGTCTCCCGGCCCGTCTGCTCGCCGCGCTGCCGTACGACGAATTTCGGGTCGCCGCGATCATCCATCCCAACGTCTGGTCGGGGCACGGCGCCTGGCAGATCCGCACGGCTCTGGCAGCCGCACTGGACGCGGGGCTGATCCTGATTCCCCCCGTCCACGTCTGGAGGCCGGCACTCGTGGCCGCGGACGCCGTCGTCGGCGACCACGGTTCGGTCACCCTGTACGGTGCGGCTCTGGGCAAGCCGGTGCTGCTCGCCGCATTCGGCAGCGATGCCGTGCCGGGTACGGCCGTGGACGGCCTCGGACGGGCCGCACCTCGGCTCGATCCGCTGGGCAACCTGGTTCAGCAGATCAGAACCGCCGTCGACGAACACTCCTCCGACCGCTACCGCACGATCGCCGAACAGGCCTTCGCCCGGCCGGGGCAGGCGCTCCATCAGCTGCGAACCGCGCTCTACCACCTGATGGGACTGGCCGAGCCGTCACCCGGTGCCCCGCCCCGACTGACACTGCCCGCGCCGGAAGAACCGGTGTCCTCGGTCTCCTCCTGGAAGGTGGCGACCACGGCCTCGTTCCACGACGACGAAAGGCCGACCGTCACCGTGCGGCGCCACCCCGCGGCGGTGTCCGACGCGGAAAGCGAGGGCCCGCCGGCATTCACCCACCTGGCCTGTGACGAGCGGGAACGGGACCTGCGTCTGGTCGAGAGTGCGTCGGTCCTGATCCGGCGCAGTGCCCTTTCGACGACCGCCGCGGCCCTGCGCTGGATCGGGGAAACGCTGCGCCGCTGTCCCGGCTGCCGCCTCGCGGCCGTTGCCCTGGACGGAGGCGGCTGTCTGGTGGGGCTGCGCGACGGACGGATCGTCGAGGCGGCGGTCACCGGTCCCGCAGTCGATCCCGGTCTGCCGGCCGCGACCGTCTACACCCTGCTGCGCGCAGGGGCGGCGTTGGACGACGCCATGGTGACGTTGCGCATCGGTGAGCTGCGCGACGAAGACGTCTCCCTCCGGTTGCGTCCGCATGTCCCGGTCGGCCCGTTCGGCTGAGGACATCCGTCCCTCAGCCCGTTTCGCCCGATCCTTCGAGCCGTCGGCGAAGCGCCTCGGCCTGCGGGCTGCCGCCCGCCTCGTAGATCTCCAGGGCCCGGGTCAGGTCGGCCCGTACCGCCTCGGGATCGGCGGCCGAGCGCTCCTTGATTCCGGCCAGGGCCACCAGGGCCTGGGCCTCGTAGTGCGTCGCCCGCTGCTCCCGCAGGGCTCGGGCGGCTTCGCTCAGCGTGCGGATCGCCTCGTCCTGCTCCCCGAGATGATCGTGGGCGAGGCCCATGGCGGCCAGCACCCGCGCCGCCATTCGCGGATCGTTCCGCGCGGTCAGTTCCGCGTGCGCCCCTCGCAGGGTGACCAGGGCCTCGCCGTGGTCACCGGCGGCGTCCTGGGCGCTGCCGAGGAAATAGGCCGCGATGGCGGCGCCACGCCCTTCGTTCGCCGCGGTGCTGAGCTCAAGCGCACCGCGGTAGGCGTCCATGGCACGGGAGAGGTCGTAGAGTTCCCAGTACCGTCCCGAGAACTCCTGCACGGAGGCCCGCACCACGAGGTCTCCCGACACCTCGGCGCATGCCACGGCGGATTCCAGCTCCCGCCGTGCTGCCTCGTGCTCGCCCTGGTCCATCAGCGGGCGGGACAGAAGACTACGCAGCCGGGCCTCGGCGGCCGGTTCCAGCGCGGCGGCCGCGGCCGCCGCCCCCAGTTCGAGCGACTCCCGCCAGTCGCCGAGATGCCGATGATGGAAGAACAGCGCCGTGAACGCCTCGGACAGCTGCCACACCTCGGCCTGGAGGGTCTCCTCGCGAACAGCGGCCCGCAGCACGTCCAGGATGTTGCGGTGTTCCGCTTCCAGCCAGTCAAGAGGCGCTGGGCCCCCCGTGGTCCCGAAGGGGTTGGGGGCCGCGCTCAACAACGTCGTGAGATCCGCGATCCGCAGCCGGTCCTGCCTGATCGACCGGTCCGCGAGTGCGGTGAGCGCCAGGTAGTGCGTCGTCACCCGCCCCAGCAGAGCGAGCTGTTCGCCTTCCGGCTCCACGGCGGCGGCGCGCTCCCGGGCGTGGAGACGTACCAGGTCGTGGAAGCGGTGGCGGCCGTCCCCGGTCGGTTCCAGAAGGCTCGCCGATACGAGTGCTCTCAGCATCGTCCCGGTGCTCGATGTGTCGATGCCCGCCGCCACCGCGGCGACGCCCACGTCGAACGTGGTACTCGGCAGCCAGCCCAGGAGCCGGTACAGCCGGGCCGTGTCCGGGGGAAGTTCCCGGTAGCCGAGATCGAGCACGGCGGACATCGACCGCTCCTCTCCGAGGGACATTCCGGCCAGGCGACCGGACTCGTCGGCAAGCTCGCCGGCCAGACCCGCCAGGGTCAGCCCGGGGTTGGTCAGCAGCCGGGCCGCCACGATGTGCAGGGCCACCGGCAGGCCACCGCAGAGGTCCACCAGCCGTTCGGCCGACTCCCTGTCCGCCGCGACGACCGCCTCACCGCACCGCTCGGTCAGCAACTCCAGTCCGCTGCCCCGGCCCAGAGGCCGCACCGGCATCATCCGCGCACCGTCCAAGGCCAGTTCCCCGAGCAGACCGCCGCTCGTGACCAGCAGTGCGCTGCCCTCGCCCTTGGGGATCAGGGAGGCCGCCTGGGCCGGCTGGCTCACGTTGTCGAGGACCACGAGCAGCCGCCGGCCGGATGTACGTGACCGGAACAGCCTTGTACGGTCGGCGAGCGGGGCGGGGATGGTCGACTCTTCGACTCCCAGGGACCTGAGGCACCGGCGAACAGCCTCGGACACGTCCCCGCCCTCCGGCTCGTCCCGCAGTGCCGCGAAATCGACGTAGGTCTGACCGTCGGGGAACAGATCCCGTTTCTCGTCCGCCCAGTGCGACACCAGCGCGGTCTTGCCCACGCCGGACATGCCGTACAGGGCTCCGAACCCGACCTTCACCGACCGCGGGCGTCCCGTTCCCAGCCAGGCGTCGAGCTCCGCCAGACGCTTCGAGCGATTGACGAACGGAAACGGGAGGGGTGGAACCTCGTCCGGCCTGATGTCCGGCCCGACGCCGGGCTGTGCCTGGACGTTGAAGGTGATTCCGCCATGGATCCGTTGGGCCTGGACACTCGGGCCGTGGACCACCCCGGACAGGTCGTTGCTGACGTAGGTGGATTCCCGGCGGGCACCGGGTTCCTCACTCTTCACGCTGTCCCCTAACCGTGAAAAGTCAGGCCGCCGGAGAAACTCTGCCCCTGGATGACCTGGGAGTTGTGGGTGTCCCCGCTGACGCTGTTGTTGATCGTCACGGTCGACACACCCTCTGATCGAGGGGCGAGCTCGTCCAGCAGCAGTCGCAGTTCCTGTGCGGCCGCCGGGTCCGCGCGCAGTGCCCGGCGCATCCTGAGCCGCCACTCGTCCTCGATGTCCGCCGCGACATCCGGATCCTCGCCGTCGCGGGCCGCGATGAGTTCCTCCCGGGACGCGTCGAGTTCCTCGTCCACACCATCGGTCTCCCCACCCCGCGCAAGGAATCGTGCCATGCGCTCCCGGGTCTGCGCCCAGGCGTCCGAGACCATGAGACCCACCAGGGTCGTCGCACCCGACGCCGCCAGTGCCGCCAACTCCGCTTCCACGATGCCCCCGTTGTCTCGCCGTCGCGCCATGCGCGTGTGAAGTCACTTCTACCGTAGAGAGCGGACGAGCACTTCGGAAGCGCGGCCAGGGGCGCGGCGCATCGGAAAACCGGCCGGAGCCCCGCATGGTGGGCACACGCACTCCGGGCGGCAGAACTATGGTGTCCCGCCACATACGCCCCTGACCTGCCCCTTCCTACGGTATGGCGACGCACACCCGTCCCCGCCAACCGTCCGGAAGTGGTACCCATGGCCGCCCCAGCAACCTCTCCGCCAGCCCCGTCGAATCTCAAACGCATCGTCGCCGCAAGCCTCGTCGGGACCACCATCGAGTGGTACGACTTCTTCCTGTACGGGTCGGCCGCCGCGCTGGTCTTCAACAAGTTGTTCTTCCCCGAGTCCGACCCGCTCGTCGGGACTCTCCTGTCCTTCCTCACCTACGCGGTCGGCTTCGCCGCCCGGCCGCTCGGTGCCCTGGTGTTCGGGCACTACGGCGACCGGCTCGGGCGCAAGAAGCTGCTGGTGCTCAGTCTGCTGATGATGGGCGGGGCGACGTTCGCGATCGGACTGCTGCCGACGCACGCCACGGTCGGGGCCGCCGCCCCCGTACTGCTCACCGTCCTGCGGCTGGTGCAGGGCTTCGCGCTCGGGGGCGAGTGGGGCGGGGCGGTGCTGCTGGTCTCGGAGCACGGGGACGCCGAGCGGCGCGGGTTCTGGGCCTCCTGGCCGCAGACGGGTGCGCCGGCCGGGCAGTTGCTCGCCACCGGGGTGCTGTCCGCGCTCACCGCGCTGATGTCGGAATCCGCCTTCGGAGCGTGGGGCTGGCGCATCCCCTTCCTGCTCTCCGGTGTCCTGGTGATCATCGGTTTGTGGATTCGTCTTTCTGTCGATGAATCGCCGGTCTTCAAGGCCGCGATGGCACAGGCCGAGGAGCGCAGATCGGCTGCCGGGACGACCGAGAAGATGCCGCTCGTCGCCGTGCTGCGGCATCACTGGCGCGACGTGCTGATCGCCATGGGCGCCAGGATGGCGGAGAACATCAGCTACTACGTGATCACGGCGTTCGTGCTCGTCTACGCAACCACGGCGGCGGACCTGAGCAAGCAGACGGCGCTCAACGCGGTGCTCATCGCCTCGGCGGTCCACTTCGCGGTCATTCCGATGTGGGGTGCGCTCTCCGACCGGGTCGGGCGCAAGCCGGTCTATCTGGTCGGTGCGGTCGGTGTCGGGCTGTGGACGTTCCCGTTCTTCGCGCTGGTCGACACACGGAACTTCGGCAGCCTGCTGCTCGCCGTCACCGTGGGGCTCTTCTTCCACGGCGCGATGTACGCGCCGCAGGCGGCGTTCTTCTCGGAGATGTTCGCGACCCGGATGCGGTACTCGGGCGCTTCGATCGGCGCGCAGTTCTCCTCGGTCGCGGCCGGCGCCCCGGCACCGCTCATCGCCACCGCGCTGCTCGCGGACTTCGACAGCTCGGTGCCCATCTCGCTGTACGTCATCGCCGCGGCGCTCATCACCCTGCTCGCGGTCGGGTGTGCCAAGGAGACCCGGCACCGGGATCTCACGGACATCGAGAGCGCCGCCGCCTCCCCGGACGCGTCCGGGGCGCTGCCGGCCGACGCCCGTACCGTCTGAGTGTCGCATGCGCTCCTTCTCGGCGTCCGGAAACGCCTTGACCAGGAGCGTGTCCTCCGAGCCGTGTCCGGCCCGCTGTCCGCCCCACTGTCCGGTC
>NZ_JBEYFB010000100.1:0-9482 GCF_040634135.1 Streptomyces sp. NPDC007164
GTCCGCCCTCGGGGCGAGTAGGTGCGGCGGATCTGAGGGAGTAGGGAGACGCCTGATTCGTCGAGGAAGATGATCCAGGCACGTGTGTTCACGGCCCCTCTTTGATGCGCGGCCACTCGTGCGCGATCCAACGGGCGATTTCCGACTCGTTCCGCTCGACCGCCCGCCGTTCGGGCCGTTGCAGGCTCCATCCGAGCCGGCCGGTCAGTAGCCGCCACACCGACGCCCTCGACAACACCGCCCCCGTTGCCCGGGTGACGACCGCGCCGACTCGTTCCAGGGTCCACAGGTCGACCTCGAAACCATGAGCCAGGGCACCTTGCTCCAACGCAGCCCGGACCGTCTCGACCTGGGTGTCGTCCAGCTTGGGTGGGCGTCCGGTGGCTGCCCGTCGCCGCAGGGCCGAAGCACCGCCTTGCTCCCACATCCGCCACCACCCAACTCCTAGCAGCCGCCGCCCGCCGCACGACCACGGACCGGATGTGCGACGAATGCAGAGCCCGCCCAGACCAGCCCTGCACCCCGTGGGGCGACACCGGCCGCGCCCTGTGCCAGACCTGCACCCACATCGAACGCCTCCGCACCGCCCAGCGCCAGGCCACCGGGACCCGCACCCGGCACCATCACCAGCGCGGGCCGATCCCTGCCGCCTGCCGTGGGGCTCAGCACCGTCCCGTTCAGGCGCACACCGTCCACGCCTGTGAACGACACCTCGATCAAGGCGGGCCGGTCGTCCGGCGGGGAGGCCGCAGCCGTTGGTGACAGCAGCATCAGGGCGACACAGGCTGCCGACAACAGCAACAGCAGTCTGCGAGAGCACGGCCCATATGCGAGTCTCATCTCGATCCCCCGGCTTTCTGGCCAGCAAGCAGCCACAACGTGCGAGTCCTTGGAGATCCAGATCCTTCTTGCTACCACGCCGGGCGTCGAGGAGGGTGGGCCCCCTCCAGAGGGGGGATATCCCCCGGATCCAGGCTGTGCTCATGTCGGTTGGGGCTTGATCAGTCACTCCATGACAGTCGGGATCCGCGGGCACCCCGGCTGAAGAAGTACAGCTCAGCACGCTGTTCCCCGTATCGGGCGAGGTGACGCCCAACTCGCTGACACCACCCCGCCCACTCACACACAGTGTCGGGGCCCGCCGTGCCGACGGCACGGCGCAACCCTCGTCAGTCAGACGCGTGGACCGAGGAACAGGCCACCGCTCGCGTCGATTACTTGGCCGGTGATCCAGCGGGCGGCGTCGGAGGCGAGGAAGGAGACCACGTCGGCGACGTCGCCGGGCCCGCCCAGCCGGTCGAGTGCTGTCATGCCGGCGATCTGTTCGGCGAGTCCCGGTACGTCGAAAGCAGCTCCATTGGTCGCTGTCCTGGTGGCTCCGGGAGCGACCGCGTTCACAGTGATGCCTCGGGCGCCGAATTGGTTGGCCAGAGTCCTGCTCATCGTCTCGACCGCGGCCTTCGTCATCGCGAAGGACGTCTGGGCCGGGTTGGCCATCCGGGTCGCCACCGACGAGATCGTGATGATCCGGCCACCGTCGCGCAGCAGGGGCAGTGCGTGCTCGATGATGAAGTACGGCGCTCGCACGTTCACTGCGAAGAGGTGGTCGAACTCCGCCCGGGTTGTCGCGCCGAGCGGGCCGGCCGGCGCAGCCGCGGCGTTGTTGACGAGGATGTCGAGCGGCCGACCGGCCAAGGCGACCTCCACACCGGCGAAGAGTGTCTCGGCGTCGCCGTCCACTCCCAGTTCGGCCTGGACGGCAAGGGCGGTCCCGCCAGCACGTTCTATCTCCTCGACCGTCGCCACCGCCCCGCTCTCGTCCGTGCCGAAGTGCACGATGACCATGGCCCCTTCGGCCGCCAGCCGGGCCGCGATGGCCCGCCCGATGCCACGCGACGCACCCGTCACCAGAGCCGTCCTGCCGACCAGATCGCTCATGCCACCCACCTCAAAACCGTTAGTCACTAACATTGCGGTAGTGTCTATCACATGAGTGAGCGGCAGACGACCTTGCGAGAGCGACAGAGATCCGAGACGCGGCGCGTGATCCAGGCACAGGCGGTGCGGCTGTTCACCGACCGCGGCTACGACGCGGTGACAGTGGCCGACGTCGCCGAGGCCGTCGGCGTCTCGGCAATGACCGTGTACCGGCACTTCTCCACCAAGGAGGACCTCGTCCTCATCGACCAGCCTGTCCAGCTCATCGCCGAACGGGTCGCCGCGTCGTCGCCCACGCACCCCTTGGTGCGCCGTGTCGGCGGCGCACTCGTCGACACGGCCACGGTGTTGACCAGCGGCGACGGAGACGAACCGGCATCGAACGAACGGTTTCTCCTGGACTGTCTCCGGCTCATGGTCTCGACGCCCGCGCTGCGGGCCCGGCACCTGGACAGCCAATATGCGCTACAACAGGCCATCGTCGATGCCCTCGGGGACGACGCGACCACTCCCGAGGCCACGTTCCGCGCTCAGGCGGCGACCAGCGCCTGCCTGGCAGCGATGCACACGGCACTGACGCGATGGGCCGAGGTGGACGGGCAGACGAAACTGCCCGAACTGATCGCGGGGGCCCTCGCCGCGTCCTTCGGCGACATCGCCGTCGCCACCGGGCAGAGGGACTGAGGCGGCGGATGCCGGCAGTCAGGACAGGTCTGACCCACCCCGACCACCTTGCGGCAAGCAACGGTCATCGAGCGTTTCGGACCGGGCCCTGGCGCAGTTCGTGAGGATGCGGGGCATCGAGCCGGAGAACACGTTCTGGCAGCGCGATATCCAGGCGTGCGGGCGATACGTGAGGCAGACCGGGGCGGGGCGGTTGCGGGCGCCGTACGACTACGTCACGCCGCACTTGCGCGAGCGGTGGGCCGAGGGATCCTCTGGAAGGAGATCCAGAGCCACGGATACGCCGGTGGATGCGGGGCAGTCCGTGCTCACCTTCGTCCCTTCCGGGACGCCATGCCGGAAGGCCGACCTCCATAGCCCGGGACAGCCGCCGGGTGGACCCTGACCCACTCGGACACCCATGCGGAGAAGGAGCGACTGAGGCTCAATTCCACTCTTGCCCACTGCCCCGAACTGGACGCCCTTGCTGGGCATGCCCATCCCTTCGGGCAGATGCTCACCCAGCTCCGACTCCGGCTCTTCGATGCACGTTCAACCAAGTGGGGAATGAACAGCAGGTCTGGCTGTGTCCGCGAAGCCTCATCAATTCCGGCACCACGGCTGTTCCACCCGGCGCGGACATCGGCCTCATCGATACCGTTGCCCGCCACAGCCTCGCTGCCGGGAATCACGTCTCGCAACTGCCGGCAGGCCGCGGCCCTCGTCCTCGACGGCTAATTGCTGCTGGGCGTGCGCTGTCCGCCGTGGCCAGCCACCCGCTCGGACTTCCCCGGGGCGCGGGCGATAGCGTCAACGCCATGAAGACCGAACGCACTGCCCGCCGAGTTTCCGTCACGGCGTTGACCGCTCTTGCCGGTATGCACGTTGCCTGGGGCAGAGGTTCGTCGTGGCCGCTGCCCGACCGGGAATCCCTCGCGGACGCGGTGACCGGCCGACCGGACATGCCTGGCCCGGTTGCCTGCCATCTCGTGGCAGGCGCATTGGGGACCGCAGCCCTACTGGTCGCCGGACAGCCCCGGCGGTACCCGGCACTGTCCCGGCTGGGCGCGGCCGGCGTCGCAGGAGTACTCGGCGTGCGCGGTGTGGCAGGGCTCGTCGGGCGGACCGATCTGTTGTCCCCGGGATCGGTATCGTCCCGTTTCCGGCGCCTCGACCGACTCGCCTATTCGCCGTTGTGCCTCGCGCTCGCGACATCGATCGCGGTCACCGCCGCCCGGCGCAACAGTTGAGCGGAGGCGGCCCCGTTCCGTCGCCGGTGCCGAAAAAGACGTTCGCAACCGCTACCAAGGCTGCCGAGCACGAACGGTTGGAGAAGCGGGAGTCAGGGCGCGGCTGTTCGCGGACACCCGCTGCGCATGACACCGAGGTTGTCGGGCCGTCGAGCCGGACCGTACGAGACCCTGGGGCATGATGGCCCCGGGTCTTGTGCAGCATCTCGCTAGCTACCGACGCTCCCTCGCGCCGAGGCTACTTCGACGTCTTGGCCGCCTCGCTGCGCGCCTAGGACCTGTCTGACAAATGATCTTGTCTGGGTTCGCGGAGCCAGAGGACGAGTGCTGCGAGGTGGAGTCCGGCCCGGTAGCGGGCGGCGAGTTTGTCGAACCGTGTCGCGATGGCGCGGAACTGCTTGAGCCGGCTGAAGCAGCGTTCGACGACGTTGCGGGCCTTGTAGAGCTCGCGGTCGAAGGCCGGCGGCCTGCCGCCGGCCCGACCGCGCCGCACGCGGTTGGCCTTCTGATCGGTTCTCTCCGGGATTACCGCGTGGATGCCCCGGCGCCGCAGGGTCTGGCGGATCGCCCGTGACGAATACGCCTTGTCGGCGATGACCGCGTCGGGCCTACGGCGCGGTCGCCCGACGCCGGTCCGGGGTACTCGCAGTGCGTCCAGGACCGCGCCGAAGGCGGTGGAGTCGTTGACATTGCCCGGCGTGACAAGGATGGCCAGGGGCAGGCCCCGGCCGTCGCAGGCCAGGTGAACCTTGGTGGTCAGCCCGCCGCGGGACCGGCCGAGCGCCTGGCCAGCCGCCGCGCGTTCCGGATCTTCCAGTTCGTCCCCCGCCGGTGCCCCCTTTTTCGGGCGCCGGCGGCGTGCTGGTGAGCACGGTTGATCGTGGAGTCGACCGACACGGTCCACTCCACCGCTCCGACCGAGTCGTCGCGGACCTGGACCTCCTCGAGCAGACGGGCCCAGGTCCCGTCCGCCTCCCAGCGGGCGAACCGCTCATAGGCCGTCTGCCACGGCCCGAAGCGTTCCGGCAAGTCACGCCACGGAGAACCCGTCCGCAACCGCCACAACACCCCGTTGATCACCTGCCGGTGATCCCGCCATGGACGACCCCGCCCGTCAACACCCGGCAGCAGCGGAGCTATCCGCTCCCACGCTGCATCCGCCAGCTCTCCACGACCCACCACAAGATCAATTATCAGACAGGTCCTAGCGCGCCTGCGCCAAGGCCACCCCCGACGACGACCCACTCACCGCTGCCAACGTCCACGAAGCCGCCGACCTGAATGCGTTCCCCCCGGCGCCCCGGCCCCGGCACAATCGCCATGGCGCCGTCAGGCCCTGGACGTGGAGTTCCATGACCGGCTGCGGGGGAGAGCCCGCATCAGTGAGGGGCGGGCAGCCGCGCCGACCGCCGGCATCATCGACTCGCAGTCGGTGCGGGCCGCAAGCTCGGTGCCGGCCGCGATCAGGGGATACGACGGCGGGAAGAAGGTGCCGGGCCGCGGGCGGCACGTGATCACGGACTGTCTCGGCCTGTTGCTGGTGGTCGCGGTCACCGCCGCGAACGTGGGCGACCGCGAGGCGGCGGCACCTCTCCTGGAACGGGCCCGGGCCTCGCACCGCTCGCTCCGTCTGATCTGGGCGGACGGCGGCTACACCGGCATGCTCGTCGACTGGGCCAGGGAGAAGCTCCACCTCGTTCTCGAGATCGTCAAGCGCAGTGACGAGCCGCGTTCCGTGGTGCTGCCGAGGCGGTGGGTGGTCGAGAGGACGCTGAGCTGGCTGATGCGCTCACGCCGACTGGCCCGCGACTACGAGACGCTGCCCGCCACCAGCGAGTCCATGATCTTGTGGTCGATGACCATGCTGATGAGCCGCCGCCTCGCCCGCCGCACCCACCCGGCCACGACGACGGTGTCCCTGGCGGCCTGAACCGCATCGTCACGGCGTCACGATGCTGAACTCCCCGGACTGATGCCCGGTGATCCACCCGCGCTCGGCCAGGCGTTTCGCCCGCGAACGCACTCCCTCGATCTTCGCAGGCACCGCTTCCAGCCCCAGGGCCACCGCGAGTTCCCTGGCCCGCACTCTGTCCCGGCCCGCCCCGGCCTCGGTCTCCAGCACCGAGATGATCCGCTGGTAGTCCGGCGCGAGGACCGTCCTGGCCAGCCGCCCGCTCTGGCAGGGGACCGGTGATCCCGTCACCGCGGCGGCCACCGAGTTCTCCTCCACCACATCCATGCCCCGGCCGGCTGGCTCGGCCAGCACCTCCACCACCGCTTCCCGGGCGACGACCAGCCGTTCGACCAGTCGCTCGGCCTCCTCGAGCACGGCCGCGATCCTCACGGCTTCCTCTCGCGCCCGCTCGACCGCCTCCCGCGCGGCCGACTCCTGCGCCTCCAGCAGCCCCAGCACCGACGCCATCAGCAACCCCCCCATCGATCAAGAAGCAGGATGCACCCACGCTTCCACACCGACGCAGAATCCACCCCTGACCAGCAGAAACTCAACGGCCATGACCGGAAAGACAACGGCTTCTAAGAGCCGCAAAGTGTGAGACGCGCGTGCTGGCATGGGAGGTACCGGAGAGCCAGGCATCGATGCGGGCGAGGTTGATCGCTGCTCCGGTGGAGGTGTCGGACGGTCGCCAGGGGAGCGTCGGCGTCGTCTTTGGGCTGGGGCGCCGACGGCAGGGACCTTGAGGTCGGCGCCTTGCCTGTGCTGGGACCGCAGGAAAAGGTCGTTTAGCTCCGAGGCATCCATGAAGCGCGGGACGAGCGGCTCGGCTGGCCCGAATAGGCCGTGGCCGTCGGCACCTTCCCCCCATGACGCAAGGACGAGCGGAACCCCTGTCCTCACAAGGCTGGTTGCACCGCCTTTAGGATCGACCGGCCGTAGAACTACAACTGGTGGGAGAGCGTGATGACTGGTCAGGTCGCCGCAGTGAGCCGCAACGAGGTGTACTCGTTCAGCAAGCCCAATCGCGATTCCATCACGCTGCTCACGGGGCTCGGAGTGGAAGGAGACGTTCACGCAGGTGAGACGATCCGTCACCAGTTCCGCATGACCTACGAGCCGGACCTCCCCAACCTGCGCCAGGTCCACCTAATGCACGAGGAACTCTTCGACGAGCTCGCGCTCAAGGGCTTCAAGGTCTCTGCGGGGCAGCTCGGCGAGAACATCACCACGCGCGGGGTGGACCTGTTGGGCCTGCCCACCGGCACTCTGCTCCAGCTCGGAGAGCGGGCGGTGCTCGAGGTGACGGGACTGCGTAACCCGTGCTCGAAGATCAACGACTTCCATAAGGGGCTGCTCGGTGAGGTCTTCACCATGGACTCCGTGTCCGGCGAATTCACATTCAAATGTGGCGTCATGGCCGTGGTCCGCCGCGGAGGGATCGTCCACCCCTACGATTCCATCCAGGTCGAAACCCCGCCCCCTCCCCACCGCTCGCTGGAACGAGTCTAGGTTCTTGTTCCCTGGCCATCGGCGTGCCCAGACTTGGACTCCCCACACGTACGTGGCAGCAGATCGAGGGCGTCGCCCCGGACGGCCACCGCATCGTCCTGCTCGACGACACCGCCCGCAGTGGGGCGAGCCTCCTGCGCAGCGCACGGCTGCTACGGATCGCGGGCGCAGTGGTCACCACCGCCGTGTGCGTTCTTGACCGCGACGCCGGGGCCACCGACCTGCTCGCCAATCACCGGATGACCCTGTCCGCGCTGCTTACCGACCATGGAAGCACCCCGTGACCCGGCGGGCCGTGCTCTTCGATCTCTACGGTGTCCTCCTCGACAGCGCCCAGGCCGTGCGGCACACCCTTGCCGCGGTCGCGACCTGCGCGACCGGGCGCCGCGTCACCCCGGCGGACCTCCCGCCAGGCACGCTACGCCGCCCCCGCGTGGAGACCCTGGGCCTTCTCGGCGTCGCTGACCCGGACGAAGCCGCCGCTGCAGTCGTACCACTGCACCTACAATCGCGCCTGGATCAGCGTGAAGGCCACCTACCGCCTCACCGCCAACCCCGCCGAGGCTGCTGCCCTGGCCGAGCTGCTCGACACCTGCGACGCCTGATCCCGCCAAGCTGACCAACGAGGCCTTGCGTCCGGTGAACCCACCGCCGGATCACCGGACCACGGACGACGCCGTCCGCGCCTGACCCGCCGCGGGGGAAGAGAAGCAGGAACCCGCCCCGGCCCCTCTTCCTCCGCGGCGACCCGCCCCGCCGGCGCTGGCAGCCCCCAGATCCGCGGCCCAGGCCGTTAGCACCCGGCATCCTGCTGATCACCATCGCGTCGGGCATCTCCTGCACCGCGTACCGGCAGTTCACCGACACGAAGAGCGGGATCCCAGCTGATGCTGCAGACAGGCGGCTTCCTGAGTGACCGGCAGCGCCACGAGTACGCCGCCCTGGTGGCGGCCTGATGGTCTGCAGAGGAGAGGAACGGTCTCTCCTCCCCGCCTGCGGGCCACTGAGCGGCTCACCCCAGAGGCCGGCGAGCTCGGCGTCCTCAATGACCACTCGGCAGCGCCTTGGAGAGACCCGCCTTTATGATCAACGGGGAGTCGTCACGAAGGGGGAAGCGTGTCACGTGCGACGAAGACTGTGTCTGTCCTGGTGCCAGGGCTCCTGTTCCTGCCCGTGTTCGGATGTTCTGCAGGCGGCGCGGAGACTGCGGGGCAGGCGGTCGCCACGTCCTCTGAACCCGCACCCTCGGTGAAGTCCCTGAGGGAGGAACAGATCAAGGCGGTGCTGCCCGCGCCGGGCGACGTCCCTGCCGGCTGGGAGCCCGCCGGCACGCCCCGCTACAGCGGCCCCGAGCCGGCGGACGGACTCGTCGCCTCGGCGAGCCGGGGCTATGCCGCGAGCGACCTGGACGGGGCGGTGGGCTTCAACGTCAAGTCCTTCAAGTCCCCGGCCGCCGCGATCGGCCACGTCACCCAGAAGAAGAAGCAGTTCGGCGGCGCGGAGCAGCGGCCGGTCCAGTTCACCGGCGTGGACGCGGCGTTCTCCGCGTCGTACTGCATGGGCGACTCGTACTGCAGCACCTCCATCAACGTCCGCGTCGGCCCGGCGGTGGCCTTCGTCAACATCAACACCAACGTGCGTCCCGCCGCCGACCCGCGGATCCTCAACCCGGCAATGCGCATGCTCGTTGAACGGATCAGGCAGGCCCAGCAGGGCCAGGAGCCGAAGGCTAAGGCAGGCTGAACCGGCGGCGCTGGCCCACGCCCAACCGTTAGACCTGCACGCACCGGACAGCAGCCCCGCCTCCAGGAGCCTGGGCGGCGCTGTCACGTTGTTGGGTGTGTGGGTGTCTGATGGTGTGTCGGGGCATGGTGGGGCATGGTGGGGCCTGGTTCGGGGCCTGTGCTCAGGCCGCGGTGGACAGACCGGCGGTGCCGGTGACCTGCTCCCAGGTGGTGAAGCGGTGCTGCATCTCGGTGCGGTAGTCGGGGGCGGTCATCAGATGGCGGCGGGGCCGGAAGTGCGGTGAGATACCGCTGAACGTGGACAGGAACCGCTGCGCTCCGCCGAGGGCTTGTAAAGAATCAACGCGTTGCTTTGCGGGCTCTGGCGCGTTGGTCTGGTATGCACATATCGAGTGAGGTTCGTGATCAACTCGCCCTGAG
>NZ_JBEYFB010000101.1:0-9388 GCF_040634135.1 Streptomyces sp. NPDC007164
CGCAAGGGCTGACCCGCAACCCCCTTCTCCTTCCCCACGGTCCGGGGCCGAGTGGTGCACACGCACCGCACGGCCCCGGACCGTTTCCGATCACCATTGACGGAGGCCCGACGGCCTTATAGCTTCACTATACGGATTGTTGATTCCGGGAAGCGGAAACAGCGTGACTGTGGAGGGTGTGGAAATGGGTCAGCAGGAGAAGGTGGCAACGAGCCTCGCCGGTGCGGTCAGCGAGGAGATCAGCGCTTCCCTCACCGCGGTCGACGCCGAGCTCGCACGCCGCTACCCGGGAGACCCGGGCACGCGCCAGCCGGTCCACACGGTCTACGTACCCGGCGACACCTTCGCCGAGGGCACCATCCGCTCCTGGGGCGACCAGGCTCTGAAGGCCCTCGACGAGCACGCTCCCGACGCCGCCTCGTTCGCTGCGGTCCTCGGCATTCCCGACGAGCTCGCCGGGCCCGTCCACGACCGGGTGCGCGCCAAGCTGGAGCGCGAGCCGGTCGAGGACCTCCGCATCGACTTCGAGGACGGCTACGGTCCCCGCCCCGACGCGGAGGAGGACGAGGCCGCCGCCCGCGCCGCCCGGCTGGTCTCACAGGCGTACGCGAACGGCACGGCGGCTCCGTACATGGGCATCCGGATGAAGTGCATGGAGGCTGCCGTACGCGACCGTGGCATCCGCACCACGGACGTCTTCCTCACCGGCCTGATGCGGGCCGGCGGCCTGCCCGACGGGCTGGTCCTCACGCTGCCCAAGGTGACGTACCCCGAGCAGGTCACCGCCTTCGTCCGGCTGCTCGAAGCGTTCGAGGAGGCGCACGGGCTGCCCGCCGGGCGGCTCGGCTTCGAGATCCAGATCGAGACGAGCCAGTCCATCCTCGCCGCCGACGGCACCGCCGCCGTCGCCCGCATGATCGACGCGGCGCGGGGCCGGGCCACCGGCCTGCACTACGGCACCTTCGACTACAGCGCCTGCGTCGGCGTCAGCGCCGCCTACCAGGCCAGCGACCACCCGGCCGCCGACCACGCCAAGGCGGTCATGCAGGTCGCCGCCGCAGGCACCGGCGTACGGGTCTCGGACGGCTCCACCAACGTCCTCCCGGTCGGCCCCACGCCTCAGGTCCACGAGGCCTGGCGGCTCCACTACGGCCTCACCCGCCGCGCCTTGGCCCGCGCCTACTACCAGGGCTGGGACATGCATCCGGGCCACCTGCCGACCCGGTACGCGGCCGTCTACACCTTCTACCGCGAGGGCCTCGAGCAGGCCGCCGCCCGCCTCGCCGCGTACGTGGCCAAGGCCGGTGGCGACGTCATGGACGAGCCCGCCACCGCCAAGGCCCTCAGCGGCTACCTGCTGCGCGGCATCGACTGCGGCGCCCTGGACACCGCCGAGGTCGCCCGGCTGACCGGGCTGACACGGGACGACCTGGACGCCTTCGCCTCGCCGCGGCGCGGGGGACTGACGGTCACGGCACCGTAGGGCGCGGGCCGCCCGTACGTCACCCCTGGAGGAAGGTCCCGACGGTCCCCCTGAAGCGGTGGGGATCGTCGAGCCACGGGAAGTGTCCGGCGCCCGGGAGGAACAACCCCGCGAACGCGGCCGCGACCCGGGGCAGGGGACCGCCGTCCAGCTCGCCCGCGAGGACCAGGACCCGGGCGCCCTGCGCGGCCGGGGCGTCACGGGCCGCGGCAGGGCCGAAGGCACCGGGGGCCGCACCCGGCGGCCCGCCCCTCGCTCAGGCGGGCGGCAGTTCGCCGGAGCCGCGGGGGATGAGTGACGTCGGCAGCTCCACCCGCGCCGGGGCGTGGTCCGCGCCGTCCAGGCGGCGGAAGAGGTGCTCGGCCGCCGTGCGGCCCACGGCCGCCGCGTCCTGGGAGATGACGGTGATGCCGAGGAGATCGGCGAGCTCGATGTCGTCGAAACCGACCAGGGCGATCCGGCGGTCCTGCTCCGCCAGTACGCGGACCACGGTGACCGTCACGCGGTTGTTGCCGGCGAAGAGGGCCGTGACCGGATCCGGGCCCGCGAGCATCGCCTCGGCGGCTGCTCTGACCCGCGCGGGCTCGGTGGAGCCCAGCGAGACCCAGGAGTCCTCGACGGTGATCCCGGCGTCCGACATCGCCGCGTGATACCCGCGCAGGCGCTCCGTCGCGGTGTGGATACGCGGCTGGTCACCGATGAAGCCGATCCGGCGGTGGCCGTGCGCGATCAGGTGGGCGACGCCCTCACGCGCGCCGCCGAAGCTGTCGGAGAGCACCATGTCGGCGTCGATCCGGCCCGCCGGGCGGTCCACGAAGACGGTGGCGACGCCCGCCTTTATCTCCGGCTCCAGATAGCGGTGGTCGTCACCGGCGGGGATCACGATCAGCCCGTCCACCCGGCGCGCGCACAGCGCCAGCACCAGCTCCTGCTCGCGCTCCGGGTCCTCCGCGCTCGATCCGTTGATGAGCAGGGCGCCGTGTGCGCGGGCGACCTCCTCGACGGCGCGGCTCAGCGGCCCGTAGAACGGGTCCGCGAGATCCTCCAGGACCAGGCCGATCGAGGCGGTGCGGCCCTTGCGCAGGACGCGCGCGCTGTCGTTGCGCCGGAAGCCGAGCGCCTCGATCGCCTCCTGGACCCGGCGCTCGGTGTCGGGCGTGACCCCCGGTTCACTGTTGACCACGCGCGAGACCGTCTTGAGCCCCACACCGGCGCGGGCGGCCACGTCCTTCATGGTCGGCCGGTTGCCGTAACGGGTCTCGGAGTGACGGGCGGTCTCGGCCACGGTGCGCTGTCCTGTCCTCGGGTGCGGGCGGGTCCGGCGGATCCGTGGGCGGTGCCACGGGGCGGCCGGAGGGTGTGCGGACGAGCATAGGCCCTGGACAACGTTGTCAGCTGAATGGAGACTGGGCAGACTGTTTCCTGAAGCCGCAGGTCCCCGCCCTCTACTCACGGAGCCACACCGATGCATACCGACCTCGTCGCCGCGCTGGACATCGGCGGCACCAAGATCGCCGCCGCGTTGGTGGACGGCGGCGGCTCGCTCCTCGTACGGGCGCAGCGGCCGACGCCCGCCCGGGAGGGCGCCGAGACGGTGATGGGGGCGGTGACGGAGGTTCTCGCCGAGCTGTCCGGCTCTCCGCTGTGGGGGCGGGCGACGGCGGTCGGCATCGGCAGCGCGGGTCCGGTGGACGCCTCGGCCGGTACGGTCAGCCCGGTCAACGTCCCGGGCTGGCGGGACTTCCCGCTGGTGGAAAGGGTCGGCAAGGCGGTCGGCGGGTTGCCCGTCGAGCTGGTCGGCGACGGGGTCGCGATGACGGCCGCCGAGCACTGGCTGGGTGCCGCCCGCGGCTACGACAACGCGCTCTGCATGGTCGTGTCGACCGGTGTCGGCGGCGGGCTCGTCCTCGGCGGCAAGCTCCACCCCGGCCCCACGGGCAACGCCGGGCACATCGGCCATGTCTGTGTGGACCTGGACGGCGATCCCTGCCCGTGCGGTTCGCGCGGCTGTGTCGAGCGCATCGCCAGCGGCCCGAACATCGCCCGCCGGGCGCTGGAGGCAGGCTGGCGGCCCGGACCGGACGGCGATGCCTCGGCCGCCGCGGTGGCCGCCGCGGCACGCGCCGGGGACCGGACCGCCGTCGCCTCGTTCGAGCGCGCCGCTCAGGCGCTGGCCGCCGGGATCGCCGCCACCGCCACGCTCGTCGAGATCGACATCGCGGTGATCGGCGGGGGAGTGGCCGGCGCGGGCGACATCCTCCTCACGCCGCTGCGCCGGGCCCTGCGCCAGTACGCGACGCTCTCCTTCATCCGGCAGATCGAGGTGGCCCCGGCGGTGATGGGCACCGACGCGGGACTGGTCGGCGCGGCCGCGGCGGCGGCGCGGGTGGGGCCGGGCGGAGCGGTGGCCGTGCGGGGCTGACCGGGCACAGCCGGCGAATCGCGCGCCTGACGGGTCCCCGGGGGCGGTGCCCCGGGAACCCGCCACCGGCCTCTCCGTCAGCAGGTGATCCGCAGGTCCGCCCAGTCCGCGTGGTCGGAGTCGACGCCGTCCCCGCCGTCGGTGACCACCAGACGTACCACCTGCGCACCGCTCACGTCCGCGCCGACCGGCCGGGCGGGCGCGGCGTTGGTCAGTACGCCGGTCGACGCCACCTTCGTACCGTCGGCCCATACCTCGAACGCGACCGTCCCCTCGGCACCCTTCTCGTCGTCGACACCGACCTGAGCCGTCACGGTCCGGCAGGCCCCGCCGGTGTAGAACTCGACGGCGCTGTCGGCGTGCACGCCGAGGCCCTTGGCGAAGACCGTGCCGCCGATCGTCAGCGGACTTCCGTCGCCCGCACCGCTCTCACCGTTGCTGGTGTCCCTCTCGACCGGGCCCCAGCCGTTGGCCGCCGAGAGCTGCGGCAGATCGCTCATGAAGCCTCCGCCGGCCGGTGGCGCGACCACCACATGGGCCCGGAGCGGGACGGCGGAACCCACCCGTTTCCCGGCCGGAGAGCGGTACTGGACGGCGAAGGTCAGGTTGTACGCACCGGTGGCGTCCGCAGGGGCCGTCACCTGCCAGCGGGTGGTCAGCGACCGGCCGGTCGGCAGGGCCGGCGAACCGGTCGGCGACACCGCCTTCAGCTGCCAGCCCGAGGGGCCGGTGAGCAGTGCCGAGACCTTCTGGGCGGGGGTACGGCCCAGACCGGTGACCTTCGTGGTCAGTGTGGCGGTGCGTCCTGCCTCGATCAACGGGCGGGACTCCAGGCCGAGTTCCACGGCGGGCGGCTGCGCGGCCCATTTGCTGTCGGCGGCCACCCGCAGCAGCACCGTCCCGTGCGCGGGGACGGTCGCGGCCAGGGTGCCCGCCGTGTTGTACGACCTGTGTTCCCACAGGTCGCGCATTGTGTACCCGTCGGCCTTCGGCAGCCCGACGTCCTCGGCCGTCGTCGCGATGCGCTGGGCGCTGCCGGTCTCGTTGAACAGGGCGACGGCGCGGCTGCCGTCCGCCATCTCCTTGGCGACCACCCAGCGCCCGTCGGTGGAGGAGAGCACGGTGCCCTGCTTGCCCAGCGGGTCCTGATCGACCGCGACGACCTCGTGGTTGGAGAGGATCTCGAAGGTCTCCGCGCTCGCCTTGCGCAGGTCGGAGCCGATGAGCAGCGGTGCCGCCATCACGGACCACATGGAGAAGTGGGTGCGGTACTCCGTGTCCGTCATGCCGCCGTTGCCGACCTCCAGCATGTCGGGGTCGTTCCAGTGCCCCGGCCCGGCAGCGGCCGCGAGGGGCAGGTTCTTCTTCATGATCGACAGCATGCTGCCCCAGCTGTCGTTGATGTCGCCGGTCGTGCGCCAGAGGTTGCCGAGCTCACCGGCCCACTCCCAGGGCCTGTTCTCGCCCCATTCGCAGATGCTGTAGACGATCGGGCGGCCGGTCGCCGCCAGCGCGTCCCGCATCGTCGTATAGCGCTTCTTCGCATCGACGCCCTGGTTGTTGCAGTTGTCGTACTTCAGATAGTCGATGCCCCAAGCCGCGAACTGCTGCGCGTCGCTGAACTCATGGCCCAGTGCGCCCGGGAGGCCCACACTGTCGCAGGTCTTGGTTCCCGCACTGGTGTAGATGCCGATTTTGAGGCCCTTGGCGTGGACATAGTCCGCGACGGCCTTGATCCCGTTCGGGAAGCGCTTCGGATCGGCTTCCAGCTTGCCGTCCGCGTTGCGTTGAGATTTCGCCCAGCAGTCGTCGAGATTGACGTACCTGTAGCCCGCCTCCTTGAGGCCCTTCTCGACGAAGATGTCGGCGATTCCCTTGACCATCGACTCGTCGAACTCGGCCCGGCAGTGCGTCGAGTTCCAATTGTTGAACCCCATCGGCGGGGTGAGCGCAAGGCCGTTTCCGGACTGCGGAGTCACGGTGGGAGCGGATGCCGGGGCGGGCGCGGGCGAGTGCGCGACGGCGGGAACACTCGTCCCCGCGGCGCACAGCAGTCCGGCCATCAGGGCTCCGACGACTCCACGACGGCTGGTTCGGGTTGTACGGGTTGGAAGATGACGCATCGTTACGTTCCTCCATACTCGTCCATGATCGGATGACAGCATGTGCACGCCAAGGCGTGCGGTTACGTTAGGGCGTGTTGAAGTCTGTTGGAAGAGGGGTGGTGACGGATACCTGGCATCTCGTCAAAACCCTTGACGACGCCCTCACTTGGGGGTGAGATCCAATCGCACGTTCGGTTGTGTTGGGTTGCATCTCCGGAGGAGTGGGGCATGACGCAGTCTGATGACGACAGGTCAGGTGTGCCGGGAAGTGTCGCGGGACATCGGATGTCCCGGCGAAGTCTGCTGCGTGGTGCGGCCGTCGGTGCCGGAGCGGTGGCGCTCCCCGCGCTGCTCGCCGCCTGCGGGAGCGGCCCCGGCGGCGACGGGAAGACGATCACTCTGGGGTCCAATTCCTCCGACCCGGTTCCGAAGAAGGCCTTCGCCGACGCCTTCGCCGCGTACGAGGCACAGTCGGACGGGCGGAAGGTGAAGGTCAACACCGTCGACCACAACACCTTTCAGGAGAACATCAACCGGTATCTGCAGGGCAAGCCCGACGACGTCTTCATGTGGTTCGCCGGAAACCGGATGCAATTCTTCGCGGAAAAGGGACTGCTGCATGAAATCAGCGACAACTGGCAGGGCTACAAAGGATTTTCGGCCGCACTGAAGGCCCAGTCCACCGGAGCGGACGGCAAGCAGTACCTCACCCCGTACTACTACTATCCGTGGGCCGTCTTCCACCGCAAGAGCCTGTTCGCCGACCGCGGCTATCAGGCACCGAAGACGCTCGACGAGTACGTGGCGCTCGCCGAACAGATGAAGAAGGACAGGCTCGACCCCATCGCATTCTGCGACAAGGACGGCTGGCCCGCCATGGGCACCTTCGACTACATCGACATGCGGACCAACGGCTACGCATTCCACAAGAGCCTGATGGCGGGCGAGGTGGCCTGGACCGACAAGCGGGTCAGGGAGGTGTTCGACACCTGGCGACGGCTCCTCCCTTACTGCCAGCAGGGGGCCAACGGCCGTACCTGGCAGGAGGCCGCCAACAGCCTCCAGAAGAAGGAGGCCGGCATGGCCGTCTTCGGACTGCCGCACCCCGGCGCCCAGTTCCCCGAGGGCGAACAGGGCGACATCGACTTCTTCCCCTTCCCCGTGATCGACCCGGAGCACGGGCAGGACGCGGTCGAGGCCCCCATCGACGGCTTCCTGCTGGCCAAGAAGTCGAAGAACCTCAAGAACGACAAGAGCCTGGAGAGCGCCAAGGACCTGCTCAGGTGGCTCGCCACCGGGAAGGCCGAGGACATCTACCTGAAGAGCGACCCGAACAACATCGCGGTCAGCGACCGGGCCGACCTCTCCGCGTACTCGCCGCTCCAGAAGAAGGCCGTGGAGCTGGTCTCCGGGGCGAAGCAGATCTCCCAGTTCCTGGACCGGGACACCAGGCCGGACTTCTCCTCCACGGTCATGATCCCGGCGATCCAGAAGTTCATCAGCGACCCGGGCGACGTGGACGGCCTGGTCAACGACATCGAGCGGCAGCGGAAGACGATCTTCGCCGCCGGCTGACCCCGGCTGACCCGATGGCAATCCGACCGAACCTGGAGTACCGACCGTGTCGTTCATCCCGGCCCGGCGCACCGGACGGCGGGTCCCGCGGCGGTTCACCGGCCGCGACCTCGCCGTACTCGGTGTGCTGCTCGGCATACCCGTACTGCTCGACATCGCCATCGTCTGGGGACCGGCCCTCGCCTCCGTGGTGCTCTCCTTCACCGGCTGGGACGGCATCGGTGAGATCAAGTGGGTCGGTACGCAGAACTACGAGAACCTCTTCACCAACTACCCGCAGTTCTGGCCGGCGGCCCGGCACAATCTGCTCTGGCTCGCCTTCCTCGGCCTGGTCGCCACCCCCTTCGGACTGCTGCTGGCGGTACTGATCGACCGGGGAGTGCGCTTCAGCCGCTTCTACCAGTCCACCCTGTACATGCCCGTCGTGCTGTCGCTCGCCGTGGTCGGATTCATCGCCCAGCTGGTCTTCTCCCGCGACCAGGGCGCCCTCAACGCGGTCGTCGGCGACACGGCTTCACCGACGGACTGGCTCGGCGACCCGGACCTCAACATCTGGACGGTCCTGCTCGCCGCCGCCTGGCGGCACACCGGCTATGTGATGATCCTCTACCTCGCCGGGCTGAAGGCCGTCGACCCTACGCTGAAGGAGGCCGCGGCGATCGACGGGGCGGGCGAGGCCCAGACCTTCTTCCGCATCGTCCTGCCCACCCTGCGACCGGTCAACGTCATCGTCGGCGTCATCACCGTCATCGAGTCCCTGCGCGCGTTCGACATCGTGTACGCGGTCAACCACGGCCGCAACGGACTCGAACTGCTCTCGGTGCTCGTCACCGACAACATCATCGGAGAGGCCGGCCGGATCGGCTTCGGCTCCGCCATCGCCGTCGTCCTGCTGGCCGTCTCCCTGGGATTCGTCGTGACGTACCTGGTCCAGGAGCTCCGAGGGGAGAAAGACCGTTGACCGTGCAAGCCGCCCCCGCCCGCCCCGCCGCCCGGCGCCGGACCCGCTCCGGCCGGATCGGGGTCCACGCCTTCCTGATGGCGGTCTCCCTCGCCTTCCTCGCCCCGCTCCTGCTCGCGGTGTACGCCTCGCTGCGGCCGTACGACGAGACCGCCGAGCACGGCTACTTCTCGTTGCCGCGCCATCTCTCCCTGGACTACTACCGCCAGGCGTTCTCCGATTCCGGCATGACGAAGTACTTCGTCAACACCATGATCATCGCGGTCCCGGGGGTACTCGTCACCCTCTTCCTCGCCTCGTTCGTGGCCTTCGCGCTGGCGCGCCTGAAGATGCGCGGCGGACTCGTCCTGCTGATGCTCTTCACAGCAGGCAACCTGCTGCCGCAACAGGTGATCGTGACGCCCCTGTACGTGGTGTTCAACCGGATCCCGCTGCCCTACTGGATGTCCGACTCGATGACGATGTACGACTCGTACTGGGCCGTCGTCGCCGTCCAGGTCGGATTCCAGCTCGGCTTCTGCGTCTTCGTGCTGGCCAACTTCATGCGCACCCTGCCGCAGGAGATCCTGGAGGCGGCCGTCGTCGACGGCGCGGGCGTCTGGACCCGGTACTGGCGGATCACCCTGCCACTCTGCCGCCCGGCCCTGGCCGCGCTCGGCACGCTCCAGTTCACCTGGATGTACAACGACTTCCTGTGGGCGCTGGTCTTCATCTCCGACGGCGACAAGCTCCCCATCACCTCGGCGCTGAACAACCTCAGGGGCCAGTTCTTCACGGACTACAACCTGCTCGCCGCGGGCTCGGTGATCGTCGCCCTGCCCACGATCGTGGTCTTCCTGCTG
>NZ_JBEYFB010000102.1:0-9127 GCF_040634135.1 Streptomyces sp. NPDC007164
CACATCCCTGCGCATCGGCACCAGGACCGCGACGAACGCCGCGACCAGCGCGTACCCGGCGAGCAGCAGTGCGCCGCCGACGGGGGAGAGCAGCGAGATCGAGTTGATGCAGTACCGCTGGTCCGTGGGGGTGGGGTAGCCCTCGCCCTCGAAGACATGGCCGAGGTGCGATCCGCAGCGTGCGCAGCGGACCTCGGTGCGGACCATGCCGTGGCTGCGGTCCTGGATCAGTTCGACCGCGTCACTGTCCTTCGGGTCGTAGAAGGACGGCCAGCCGCAGTGCGACTCGAACTTGGCGTCCGAGCGGAACAGGTCGGCGCCGCAGGCGCGGCAGGAATAGACGCCCGTGGTCCTGGTGTCGGTGTATTCGCCGACGAAGGCGGGTTCGGTGCCGGCCTGGCGCAGGACCGCGTACTCGGCCGGGGTCAGCTCCGCCCGCCACTGCTCGTCCGGCTTCTCGATGTCGTACGACACGTCGCTCCCTCAGCTCGACAGGTGGTCCAGGATCTGCGGGCCGAGGTCGGTGACGTCGCCCGCTCCCATGGTGAGAACGAGATCGCCGGGCTTCGCCATTCCCGCGACGGCCTCGGGGACCGCGGCCTTGTCGTGGACGGCGGTGACGTCGGCGCCCGCGGCCCGTGCGGCGTCGATGATCAGGTCGCTGGTGATGCCGGGGATCGGGTCCTCGCGGGCCGGGTAGATGTCCAGCACCACGGAGGCGTCGGCCAGCGCGAGGGCCTGGCCCATCTCGGTGCCGAGCTCCTGGGTGCGGGAGAAGAGGTGGGGCTGGAAGACGACCAGGAGGCGGGCCTCGGACGCGGCGCCGCGCATCGCTTCGAGGTCCGCGGTCATCTCGGTGGGGTGGTGCGCGTACGAGTCGATGACCTGCACGCCCGCCACCTCGCCCTTGAGCTGGAGGCGGCGCTTGACCCCGGTGTACTTGCCGAGGGCCGAGGCCAGGTTGTGCGCCGGGACGCCGAGGGCGACACCGGCGGCGAGGGCCGCCACCGCGTTGAGGGCGTAGTGGCGGCCGGGCACGGAGACCGTGAACGTGAGGTACTTCCCGTTCAGGACGACTGTGACCTCGCTGGTCAGTCCGCGCGGGGTGATCTTGTGGACGCGTACGTCGGCGGCCTCGGACTCGCCGTAGGTGACGACGTTCAGCGCGGGAAGGGACCGGACCCGCTCCGTCAGCTCGACGGCGCCGGCCTGGTCGGCGGAGATCACCAGGGTGCCGCCCGGGACGATCTTGCCGGTGAACGCCTCGAACGACTCGTAGATCTCGTCCATCGAGGCGTAGTTCGCGTGGTGGTCGAGCTCGACGTTGAGGACGATCGCGACCTCGGGGTCGTACTTCTGGAAGCTGCGGTCGCTCTCGTCCGCCTCGGCGACGAAGATCGCGCCCTCGCCGTGCGCGGCGTTGGTGCCGGGGCCGGCGAGGTCGCCGCCGATGGCGTACGAGGGGTCGAGGTTCAGTTCGGTCAGGGCGACGGCCAGCATCGACGTGGTGGTCGTCTTGCCGTGCGTACCGGCCACCGCGATGGCGCGCAGCCCCCCCATGAGCGAGGCGAGCGCGTCGGAGCGGTGGACGACGGGGACCGACAGCTCGGCGGCGCGCAGCAGCTCCGGGTTGTCGGCGCGGATGGCGCTGGAGACGACGACGCACGAGGCGTCGTCCGCCAGATGTCCGGCGGCGTGCCCGATGTGGACGGTCGCCCCCAGCGCCCGCAGTGCCTCGGCGGTACCCGACTCCTTGGCGTCGCTGCCCGCGACCTTGGCGCCGCGCTGGGCGAGGATCTTCGCGATGCCCGACATTCCGGCGCCGCCGATGCCGATGAAGTGCGGCCGTTCCATGGCGGCAGGAATACCGGGTGCCATGCGTGTGTCTCCCAGAGGTCGATGCGGGTACCGGGGTCGGTACGAGGTGCCCGCCCAGCCTATTCGCTGTGCGCGAAGAGCTTGAGCACCGGTACGCCGACCTTGTGACGGGCCCTGGAGGCCCAGTCGCGGTGGAAGAACTCCTCGACGTAGTGCGGCGCGGTCAGCACGATGACCTCGTCCGCCTCCGCGTCGTCGACCACGGACTTCAGCAGGTCCAGGGGGTGGTCCTCGATCACCTGTCCGACCGCTTCGGAGCCGGCCTGCCGCAGTGCCTCCAGTGACACTTCGAGCGCGAGTTCGGCGGGCTGTCTGGCGTTCTTGCCCTCCGGCTCCTCGCTCTCCCTGGCGGCTTCCTTGAGTTCGCCCATCGCCAGGTCGTCGATCGCCCGCAGCAGCACATCGGCCTGGTCACCGCGCGGCTGCATGAGCACGACGAAGGAGGTCTGCTCCTCCCCGTGCAGGGTGGTGACGAACTCGACGTCCTCGGAGGTGAGGGGCTTCTCGATCATCAAAACGCTGGTGAACACCACGGGCGCCCTTCTGCTTCAGTGACCGTCGCCGATCACTGCTGAAACCATCCTTCCCCGTGCTCGCACGGGGTCTGCGAAAGTAATTGTGCCCACCGGAAGCTAACCGGAACGACAAATTCCGCTGAATGTCAGCTCCGACGGTACCGAGTGAAGAGGAACCCGGCCTCTTCCAGCATCGATGCCAGGGCGAATCGTTCCGGCACGGCCACCGACGGGCCGCCCGCGATCCGCTGCGCGTCGCCGGCGGTCATCATCGGCGAGAGGGTGAGACAGAGCTCGTCCAGCACCCCTGCGGCCACGAACTGGCCCAGCATCCTGGGGCCGCCCTCGGTCAGCAGCCGCTTGAACCCCCGGTCCGCCAGTTCCCGTACGGCCCTGGCGGGGTCCACCCGGGAGCCCTCCCCCGCGACCACCACCTCGGCGCCCGCCCGGCGCGCCTCCTCGATCCGGCCCGGCGGGGCCCCGGCGCCGGTCAGCACGAGGGTCGGGACGAGCGGCTGGGTGAAGAGCGGCAGCGAGAAGTCGAGGTCCAGGCTGCCGCTCACCACGGCGATCGCGGGGGCGGGCCCCTGCCCGGCCGCGGCCCGGCGGGCGGCGAACGCCTCACGGGCCCTCGCCGGGCGGTAGCCCTCCAGGCGTACCGTCTCCGCGCCGGCGAGGACCACGTCCGCCAGACCGCGCAGGGTGCCGAAGATCCGCATGTCGCTCTCGCAGGAGATCGGCTGCGAGCGGCCGTCGTGCTGGGCGGCCCCGTCGAGCGTCGAAACCATGTTGGCGCGCAGCCAGGGGCCGTCCTGCTCCGGGTAGGCGTAGGCGTCGGCCAGGGCGTCCAGGCTCCACTCCCCTTCGTCGTCGGCCGGTGTCGGGTCGGTCACAGGGAAGAGGCGTCGCATGTCGTGCAGTCTGGCACGGCGCTTAAGGTGGAGAGTTGTGTCGTCCTCCACAGCCGTGCCGGGGCAGAGCCCCATAGCCGAAACGGCCCCCCTGTCCCTCTGCGCACTCGAACCCCGCGTTCCCGCCGACCGGCTGGTCGCCGAGATGGTGCCGCCGCCGCGCTTCGACTCCGTACGCTTCGATACGTACGTCCCGGACCCGAACCAGCCGAGCCAGACCGAGGCGGTCGAGGTCCTGAGCGGCTTCGCGGCCGGGCTCGGTGGGGCGCACGCCAGCGGTTCGGGCAAGACCGGAAGAGCGCGAAGCGCATCCCTTGAGGGGTGGTGGCGGGCGACGGGTGGGCGGTTCAGCAGGAAGCCCGCCGCTCCGTCGGCGCCGCTCGGGGTCTACCTCGACGGCGGCTACGGCGTCGGCAAGACCCATCTGCTGGCCTCCCTCTGGCACGCCACCCCCGCCGCCCCGTCGCTGAAGGCGTTCGGCACCTTCGTCGAGCTGACGAACCTGGTCGGCGCGCTGGGCTTCCAGCAGACCGTGCAGACGCTGAGCGGGCACCGGCTGCTGTGCATCGACGAGTTCGAGCTGGACGACCCGGGCGACACCGTGCTGGTGTCGTCGCTGCTGAGCAGGCTGGTGGAGGCGGGGGTCGCGCTCGCCGCCACCTCCAACACGCTGCCCGGCAAGCTCGGCGAGGGCCGGTTCGCCGCGGCGGACTTCCTGCGGGAGATCCAGGGGCTGTCCGCGCACTTCCGCCCGCTGCGGATCGACGGCGAGGACTACCGCCACCGCGGGCTGCCCGAGGCACCCCCGCCGTACTCCGAGGAGCAGGTCACCAGAGCGGCGTACGCCACCGAGGGGGCCAGCCTGGACGACTTCCCGTCGCTGCTCGACCATCTCGCCCGGGTCCACCCGAGCCGCTACGGCGCGCTGACGGACGGCCTGCGGGCGGTCTGCCTCACCGAGGTCCAGCCGGTCCCCGACCAGTCGACCGCGCTGCGCCTGGTCGTCCTCGCCGACCGGCTGTACGACCGGGAGGTCCCGGTGCTCGCCTCCGGGCTGCCGTTCGACCGGCTGTTCAGCGAAGAGATGCTGAACGGCGGGTACCGGAAGAAGTACTTCCGGGCGATCTCCCGGCTGACGGCCCTGGCGCGGGACGCGAAGGGGCTGGTGGCGCAGTAGGTTCGGGGACGTACCGCCCGAGGCGCCCCCGGGGTGCCTCGGGACTCCCGTAGCGACCGCGCACACCGTTTGAAGGGATCCAGCATGGCTACCACCCGCCAGGCCCACACGGTCTGGGAAGGCAACCTGATCGAGGGCAAGGGTGTCGTCACCCTCGACTCCTCCGGCATCGGCGAATTCGACGTCTCCTGGCCGTCCCGCGCGGAGAAGGCGAACGGCAAGACCTCTCCCGAGGAGCTCATCGCGGCGGCCCACTCCAGCTGTTTCTCGATGGCGCTGGCCCACGGACTGGCCTCGGCCGGCACCCCGTCGACCCAGCTGACCACCACGGCCGACGTCACCCTCCAGCCCGGCACCGGCATCACCGGCATCCACCTCACCGTCCAGGGCGAGGTGCCCGGCATCGACGAGGCGGACTTCGTCAAGGCCGCCGAGGACGCCAAGGCGAACTGCCCGGTCAGCCAGGCGCTGACCGGCACGGCGATCACGCTCTCCGCCTCGCTGGTCTGACCACTGGGGCCACTCCGGGCCCGGGACACACCCGCGGCTCAGTGACCCGCATGGTTCCCGCGCGGCTGTGCGCGTGGTACACACATGCGGGTCACTTCTCCTGTCCGCCAGCAGGGAGTTGCCCCATGTCATCAGAGACGTCACGACCGACCGCAGAAATGTCGCGCCCCGCCGCCACCCGCCGTCAGGTCCTGGCCGGCAGCGGCGCGGCCATCGCCTCCGTCGCCTTCACCGGAGCGTTCTCCGAACTCTTCGCGGGCACCGCGGCCGCCCGGGGACACGCCGGGTACGGCCCGCTGGTGCCGGACCCCGACGGGCTGCTCGACCTCCCCAGGGGCTTCCGCTACCGGGTGCTTTCCCGGGAGGGCGACCCGCTCCGCTCCGGCGAGGGCCCGGTCCCCAGCAATCACGACGGCATGGCCGCCTTCGCGGGCCGCCACGGACACGTCCGCCTGGTCCGCAACCACGAGAACCGCGTCACCGCGAAGCTCCAGGTCCCGGTCGTCGAGGGCCTCACCTACGACCCGATGGGCAAGGGCGGCTGTACGGCCCTGGAGCTGGACGGCCGCAACAATGTCCTCGGTGAACGCGTCGCCATCGCCGGTACGGCGGTGAACTGCGCGGGTGGCCGCACCCCCTGGAACACCTGGCTGACCTGCGAGGAGACCGAGGACAGAGCCGGCACCAACGGCTACACCAAGGACCACGGCTTCATCTTCGAGGTGGACGGCGCCGATCCGCACCGCACCGGGGCCGTGCCGCTCACCGCGATGGGCCGCTTCCAGCACGAGGCCATCGCGATCGACCCGAGGAACGGAACCGTCTACGAGACGGAGGACGCGTTCGAGAAGCCGTTCGGGCTCTTCTACCGCTTCCTGCCGGACAAGCCGCTCGGCGGTACGGGCTCGCTGCGGGCCGGCGGCCGTCTGGAGGCCATGCGGGTGCCCGGCGTCCCCGATCTCTCCGTGGTCCAGGAGACCGGCGCGAGCTTCGAGGGCATCGAGTGGGTTCCGGTCCCGGATCCGCAGGCGGCCGGGACACCGATCCGGTTCCAGGACTTCGGCCCGAAGGGCATCACCCACGCGCAGAAGCTGGAGGGCTGCTACTGGGGCGGGTCCTCGGTCTATTTCGTCTCCAGCTTCGCGCACAGCGCGGAGGGCTCGGCCGCCGACCACTACGGCCAGGTGTGGCGGTACGAGCCGAAGCGGCGCCGTCTCACCCTCGTGATCGTCTTCGGCCCCGGCACCGATGTGCAGCTGCCGGGCGAGTCCCCGGACAACATCGCTCTCGCCGCCGACGGCGGACTGATGGTGTGCGAGGACGGCGGCGGCGCGCAGCATGTCTTCGGGCTGACGCGGCGCGGCGAGGTGTACGCGATGGCGCGGGGCCGGCAGAACATCGGGACGCCCCAGAAGCCGGAGTGGGGAGAGTTCGCCGGGGTCACGTTCGCGCCGGACGGCGGGACGATGTTCGTGAACTGCTACACACCGGGGACCACGTTCGCGGTGACGGGACCGTGGCGCTGACGCGCTGAGGAGCTGATCCACTGAGGTACCGCAGGGGGCGGGCAGCCGGTGTCCGCCCCCTTCGCGCTGCCCGGACGGGGGCCGCGTTCTGCACAGCGGAACAGCAGGCGGGAGGGCCGGACGAACGGTCCACGCGCCGACGGAAGTTGATCGAAGAAGCTGCGGCGGAACGCCATGGGTGGAGATAAGCTCCCGCCTGGTTCCGCGTGCCTCCGCGGGACCATGCGCACCGGTCGGCAAGAAAGAACGCCTTGTCCCCGCCGGTGCACCGCATGTTCTCCACAGCCTCTAAGCCAACCCCGATGGGACGTGAACAATGAGGCGCGAAACCGCACGGCACGACATCACCGTCATCGGCGGCGGACTGGCCGGTGTGTGCGCGGCGATAGCCGCCGCCCGGCAGGGCCGTTCCGTGGCGCTCATCAACAACCGGCCGGTTCTCGGCGGGAATTCAAGCAGCGAAGTCCGGGTCTGGGTCGTCGGCGCCACCGCGCACGGCAACAACCACAACGCCCGCGAGGGCGGCATCATGGGCGAACTCTTCGTCGAGAACCAGTTCCGCAACCCGGACGGGAATCCGTACTACTGGGACACGGTCGTACTGGACGCGGTCCGGGCCGAACCCGGGATCACGCTCTACCTCAACACCGACGTCAGGGAAGTGGACGCCCAGGGGCCCGAGGACGCCCGGCACATCACCGCCGTCACCGGGTGGATGATGGGCTCCGAGCGGCACATCCGCTTCGAGAGCGAAATGTACCTGGACTGTTCGGGGGACGGTCTGATCGGCCACCTGGCGGGTGCCCGGCACCGCATCGGCCGGGAGTCGTGCGCCGAGTACGACGAGGCATGGGCGCCCGAGGAGGCCGATCGCATCACGCTGGGATCGACCCTGCTCTTCTACACAAAGGACGCCGGGCACCCGGTGAAGTTCGTGCCGCCGGACTTCGCCAAGAACATCGCCGAGACCTCCATCCCGCAGCGCCGCATCATCAAGTCCGGTGACAACGGCTGCGCGTACTGGTGGATCGAGTTCGGCGGAGAGCTGGACACGGTGCACGACAACGATGTCATCCGTGACGAGCTGTGGGCGGTGATCCACGGAATCTGGGACCACATCAAGAACTCCGGCGAGTTCGACGCGGCGAACATGACGCTGGAGTGGGTGGGTTCGGTGCCCGGCAAGCGCGAGTACCGGCGCTTCCTCGGCGACTACGTCCTGCACCAGGGCGACATCCTCGGCCAGACCGAATTCGACGACCGGGTCGCGTTCGGCGGCTGGTCCATCGACCTGCATCCGCCCAAGGGCATGTACTCCGAAGGGGACGGCGCCAAGCAGATCTATGCGGACGGGGTCTACCACATCCCCTACCGCAGCCTGTACTCGGTGAACACGACGAATCTCCTCTTCGCCGGGCGCAACATCTCCGCCAGCCACGTCGCCTTCGGCTCGACCCGCGTCATGGCGACCTGCGCCACGATCGGCCAGGCCGCCGGCACCGCCGCCGCGCTGTGCGTCGCCGACGGTGTCGCCCCGCGCACGCTCGACGTACCCGCGTTGCAGCGCACCCTGCTGCGGGAGGACGCCTCCGTCGTCGGTCTGGCGTCGGACGACCCCGACGACCTGGCCCTGACCGCCACCGTCACGGCCTCGTCCAGTCTGACGGACCTCGCCGCCGAGGCACTGTCGGCGCGTGTGCCACTGACCGCCGATGCCGGTCTGGTGCTGCCCGTCGACCCCGAGCTGACCGGCCTCGAACTGCTCGTCGACGCCGAGCGGGACACCGAACTCGTCGTCGAGCTGTACGACCCGGAACTCGGGCAGAACTACGTCCCGCGCCGCCTCGTCGCCTCCGTCACCGTCCCGGTCGCCGCCGGGTCGAAGCAGTGGGTCGGGACGGGGCTGCGCTGGTCGCCCGGGAGCGCCCGCAACGCCTTCGTCCGCGTACGGGCGAACGAGGACCTGGCCCTGTACAGCGCCGACGGGCCGGCCCCGGGCGTGCTCGGCTTCACCCACGTTCCGCTGCGCCCGGAGCAGGAGTCGCCGCAGCGGCTGCGCGAGTGGACCGACGACGGTCTGCTGCACCGCGCCTTCTGCTTCCGGGCGGGCGAGACCGCCGCGTACGCCCCCGCCAAGGCGGTGGACGGCTACGCCCGCCCGTACGCCGGTCCGCACATGTGGGTCTCCGAGCCGCTCCGGGACGGCGTCGGGGCCTGGCTGGGGCTGGCCTGGCCGCAGCCGGTCACCCTGGGCCGGATCGATGTGCTCGCCGACGACGATGTCAACGAGGACCTGATCAACCTGCATCACCACCGGACCCCGTTCGAGACCCTGCCCACCCTGCTGCGGGACTACCGCGTCGAGGCGCGCGACGCGGACGGCACCTGGCGGACCGTCTCCCGTACGACGGACAACCGGCGGCGCCGCCAGGTGCACACTCTGGACGAGCCGGTCGTCTCGACGGCGCTGAGGATCGTCGTCGAGGCGACCAACGGGGCCCCGTCGGCCCACGTCGTCGCCGTCCGCGCCTACGCGTAGGCGCGGACGGCGGGGGCGGGCCCGCTCTGGGGGGCGGGGCGTGGTCCCCCCCCCCCGACCCGCGCCGGGTG
>NZ_JBEYFB010000103.1:0-8336 GCF_040634135.1 Streptomyces sp. NPDC007164
CCGCTACGAGAAACGCGCCTACATCTACCTCGGCACCGTCACCCTCGCGGCCCTCGCGATCTGGCTCCGAACATGATCCAAGAAACAGTCCCTAGAGCCCGGTGATGCGCGTGACGGCGTCGAGGGTCAGCCGGCGGTCGTGGGGTTCCGTGGCCAGGGCGCGGTGGAGGGTCAGCCCCTCGATGAGAGCGTCGAGTTGGCGGGCCGTGTCCGAGTCGAAGTGCTTCTCCAGGTGGCCGCGGCTGCGAGCCATCCATTCATGGGTGAGTTCCCGATAGGAGGGCCGGCGGGCGGCGAGAGTGTAGAGCTCCTGGGTGAGGATGAGGTCGCGTCGGCTTCCGTCGGACAGGGCGTGGATGAGGTCGGCCACCGCTTCCCGGGCCTGGTCGGCGTCGGCCGGCGCGGCGAGGTGCTCGTCGAACAACGCCACAATGTGCCCGGTGAAGTGGCGGAACGCCTCCCGGAGCACCTCGTCGATCCCGCTGAAGTGGTAGGTCATCGAGCCCAGCGGGACGTCCGCGCGCGCAGCGATCTTCCGGTGGGAGACCCCTGCTGTGCCTTCCTCCGCGATGAGGTCGAGCGTGGCCGTGAGGATGCGTTCGCGACGCTGCGGGTCGGTGTGCCCGGTAGCCATGGTCGTCGCGTCCTCAGAGGGTGCGAACAGGGCGGGCGGGGTTGCCGACGGCTACGACGTCCGCGGGAATGTCCTTGGTGACGACGGCACCGGCACCGATGACGGAGTTGTCCCCGATGGTCACGCCGGGAAGCACGATCGCGCCTCCGCCGATCCATACGTTGTCACCGATGGTGATCGGCTTGGCGGCTTCCAGCTTGTCGCGACGAGGCTGCGGCTCCAAGGGGTGCGTCGGAGTGAGCAGCTGGACGTTGGGGCCGATCTGGCAATCCTCGCCGATGGTGATGGCAGCGACATCCAGGGCGGTCAAGTTGTAGTTGACGAAGGTACGCGCCCCGATCGTGATGTTGCTCCCGTAGTCCACGTACACGGGCGGCCGCACGTGGACCTCGCCCCCTACCGAGCCGAGGAGTTCGGCGAGGAGGGGCTGGGCCGCGTCCGCATCTTCGGTGTAGGCGGTCTGATAGCGGGCGGCCAGACGTACGGCTTGCTGCTGACGGCCGGCGATTTCGGGGTCGTCTGCGATGTAGAGGTCGCCCGCCACCATGCGTTCGAAGTTGGTGTGGGGGTCCTGTGCAAAGTAGTCCGTCGCCATGCGTACGATCGTACACCCCTGAGCGTACGTTCGTACGCTCCAGCTCCGGTGGGGTTGGGACAGTGTGGACAGGTGGGGTGCCCTGAGCGTTGTGGCGGCCCGAGGATGAATCGCCGACTGCTGCGATCCCCCACGACCGGGCCGGGGGCCGGGCGGCCGCCCGCTTACTCGTGGACGCCTGTCACCGGTCACCGGTCACCGCAGGATCGGCCTGGTGGGCGTGGTCGGGTGACATCGCGATGTCGCAGTGTCGGTGGGAGCTGCGCCCAGCCGGTGAACTCGGGGACGGCATCGGTGCAGCATTGAGTCGGGGGCGGCCGGCAGAGCAGCCCGGCGACCGGGCCCGTCTGCTGTTTCTGCCAGAATCGCCACATGGCTGAACACAACACGGATCACGACTATCTGCTGGACAACCGGCAGTCGGAGGCAGGCATCCGCTTCGGTGCCCTCAGTGAGCTGTTCGATCCGGTGACGTTCCGGCATGTCGACCGGCTAGGGATTGCCGCCGGCATGCGGTGCTGGGAGGTCGGCGCCGGCTCACCGTCCGTACCCCTCGGCCTGGCCGACCGGGTCGGCCCGACGGGTGCGGTGGTCGCCACCGACATCGACGTGTCGTGGACCCGGGACATCGGCGGTGGTGTGATCGAGGTGCTGCGGCACGACGTGGCGGCCGACCCGCCGCCGCCCGGCGGCTTCGACCTCGTCCACGCCCGACTGGTCCTGGTGCATGTCACTGATCGTGCCGAGGCCCTGCGGCGGATGGTCCAGGCACTGCGGCCGGGCGGCCGACTGCTCCTGGAAGATGCCGACCCGGGACTGCAGCCTTTGCTGTGTCCGGACGAGTCCGGTCCCGACCAGCGGCTTGCGAACCGTCTGCGGTCAGGCTTCCGCGATTTGATGGCGACACGCGGCGCGGACCTCGCGTACGGACGGACCCTCCCCCGGCTACTGCGCGAGGCCGGTCTTGAGGATGTTCAGGCCGACGCGTACTTCCCGATCACTTCGCCGGCCTGTGCCGTCCTCGAAGCCGCGACCGTGCGGCAGATCCGCAGCCGCCTGGTGACGGAAGGGCTTGCGACCGACGAGGAGATCGACCGCCACCTGGCGAACGTCGCCACCGGACGCCTCGACCTCGCGACCGCACCCATGGTCTCCGCATGGGGGCGCCGTCCCTGAGGCCTCTTGTGGGGCCTTCCACGGGGCCCTCCGCAGGGCCTTGTGTGGGAGTGGGATGCTTCCGATGCCTGCCCTCCATCCGCCCATCCCTTCGGAGAAGGGTCGCCGGGCGCACACGCGAGGGCGCCGGCCGTCCCTCCGTCAGGCGTTGATCAATGCGATGTCGCACGGTCCTCGGACGAGTTGCCCGCTGTCGACGGGATCGCAAAGAAGGCCAGTGCTGCGAGGACCGCCACAATCGCCGCGAGCGCCAGGGCGCCACGCAGGGACCAGGTGGCGACCGGTCCGGCGGCCGCGGCTCCCAGGGCGAATCCGGTGGTCTTCAGGCTGGCGCCGGTGGTGAAGATCTGGCCGCGCAGATGTTCCGGGGCCTCCCGGTGGCGGACCGCGAACAATGCGGCCAGTTGTGGTCCTTCACCGATCCCGAGCGCCAGTACGGCCACGACCAGCAGCACTGGTTGCTCCGAGGTGGCCAGGACCAGTGCGGCGGCCTGGACCAGGGCACTGGCCCAGATGATGGTGTCCGGGGCGGGCGGGTGCGGAAACCTCGCGAGTACGGCGTTGGCGGCGAGGGCGGAAACCGCCGCGCAGGAGAGCAGCATCGCGCCGCGACCGGCTCCGCCCAGGACCTCCTCGCCGAGGAACACCGTGCAGGCGGTCAGCATGCCTTGTGCCACGCAGGAGACGACCGAGGTGAGAGTCGCCCGGGCCAGTGGCGGTCGCCTGACAACGACCCGGATTCCGGCAACGAGGTCGCTGATCACCGAGGTCTTCCGAAGAGCATGCTCCCGAACGGGACGGGCCGGGAGCATCAACGCGGTGGGCAGCGCCAAGCCGATGAGCCCCGCGGAGACCACCACGGCAGTCGGCGCCCCCAGCAACTCCGCCGTTCCGCCGGCGAGAACCGGACCGGCCAGGCTCGCCGCGCCGTAGGTCATGGCGTCGAGCGTGTTCGCCCGGGGCAGGCCGTCGTCCGGCACGACCCGAGGCAGTTGGGCCGTCCATCCGCCCGACAGGGCCGGCGCCCACATCCCCGTCAGAACTGCGATCAGGATGGTGACGGCGAACGGAAAGCGCCCGAGCCCTCCGAGGATCACCCACAGGCCGGCCGCGTACAGGACGAGGGCTCCGGCCAGCAGGCGGCCCGGTCGTCTCGCTCTGTCGAGGAGCGTCCCGAGCAGTGGCCCTCCAGTCGCGGCGGAGATCGTGATGCCCGCGAGCAGCGACGACGCGTCGGTGGTCGATCCGGTCAGCGCGAAGCCGGCCAGCATCAACGCCGGTCCTGACATCTCGTCCCCGGCACGTGCCGCCACCGCTCCGACGAGGTGGACGCGGAGTGAGTAACGCGTTTTCATGAGCAGGACGTTACGGAGGTAACTCAAAACTCTGCAATATGCGTTACATTGCGCGAGTGTCCTCCAACATCGACGACTGGTCCACCAGGCACTCCGTATTGGCCATGGCTCGGCGAACCGCCGCTCTGGTCAATGCCCTCGATGCCGGCCGCCCCGACCCGGGCGAAGTCGCCGATGTGCTCCGCGCACACGGTGAAGCGGTCGACGTCGAGCTCACGGCTTTCGATGTCGACGGGATGCGTGCGGCTGCCGCCCTGCTACGGGAAGTCTTCGCCGCCGAGACCGCCGACAGTGCGGCCGGCTGCCTCAATCGTCTTCTGGCAGAACACACCGGACCGCTCCGCCTGACTTCTCACGGCGGTGACTCCCCCTGGCACCCTCATCTCGACCACGATGACGACGCCCCCTGGGACGAGTGGCTTCTCGCCTCGTCGTGCATGGCCCTGACGGTGCTCGTCTGGGAGTACCAACGTCCACCCGGCAGGATCTGCTCATCAGCCGGCTGCCGGAACGTCTTCATCACGCAGGGCAGCGGCCCGGAACGCCGCTACTGCTCCCGTCGATGCGCGACCCGCGAACGGGTCTCCGCCCATCGACGCTCCCGCTCCGCCGAGCGGTCGGGCGGAACGGAACAGAGGCCTGAGTGACGATGCAGGATCCGACCCAGGATCCGGCGAGAGCAAGCGAGTACGACACCCGTAGTCGGCCAGGCCCTTTGGGCATCGGTCGGCACGCTCAGGACAACTGCGGGCCCTGCTCCGAATGAAACCATCCCGCCGCCGGCACCCCGGAGCTCGCGCGGTGGTCCGTACGAAACCGCCTAGAGGCGGCGTGCTCCGACAACCACCGAACTCACCGGTGTCGTCAGTACCTCGGTGGCGTCCAAGTCCGCATGAGTGAGGTAGAACATGCGCAGTTCATCCACTTGACCCTCGAAACGAGGCGGCCAATGGGGCGAGGGGGTGAAGTCGTCCAGGATGAGGAGGCCACCGGGAGCGAGCTGTTCGACGACCCGCTGAGGGTCGTCACGCTTGCCCCCGCCGTCGCAGAAGAAGACGTCGAACGGGGCGTGCTGCTCAAGCAGCTGCCAGTCCCCCGTGAGAACACTGACGCGGTTGTCGTCCGCGAAGATGCCGGCCGCTCGGCGGGCCAGTTCCTCGTCGCGCTCCACGGTGATCAGACGTGCACCGGCACCGAGGCCACTGTGCAGCCAGGCTGTGCCGACTCCGGAGCCTGTGCCGCTCTCCGCGACGACTCCGTCGGGTTTCGCGGCAGCGGCCAGCTTGAGCAGCCTGCCCACCTCAGGAATGCAGCTCTTCTTGAACCCCGCCGCGGAGGCGACACGCTCTGCGGCCACCACACGAGGCGGAACGGCACGTTCTTCCATGGACACGCCCTCTCTTAACGTGAAGCATGACAATATCTGCCGGCAGAGGCGGGGCATCCATACAGCTCTTCTCCTGCCGGGCCTCGGCAGTGGAACTCGCTCGCGCTCGTACGGCTCATCTGATGTGGTGGGTGCTACAAGGCACTTGGAGCGTAAGGGGCAGCTTGTGGCGGACGACGGATGCATCTTCTGCACGATTGTTCACGGTCGGGCGGCTGCCAGCATCGTTCATGAAGACGAATCGGTGATCGCCTTCATGGATCTCCGGCCGGTCAACCCCGGTCACCTGTTGGTCGTCCCCAAGACGCACTCGGTGGGACTGGAGGATCTTCCGGAGGACGTCGGCGTCCAGGTCTGGAAGGTGGCGCACCGGCTCGGGCGGGCACTGCGCCGATCAGGTTTGCGGTGCGAGGGTGTCAACCTGCTCCTCGCGGACGGCGAAGCCGCGTTCCAGGAGGTCTTCCATGTGCACCTTCACGTCATTCCTCGCTTCACAGGCGATCCGTTTCGCATTGGCTCCGACTGGCGTACTCATGAGCGTGAGCAGCTCGACGAGGCATCCGCCGCCGTCCGCGGCGGCCTCGCCGCACTGGATGCCCTGCACCGTTGAGAGTCGGAGGGCGACAGCTCCCAACGGTCGCGACAGCCGTCGGGGTCACATGCCGCTCACCAATCCCGGGCGGCGATCAACTCCTCCACGTCTGCGTCCGAGAAGCCGTACGCCGTCGCCACGAACCAGAAGTCCTCGCCTATCTCCTCGCGCGCGACAGTCTCGATCTCGCTCCCTGCCGCCACGAACTCGGCCTCCAGCACATTGAACTGCTCCGTTGCCGCCTCCGTGAGCACATACAGGGCCGGCAGATCCGCCGGCTTCTCAGCCTCGATCCGCTCGCACAGATTCAGCAGGATCGCCCTGCCCTTGTCGAGGACGTGGTCCGGAAAGTAGGCGTCCGCATACAGCGACTGCAGAAAGGCGTGGTCAGTCACCTGCTGGTTTGTGATCGGCATGGTGCCCCATCTCCTCGAAGAGTCAACGTGCCGATCATGCACCACACCACTGACAGGCTCGGCGCACGCCCGGAAGCAGCACGCTCGTGAACCGTCGCTGGTGGCCGACGAGTCGGCGGCCCTCCCGCCGTTGCCCCTCGTGAGAGCGGTTGCCGCGCCTACCGCCCGTCGATGGCGTGCTCCTTCAGAAATGCGCCCGCGTGGGCGGCGGCCTCTTCCTTTGTCGCGTAGTGCGCGGTGCCGTCGGCCTCCTCGCGTGTGCCGTCGGCTCCCTGTCCGGTCCACCGCCAGCCGCCCGACGACGGATCCCGGGACAATTCGGCGCTGCCACCGCACAGTTCGATGAAGCCGGCCTCCGCCGTCGAGGCCGACCTGTCGATGGCTTCGGGCCACTTCTTGCGGGCACCCTGCCGGGTGATCCCCCAGGCAGCACCCAACTGTTCGTAACTCGCACCGTAGGAACCGGCGGTCCTTGCCGCGATTGCCGTCAATCGCTTGACCTCCGCGTCCACCACCTTCCAGGTGGTGAGGATCGAGAGAGTCACATCGATGGGGTCGGCATCCCACATGCGTTCTTCGGGGAGTCCGGTAGTCCGGGCACGCATGGCCGAGGCGAGTGGGTCGAGAGCATCCAGAAGGGCCTTGTCGAGGGCCGTCTCTTCCGCGGCAGTGATCTCAGGCAGCATCATGCACGCAACTTTAGTTACCGGATGGCGATTTCGCAACCAAAGTTACCGAGAGGGTCGCATGGAGCCGATATTCATTCGCACTACACGCATATGCATGATGAGCCTATGGATAAGCGGGTTATGAATCTGGACCCCGAGGTGTCCGCCGAGGCTCTGATGATCGCCGTGGAGCGGATGGTCCGCCATGTGCGCCAGAGCGCCATCACCGGAGGTCTGAGCACGGCCGCCTCCACCGCGCTGGGCCGTCTGGTCCGCGAGGGACCGCACCGTCTGACCGAACTCGCGCGCGCCGAAGGCGCCTCCCAGCCGAACATGACCCAGCTCATCACCCGCATGGAGCGCGCCGGTCTCGTAAGCCGTGTCGCCGATCCCCACGACGGCCGGGCCGTACTGGTGGAAGCCACGGACACCGGCCTGGAGGTCTTCCGGCAGCGTCGCGCGGAGCGTGCGGACGCCTTCCAGTCGCTGGTCGAGGAGTTGAGCGAGCCGGAACAGCAAGCGGTGAAGATCGCGCTGCCCGCCCTTGACCGCGCCATCCAGGCCCGTCAGGCCCGTCAGGACTGCTCCTGACTCAAGTCGTCGCGGTCCGCAGAACCTGTCCGCCCTCACCCGCCACCTCTTCTCAATGCTTGGAGAGAAACGCATATGAGTGCACCGCATGGAAAGGCCGCCAGTCCGTTCAGGCAACCCAAGGCCGTCTGGGCCGTGGCGTTCGCCTGCGTGGTCTCGTTCATGGGCATCGGCCTGGTGGACCCGATCCTGCCCGCTCTCGGCAAGAGCCTGCATGCCTCGCCCAGCCAGGTGTCTTTGCTGTTCAGCAGCTATCTGATCGTCACCGCCGTCGCCATGCTGTTCGTCGGCTGGGTCTCCAGTCACCTCGGCGCCAAACGCACCCTCGTCATAGGTCTGGCGGTCATCGTCGTCTTCGCCGCGCTGGCAGGCACCACCAACTCCATCAACGGCATCGTCGGTTTCCGTGCCGGCTGGGGCCTGGGCAACGCGCTGTTCATCGCGACCTCTCTCGCCGTCATCGTCGCCTCCGCCAGCGGCGGGTTCGGCGGCGCGATCATCCTGTACGAGACCGCGCTCGGCCTCGGCATCGCTGTCGGCCCTCTGCTGGGTGGCGAGTTGGGCGGCATCAGTTGGCGCGGTCCGTTCTTCGGCGTCGCCGTCCTGATGGCCGTCGCGCTGGGCGCGACGCTCGCCTTCGTTCCCTCGCTGCCAAAGCCGAAGCACGTGGTGTCACCGATCGCACCGCTCAAGGCTCTGCGTCACCGCGGCCTGCTGACCATGGGCATCATGGCGCTCCTGTACAACTGGGGCTTCTTCACCATGCTGGGCTACGCCCCGTACCCCATGGAGCTGAGCGCCCACGAACTCGGCCTGGTCTTCACCGGATGGGGCCTCCGTAAGTTGTTAGTCGGCCCGGGAGGGCCGGGTGTGGCTGATGGGGTCTTGCCTTCAGTGGCTTGCCAGGAGTGGCCGCCCGGCT
>NZ_JBEYFB010000104.1:0-8275 GCF_040634135.1 Streptomyces sp. NPDC007164
GCAGGCCAGGATGATCCGGCATCGCAAGGCCCACGCCTGTGGCGTGGAGCGACGCCGCACCCACCCCTCAAGTGCAGCCCTTTCCTCATCCGACACTCTTAACTCGGCCTCCGGCCGCCCGGTCCGCGCCATGAGACAAGCCTATACATCTGAACGGAATCCCTGACTCAGGACACTAGTGACCTGGTTTTGAGGTCGTGGGTCGCCACGTGAGGCGTCTTCTGTTTCAGGTTGCGGTGTTCGCCTGCGGCAGGTCACGCGTTCGCGCTGTCCTGTGAGCATGGGCGATACCCGGCTGGAACCTGTCGTGCTGTCGGAGGCCGAGCGGCTGACGCTGGAGAACTGGGCCAGGCGCCGCTCGACCGCGCAGGGACTGGCCGTTCGCGCACGCATCGTGCTGGCGTGCGCGAACGGCCGGAACAACACCGTTGTCTCCAGCTGGCTCGGAGAAACCGCTAGGTGCACTGCCTGAGCACCATGGCGCTGCCCCAACTCCCTGACACTGACGATGCCGGAAGCACCCAGACGGCGCTGCTGCCTGCGGGAGGCTGCTACCAAATGCGTGAAGTCGGCTCAGCGAGGGCCGGGCATGATGGCCGGGACACGTGTTGCGAGGAGCAGGTTCTCGTAGGTGTGGTGGCGGCGTGTGGTGGTGCGGTGGTGCAGTAGGTCGGCCGCGCGGGCGTGTTCTCCCGTGTCGATGAGGGCGCGGGCGAGGGTGTCCTGGATGATTTCGCGCTCCACCCGTACGCCGCCGATCCGCTCGGCTTTATCGCCCAGGCTGCTCAGCAGGTTCACCGCCTCGCGGGGGCGGCCTGCGGTGATCTCCGCGAGTGCCTGCACCACGGGGGCCAGAATTTCGTGGTAGTCGGGGCGTGCGTCGGTGGCGGACCGGCGGGCGAGGATGTGCAGATCGTCGGTCGCGCTCTCCACGGCCAGGGCCAGGGCCAAGTTGAAGGTGTGGAAGACCTCCGCCATTCCGCCCGGTGCGGCGAGCAGTACCCGGATCTGGTCCGGATCGCTGCGGCCAGCCGGGGACTGCCCGGCCAGGAGCAGGCGCCAGTTCGTCGCGGCCCTCATGCCGACATCCGTATGCGCCAGTGCCGTGTCTGCCCGGCGGCGCGCGTCCGGGAAGTCTCCGCAGGCGATGGACTGCAGAACGGCGTGCCAATTCAGGTGCCGTGACTGCACGGCCTGCGGGTCTTCCCGCAGCCACTGGTCCAGGAAGTCGGTGCAGGCTCGGCCGGCCCCGAGTTCGTGTTCGGCGTGCGCCAGGGCATGCGCGGCCACACCCGAGCGGGGATGGAGAGCCAGGGCCCGTCCGGCCAGTTCGTGCGCCTCGCGTACCCGGCCCTGCTCCGCCCTGGCCGAGGCCAGCCAGCTCATCCACGGCCAGCTCTCCGGGCCGGCCATCGCCGCCTGCCGCTCCATCAGAGCATCGCCGTGCGCGCGGTAGGCGGCGTCCCCGCACTCAAAGAACGCGCCCATCATGAGGCCGGCCAGCTCATCGGCGGGCCACCGGTCGAAGTGCTTCACCAGGTGGTCGGCCGTCAGCCGGTACTGCCGGTGTGTGTGGAGGAACACCCCGTACACCAGGCTCGCCTCGCGCTCACCGACGGCCGACGCATCCCGGTGGGCGATCACCAGTTGTTCCTTCAGGACCGCGTCGTTCCAGCGTTCTCCGGTCGCCAGCGCCAGCAGCGCCCGCGCCACACCGCAGTCCGGGTCCGATCCGGCCCACTGGCGCAACAGGGACAGCGTCTGCCCGCTCAGGCAGAGCAGAGCTTCCACCGCCCGCCGGTCCACCGGTGTGCACCCTGCTGCTCCGCTCACCGTCGTCCGCCCGATCACCGGCCCGCTCACACGCTGGACCCGAACAAGGCTGTACAGACGATGCCACTGTTGCCGCAGTGGTTGCGCGGCAGGCTCAACGGCAGGCCGGCCTGATTGCCGCTGCCCACCCCGCCCCCGGCCACCGTGGCACCCACGGCCCGAGCACCGCCTTCGGCTTGATTCACGCAGGTGTTGCCGAACACCGCGTTCCCGATCCCGATCACGCCCGCGTGAGCGGCACTGGCCGGAAGCAACGCCGCCCCCGCCACCGCGCTCAGCACTGCGGCCCGCACACCCGCACGCCCCGCGCCGCCGATCGCTCCCCGCGTCTCCACACCCATCGCGCTCCTCCTTCGTCCGGGACCCGAAACCGCCATCCGTACAAGCCCTACCCGGCCGGACAAACCCGGGCCGCACTCCCACCAACGACAGAGTCCGTCCCCCGACACGCACACACCGCTTGGAGCTACAAATAGCCCATTCTCCTGCACAGGAGCACGGAGCTGTGGCGTTGCTTCCCTCCCTCCCCAGACCGGATCGCCCTGGTCAATAGCCTGCCCCTTCCCGGCGCCCACGGACACTGAGCAGGGTTCTACGGCAGGAGTTGGCGGCCTGTGTCTCTCCCACCCGCAGTCGCAGACGACCTTAATCACGGTTGCTCGTGGACGGCCGCCGGGCCCGTCCCCCGAGCAGCCACCCCGACCCGAGCCGCTCCATGTCGTCGAACGCAGACTGGGTGCACCGTCGGCCGCAGCACGCTGTGCTCCCCCTGCGGGGCAGGCCTGGCCCCCCCGCGAGCTCCTGGCCTTTGCCACGGCGCACCGCGCGGCGTACGTCCGCCGGGCCTCCTCCCGTTCCACGCCACGGCGGCCGGCCACCGGGCATAGACCTCGGCACGGGCCCGGTCCAGCAGGGTGGCGGCAGCGGGCCTGACCTGGATCCGCATCGGACCGAAGGGGGCTGCGGGAGGCTGGTACGCCGGTCCGCCCGAGTTCCACGGGGTGGTCAACCCGTTCGAGACGCCGTGGATGGAGGCCGGCCCCGGCCGGCTCACCATCACCCGCGACGGCGCCATCGTCCCACCAGGGCCGCCACGCCCTGGCCCGCCCCCGACACCGCCGAACCGCGGATCACCACCGCGGCCGGGCGGACAGAGCTTTGGGCTGGGCCATCGTCCAGAACGCGAGTACGCCTCCGCCGAAATGAGCGCCGTGGAACAGAAGGTCGTCGCCCGGGGCGCGAAAATCGCCACCCGCCACAACCAGGAACAGCGCCGGCGCGAGGCAGTGAGGGAGCAGAGGAAAGCCGACCTGGCCTCGGACCGCTCGCAGAACCAGGTGGGGATGTCGAGCGTAGGTCATCAGCGGCTGAGCGTTTCGTCGGCGGCACTGGTGGCCATTCATATTCTGTGTTTGTGGATCTCAGCGAACGCCATTGCGGCGGGCGCAGACCGTCTGATATCGGGAGTAGCACGCGGATATAGGAGTGTGAAGGGTTGTTCGATCGATGCTTTGCGTTTCCGGACGAATTACCAGTGGCGCGGCCGGCTGACCGAGCGCGTGTGGGAATCATCGGTGGCGGGTTGGCAGGGCTGGTCTCGGCTTATGAACTCCAGCGGCGTGGGGTGGATGCCGTGGTCTATGAGCGGGCCGAGCGCCCCGGGGGGCGGGTGCGCACGCATCGGTTCTGGGACGATACCTACGCCGATGTGGGCGCGATGCGCATTCCCGGGAATCACGAATGTGTGCTCCACTACGTGCGCGAGTTCGGGCTGCAGACTCGCCCCTTCATCAACATGAACCCGGATGGGTACTACCATCTGCGCGGCCGGCGGGTGCGATTAAGTCAAGTGCAACAGCTATATCCGGCCTACGGTCTCGATGTCACCGAACAGGATGGACCGAGATCGTGGTTGGACCGTGTACTGCGTACAGCGTGGGATGCACTCACCCCTGCGCAGCAAATGAGTGTTCTGGAGGGCACCTGGCAGGACGCGGCCCTGGACGAGTTGATGTCGACCTCGTTGTGGCAGTTCGCACGGCGGCAGTTCTCCGAGGATGTCTGGGAGTTACTCGGGCATGCCAGCGGACTGGTGCACTACGAACACGCTTCTCTTCTTGAGGTGCTCGTCGATTACTTCGGTCTCTTCCACGCTGCCCCCCTCGAAATCGTTGGCGGGATGGACACGCTGGTCTGTGAGTTCGCACGGCGTCTGAGGCCAGGAACACTGCGTCTGTCCACGCGTATCGACGCGGTGCATCTGCTCTCCGACGCGGCACGGATCAGTGGTCAGTGTGTAGGCCGACCCGTCGACGAGACATACGATGCCGTGCTGGCCTGCGTCCCGCTGACCTCCCTCGACCAGATCGCCATCACCCCGGGGCTGCCCCATCGGCAAGCGCAGGCTGTCCGCAGCCTCACCTATACGAGCAGCACCAAGTCCCTTGTGCACCTCCGTCGGCGAAGCTGGGAACTCGACGACGGCATCTACGGCGGCGGGAGTTTCACCGATCTCCCCATCCAGCAGTGCTGGTACCCGTCGGACAACGCCCGCGTCACCCCCGCTGTCGGCGGGTCTTCACCGCAGCGGCTGACCGCCCGGAGTGCGGAGCTTTCACACGAGCCAGGGGTACTCACGGGCGCCTATCTCTGGGGCCCGCACGCACGGCGGTTCACCACGCTGGCGCCTGCGGACCGCGACCGGATCGTGATGCGAAGCCTGGAACAGTTACATCCGGGCATCTGCGACGACATCGACGACATCCTGCACTGGGATTGGGACAACCAGCCCGGAATGAGCGGAGGGTCTTTCGCCTACCTCGCTCCAGGGGAGCACACGAGATATCTCGACGGCCTTGCGACGCCGCACCCGGCGGGCAATCCCCGTCTCTTCTTCGCAGGTGAGCACCTCTCAGCCGCCCATGCCTGGATGCAAGGTGCTGCCCAGTCCGCGCTTCACGCGGTCGGCCACTTGCTCGATCGTCTGTACGCAACGGCGGAAGGGCTGGGCAAACAGCGCACGGAACGCGAAGCGGATGACCTCATCAGACAAGGAGCGACGTCATGAGTACGCAAGGCAACGAGAGCAGTCGCAACCGTCTTCCTCTGCGCATGGCCGACCTGCACGAAGCGTTTCTCGCTCCTCACGGCACACGCGAACGCATCGGCCTTGAAGTCGAAGCAGGTGTGCTTGACGAGACGACCGGTCTCGCCGCTCCTTACGCCGGGCCACACGGCTTGGCCGCCCTCCTGCACCAGGTGTTACGGGAATGGGGCGGTTCACCGCAGTGGGCCGGAGACGTCCTGACAGGAGTTCACCTTCCGGACGGGACGAAGCTGACGCTAGAGCACGGCGGTCAGTTGGAGTACTCATCCCCTCCCGCAGACGACCTCGTCACTCTGGTGACAGCCATGCGCGTCACCATGGAGGCCCTGGCCGCTCTGGCGCAGCAGCACGGGCTGGCCATCGTTCCCGGGGGAAACCTCCCCTTCAATCGAGTCGGCACCGCCACCTGGGTGCCCACCGTGCGCGGTGGCGTCATGCGAACGTACTTCGCCGGCCTCGGGCCGGAAGGCGAGGGCGCACCGCACATCATGAAGCTGTCGACCTCGACCCAGACCACGCTGGACCACCTTTCCGAGGACGACCTGGCCTCGAAGCTGCGTGTTCAAGTCGCCGCCTCGCCCGTCGTCGCCGCGCTGCTCGTCAACTCACCGCTGTACGCCGGACACCTGGACGGCGTCCTTTCCCACCGCTGCCGCGACTGGCTCCGCATGGACCCCAGGCGAGTCGGTTCCCCGCGCCCCGCGCTGCGGACCCCGCTCACGGCGAAGGCCCTCACCGACTGGGCACTGAGCATGCCCATGATCTACCGCCGTGGCCCCAGCGGCTACTGCCTTGCTGGACCGCGGACATTCGCAGACCATCTCCGCGACGGTTTCGACGACGGCACCGCTCCTCATTGGGAGGACTGGCTCTCCCACCTCGACCAGATCTACACCACCGTCCGCGTACGTCAGACTCTGGAGACCCGCGCGCCCGACGGCCCGCCGTACCCGCATATTCCCGCCGTGCCGGCCCTGTGGACCGGACTGACGTATCACGCGCCCTCGCGTGCGGCTGCCTGGGAGCTTCTCCGGCACTACACGCCTGATGAGAGCAACGCGGCGCAACAGGCCCTGCCCACAGCCGGACTGGCCACCCGTCTGGGCGGAGACAGCGTTCGTGACCTGGCCTGTCACCTGCTCGGACTGGCACGCGCGGGCCTGCAGGCCCGCATCCACGCCGGGCTCGAACAACCCCAAGCGCTCGCCTTCCTCGACCCGCTCAACGAGATCCTGGACACGAACGAGACCTTCGCCGAGCAGACCGCCCGTCGCTGGCAGACGACCCACCACAACGACCCCGCCCGCTACATCACGGCTCATCGGATCCCACCCGCCACCTGATGCAGATCCCGGTCGAAGGCGGCGTCCAGATGGCTGGCACAGGTTGCTCGCTCAGCCCTGATGGCCAGCTGTGTCCGGGTCGGGGCCGATGCGGCCGCCGTTGCCGAGGGCGGTGATGTCGCGCAACTCCTGCGGGCGTTTTGCCTGGGCGGGCGTTGAGTTCGCCAGCGACGGCGTCCAGGTCGTCGCGGGTGTGGACGTCCAGGTCGGTGCCTTGGGGAAAGTACCGAAGCCCAACCCGTTACAGATGGTTGCACGTCGGATACCGTAAGTCATTATTCGGGAAGGGTGATCCTCCCGAGCAGCAATGCTGCCGGAATGACGAAGACCACCGGCCGGAAGAGCCCCGCCGATCCGGCGGGGCTCTTCGATGTCCTGCTCCTCAGCCGCCCGGCCCCCTCGCGCTGCTTCTGGCCGTAGAGGGCGGCGATTTCCGCGGCCAGGGCGAGAGCGGCCAGAACGCTTCGTGCGCGCACAGCAGTCTCCAGAGGATGCGGAGGCAGCCGCTATCTACGGCTTCTCGCAGCAGACTGCCGCAACGTACAGATCCCGCTGCCTCTCAACACGCGCGGACAACCCCAGTCGGATTTCACCCGCTCAGGGCCGACAGTGAGCCTTTTCCATCTTGATCAGCTGGCGAGTTCGAGGGCGACGACAGCTCGGACGACGGCTGTGATCCGGGTGGTGCTACAGCGGAGCTTCCGCAGGAGCCGCCAGAACTTGAGGATCGCTATGGCGCGTTCACCGAGGCTGCGGATCTTCGCGTGGTCCCGGTTGTGACGTCGGGGCCAGCCGCGCAGGTGCTTGCCACGGATCGGGACACGGATCGCAGGGCCGGCGCCTGGTACGCCTTGTCGGCCCAGCACTTGATGTCGTCTGTGGCGAGGGCGGCGGGAATGCCGTGGGCTCGCGCCGCGGTCAGGTCGTGTGTGGCTCCCGGCAGTGCGTCCGAGGCCCAGATCAGGCGTCCGGCGGGATCGGCGAGGATTTGCACGTTCATCCCGTGGTGTTTCTTCTTCCCGGAGTAGTACGGCTGGTCGGCGGCGATGCGATCGATCGGCAGCACGGTGCCGTCAAGGATCACGTACGCCTTCTTCCGGACAGTCGTCATGGCCTGTTCCAGCGTGGGCGGGAGGGCTGCCAGGAGGTCGACGGCCTCGCGTATGTAGCGGTAGGCCGTGGCGATCCCGATGCGGAAGCCTGCGGCGAGATGGGCGTAGGTGTCGCCACAGCGCAGGTGGGCCAGTTCGAGCAGGGCCTGCCGGCCGCAGGTCAGGCGACGCCACCGGGAGCCGGTCCGACGGCGGTGACCTGCGAGGAGACCGGAGAGGTGTTGCAGGGTGCGGTTGGACAGATCGATGTTGGACGGGTGGACAAGCACGCGAAAGCTCCTGGCGGACTGGTGATCTTGGTCGTGAACCCGTCTACCAGGCGCTTTCTTCATGCCCGTCACCGGGGCTGCCGGCCCAACCACCCGTCAGGTTGGAAGAGGTTCACTGCATCTTGGAACCCGCTTTGCCCCGGTCCACGGGGCTGGGGCCTGTGAGTTCGCCCCTTTTCTGGCCCGTACGTGGGCGGAGTCGAGGACCACGCGGGTCAGGTCGAGCAGTCCGCACTCGTCGATGCGGTCGAGCACCGCCTCGTGCAGCCTGCCCCGGACACCGGTTTTTATCCCCGACTCCTCCTCCCATGCGAGCCCACCAGTCTCAACGCCACTTTGGAAACAGCTTCTGGAAGACGGTCAAGAACAACTCCTGATGGACAGCCGAGCCCATCCGGGTAGTAACTCCCGGCCCGGCATCGCCTCCAAGACCGGGAAGCGTCATGGGCGCGAGAGTGGCCCTCCGCCCCCCTTCGCCTGAGGCCCAACAGAAATGACCCTGGCGAAGCTGCTCCGTCGGGTCTGTACAGCGAACGGTGGGACTCGGTTGATTGTTTCTACCGGCGTCCGGCGGTGAGTCGGCCGTCGAAGGTGATGTCGAAGGCGTTGAGT
>NZ_JBEYFB010000105.1:0-7858 GCF_040634135.1 Streptomyces sp. NPDC007164
CGGGGGCGTCCTGGGTGACGCCGGTCCAGCCGCGGCCGTAGAAGCCGATGCCGAGCAGCATCTTGGCCGCGGGGACGCCCTGGGCCTTCAGCTTGTCGATGGCGGCCTCGCTGTTGAAGCCCTCCTTCGGGATGCCCTCGTAGGCGGTCAGCGGGGAGTGCGGGGCGGTCGGGCCCTTCGCGTCCCAGGCGCCGAAGAAGTCGTACGTCATCACGTTGTACCAGTCCAGGGACTGGGCGGCGCCGGCGTAGTCGGCGGCGTCGATCTTGCCGCCGTCGGATCCGTCGGCGGTGATGGCGGCCGTCACCAGGTTGTTGCTGCCGAACTTCGAGCGCAGCGCCGAGGTGAGGCCCTTCAGTGCGGCCGGACCGCTGGTGTCACAGGTCAGACCGCAGGCGTTGGGGTACTCCCAGTCGATGTCGATGCCGTCGAAGACATCGGCCCAACGGGGGTCCTCCACCAGGTTGTAGCAGGAGTCGGCGAACGCGGCGGGGTTCTTCGCCGCCTCACCGAAGCCACCGGACCAGGTCCAGCCGCCGAACGACCAGATGATCTTGAGGTCCGGGTGCAGTTTCTTCAGCTTGCGCAGCTGGTTGAAGTTGCCGCGCAGATCCTGGTCCCAGGTGTCGGCGACGCCGTCGACGGACTGGTCGGCGGTGTACGCCTTCTCGTAGTCGGCGTACGAGTCGCCGACCGCGCACTTGCCTCCCGTGACGTTGCCGAAGGCGTAGTTGATGTGCGTGAGCTTGTCGGCCGAGCCGGACGTCTCGATGTTCCTGACGTGGTAATTGCGGCCGTAGACACCCCAGTTGGTGAAGTATCCGACCACCTTGTCGCCGGCTGCCGCGGGGGCCGCGTCGGCGGAAGCGGGGGCCGCGGCCCGCGTTTCGGTGGGGGGAGTGCCGGCCGAGGCGGAGCCCGCGACACCCAGCAGGGTGGCGCCGAGGGCGGCGGTACAGGCGGCTGCGGCGAGCGCCCGGAACCGGGCGCGGGGGCGGTGCTTGCCGAACATCTTGTCTCCTCGTGGGGGAGGGAACTTGCTTGTGGGGGCGAGCAGTCGGCCAACGCGTGGATTTGGCATGAACGCGCAAAGGCCGCTCGCTGGGAACCGTAGATGGACTAGACCAGTGAGGTCAATGGTTCGGACCATTTCCGGCGATCGTCGAGTTCGGCGCCGAGTCGCCCGGTGACCCCGTGACGGATATCGTCCGATCGGGCATACTCAAGCCGCCACAGCCGCTGGCCAGCAGCCTTCGTAATCCGAGGGGGCCGGTGTCGGCTGGGTAGCAGTGCTTCTCCGGGCCCGGCCCGGAAGCCCCCGGCGGCGCCGCCCACACCCCTCGCGCGCGACCGTCGCAACGCCCGACAGGGAGGAGAGCGCCGTCATGTCCGACCGTGCCCCGTATTTGGTGGAACGCCGTCTGCCCACCGAGGAGTCCAAGGAGCTCGTCGCGCTCGTCCGCGACATCGCCCAGCGGGAGATCGCGCCCCGGGCGGCTCAGGAGGAAGAAGCGGGCCGGTTCCCGCGCGAGGTCTTCTCGCTGCTCTCCGAGTCCGGACTGCTGGGACTGCCCTACGACTCCGCCCACGGCGGCGGCGACCAGCCGTACGAGGTCTACCTCCAGGTCCTCGAAGAGCTCGCGGCGGCCCGGCTCACCGTCGGCCTCGGCGTCAGCGTCCACTCCCTGGCCTGTCACGCGGTCGCCGGATACGGCACCAAGGAGCAGCGGACCGAACACCTGCCGGCGATGCTGGGAGGCGGCCTGCTGGGCGCCTACTGCCTCTCCGAGCCCGCCTCCGGCTCCGACGCCGCCTCGCTGCGCACGAAGGCCGTACGCGACGGCGACGACTGGGTCGTCACCGGCACCAAGGCGTGGATCACGCACGGCGGCATCGCCGACTTCTACACGGTCCTGGCCCGCACCGGCGTCGAGGGCCCCCGCGGCATCACCGCGTTCCTGGTCCCCGGCGACGCCGAGGGGCTCAACGCGGCCGCGCCCGAGAAGAAAATGGGCATGAAGGGCTCGCCCACCGCCCAGCTGAACTTCGACGGCGTACGGGTCGGTGACGCGCGCCGGATCGGCGAGGAGGGCCAGGGCTTCGCGATCGCCCTGTCCGCACTCGACTCCGGACGCCTGGGCATCGCCGCCTGCGCCATCGGCGTCGCCCAGGCGGCCCTGAGCGAGGCCGTCGGCTACGCCACCGGACGGCAGCAGTTCGGCCGCCCGATCGCGGATTTCCAGGGCCTGCGCTTCATGCTCGCCGACATGGCCACCCAGATCGAGGCGGGCCGGGCGCTCTACCTGGAGGCGGCCAGGCTCCGCGACGAGGGCAAGGCCTTCTCGCGCCAGGCGGCCATGGCCAAGCTGTTCTGCACGGACCTCGCCATGCGGGTCACCGTGGACGCCGTCCAGGTGCTCGGCGGATACGGCTACACCCAGGACTTCCCCGTCGAGCGGCTGATGCGCGAGGCGAAGGTGCTGCAGATCGTCGAGGGCACCAACCAGATCCAGCGGATGGTCATCGCGCGCCACCTCGCGGGCCCCGAGACGCGCTGACCCGCAGCGGCCGGTCCGACCACACGGGCGTCGTCATGATCCGGTTCCACTCCTGGTCATGGCGGCCCGGCAGGGTCCGGTCCGCGCTCTCCCAATGACTCAGCAGCGCCCGGTAGATGGGCGGATCGGCGGAGTGCGGCACAGGTCGCGGCACCGCCCGGGGAGCCACGGGCTGCGGAACCGATTCTTCGGCGGTGGGAGCGGCGAGACGGCGGCGGCCGGGACCGGCCGTTGAATGCAGCGGGGTCATGACGGGCCAACGGTGCGGGGCGGGCCCCGGTCACTGTCCGGCCGATTCGAGAGCCCGTTCGCCCCGTCCCCGGGCGGCGGACGGCCGTCGGCGCGGGCACCACGTCGGCCGGGCCGCCGTGGTGCGGCGCGGATGCGCGGGGGGCGGGCCCGGACGGGGTCCGGGCGGTCGCGCGTGGGGGGCTGCCGTCAGGCGGCGTGACGCTGCATCTGCGGCACCTGCAGCGGGCGCGAGCCGGGGCCGCCGGCGTGCGAGAACGGCTGCATCCTCCAGTCGAGCCCCTGAGGGAGCGTCAACAACAGGCCCGTCTCCTGCTCCTGGGCGTCGAACGACTCGTCGGCGGGCCGCGACTGCGCGGCCGCGCGGCCGGTACCGGCGCAGACGGTCAGCACGAACGGATTCCACGGCGTCGGGCACAGCGCGTGCTCCGGCAGCACGTCCTCGTCGGCCAGCAGCGCGATCGGCTGCGCGCAGTCCGGGCAGATCACCCGGTACATCTCGAAGGTGTCGTACGCGTCGGGAGCGGTGCCCCCGACGTCGGCGGCATCCTCGACGGGATCCGGTTCGCTACGTCCGGTGAGCTTCAGGCTCTGCATGGGAAATTCCCCCCTCAGGTGGGCCGACCAGGCGACACGGCCTCGACCAAAGCAAGCACTTCCCGTCGCGCATCGGCGGTAACCGCGAGGGGGTCGGCTACCGACCCGTAAACCTGTGGCATTCGTCACATGCCCGCCGCAGCTGCCCCATCCGGGGCTCCTGCCGCTGTGCCTGGAGGGACTTCGGGCAATAGGTTGGTCCGTATGGAGGAGCTGGACCGACAGATCGTGGAGTTGCTCGTCAAGGACGGGCGGATGAGCTACACCGACCTGGGCAAGGCCACGGGCCTGTCCACATCGGCGGTTCATCAGCGGGTCCGCAGGCTGGAACAGCGCGGGGTGATCCGGGGCTACGCCGCGGTCGTCGACCCCGAGGCCGTCGGCCTGCCGCTCACCGCGTTCATCTCGGTGAAGCCCTTCGACCCCAGCGCGCCGGACGACATCGCGGAGCGGCTGGCCGACGTCCCGGAGCTGGAGGCGTGCCACAGCGTCGCGGGTGACGAGAACTACATCCTCAAGGTGCGCGTGGCGACCCCCCTGGAGCTGGAGCACCTGCTCACCCGGATCCGTTCACTGGCCGGAGTCTCCACCCGCACCACGGTCGTCCTGTCCACGCCGTACGAGGCACGGCCGCCCCAGATCTGAGGGGGGTCGCGGACCGTGCGGCCGGGGACAGGCGCGAGACTGGTCCCATGACCGAGAGCACCGCCCCCCAGAGCGAACACCGCACCGTGCTGCTGCGCGGTGGAGACGTCCACAGCCCCGCCGACCCCTTCGCCACCGCCATGGTGGTCGAACGCGGCCACGTCGCCTGGGTGGGCTCGGAAGGGGCCGCCGACGCCTTCGCGAGCGGGGTCGACGAAGTGATCGACCTCGACGGCGCGCTGGTGACCCCCGCGTTCACCGACGCCCACGTCCACACCACGTCGACCGGCCTGGCCCTCACCGGCCTCGACCTGTCCGGCGCCCGGACCCTCGACGAGGCGCTCGGCCTGCTGCGCGCGTACGTGGCCGCGCACCCCGCGGACCGGGTCGTCCTCGGCCACGGCTGGGACGCCACCCGCTGGCCGGAGCAGCGCCCCCCGTCGCGCGCCGAGCTGGACGCGGCGGCCGGCGGACGCCCGGTCTACCTGCCCCGGGTCGATGTGCACTCCGCGGTGGTCACCACCGCCCTGCTCGACCTGGTCCCGGGCGTCACCGGACTGACCGGCCACCACTGTGACGCCCCGCTGACCGGCGCCGCCCACCACGCGGTCCGCGCCGCGGCCCACGACGCCCTCTCGCCGCGCCAGCGCGCCGACGCCCAGCGCGCCGCCCTGCGGCACGCCGCGTCGCTCGGCATCGGCACCGTCCACGAGTGCGGCGGCCCCGACATCTCCGACGAGGAGGACTTCGCCGGACTGCTCGCGCTCGCCGCCGCCGAGCGCGGGCCGCGGGTCTTCGGCTACTGGGCGGAGCGGGTCGCCGACGAGAAGGACGCCCGCCGGATCCGGGAACTCGGTGCCGTCGGGGCGGCCGGGGACCTCTTCGCGGACGGCTCGCTCGGTTCGCACACCGCCTGCCTGCACGAGCCGTACGCCGACGGCCCGGCCGCCGGAACCGGCACCGCCCATCTGGACGCGGCGCAGATCGCCGCCCATGTCACCGCGTGCACCGAGGCGGGCCTCCAGGCCGGATTCCACGCCATCGGAGACGCCGCGCTCTCGGCCGTGGTCGACGGGGTCAGGGCCGCCGCCGAGACGCTCGGGCTGTCCCGGATCCGGGGCGCCAGGCACCGCGTCGAGCACGCCGAGATGCTCACCCCCGAGACCGTGGCCGCGTTCGCGGAGCTGGGGCTGACCGCCTCCGTCCAGCCCGCCTTCGACGCCGCCTGGGGCGGCGAGGAGGGCATGTACGCCCAGCGGCTCGGCATCGAGCGGGCCAGAACCCTCAACCCGTACGCGGCGCTCCTGCGGGCCGGTGTGCCCCTCGCCTTCGGCTCCGACAGCCCGGTGACCCCGCTCGACCCGTGGGGCACCGTACGGGCCGCCGCCTTCCACCGCACGCCCGAGCACCGGATCTCCGTACGAGCGGGCTTCACCGCCCACACCCGGGGCGGCTGGCGGGCCGTGGGCCGGGACGACGCGGGCATCCTGGTGCCCGGCTCCCCGGCCGACTACGCGGTCTGGCAGACCTCTGACCTGGTGGTCCAGGCGCCGGACGACCGGGTCGCCCGCTGGTCGACCGACCCCCGCTCGGGCACGCCCGGCCTGCCGGATCTCACCCCCGGCGTCGATCTGCCGGTCTGCCTGCGGACCGTGGTGTTCGGACGAACTGTCTACGAGCGGCCGAACGAGTGACGTCCTGCCGTCCCGTACCGTCACCCGTGGCGGTCCCCGGTCCGCCGCGACCTGCGGATCTTCGCTACTGACCAGGCAAGTTTCGTAAATATTGCAGGTCAGACGGCTATTGACAGAACGCGCCCACCGGCCGGTAGGTTCGGCGGAGTCCACCACAGGACGTCCGACCGGTTAAACCTCCACGCAGTCGTCGAACGCCGCTGGGTCATGGGGTGGTGTGCCGCACCGGCGCACCACCACTGACAGCCAGGTTCAGCGCCCGCGCCTCGGGGGCGAGGGAAGGTTTCAGCCGGACGGCGGTGCGACCCGGGTGGGGCCCGGACGTTCAGTAGACAACGGCTCTAGGTCGACCCGCAGCCAGCGGGTCCCAGGTCGGCCCGAAGGGCGCCGGGCCCCCATCCGTAGTTCCCGTCCGTGCTCGTACCCGTGTTTCTGTCCGTACTTCCGTCCTTCTGTCCCCGGCGGCGCCCGGCACCGCCCGACCGCGTCGGAGACCGGCCCCGGCGCGCTGGATATGGTGTGCATCTGCGTACGGACTTAAGGGGCAGTTAGTGAACGACGGCGGTCAGCGGCGGTACGGCCCGCTCGGCAGAATCCTGGTGATCATTCCGACCTACAACGAGGCCGAGAACATCAAGCCGATCGTCAGCCGGGTACGTGCCGCGGTGCCGGACGCCGACATTCTGGTCGCCGACGACAACAGCCCGGACGGCACCGGCAAGGTCGCCGACGAGATCGCCGCCGAGGACAGCCAGGTCCAGGTGCTGCACCGCAAGGGCAAGGAAGGGCTGGGTGCGGCCTATCTCGCGGGCTTCCGCTGGGGCACCGAGCACGGCTACGGCGTGCTGGTGGAGATGGACGCCGACGGCTCCCACCAGCCCGAGGAGCTGCCCAGGCTGCTCACCGCGCTCAAGGGCGCCGACCTGGTGCTCGGTTCACGCTGGGTGCCGGGCGGGCGCGTGGTCAACTGGCCCAAGTCCCGCGAAATGATCTCCCGCGGCGGCAGCACCTACTCCCGGCTCCTTCTCGGGCTGCAGACCAGGGACGTCACCGGCGGCTACCGGGCCTTCCGCGCCGAGACCCTGGACGGCATCGGCCTCGACCGGGTCGCCTCGCAGGGCTACTGCTTCCAGGTCGACCTGGCCCGCCGTGCCGTCGAGGCCGGCTACCACGTCGTCGAGGTCCCGATCACCTTCGTCGACCGGGAGATCGGCGACTCGAAGATGAGCCGCGACATCCTGGTCGAGGCGCTCTGGCGGGTCACCTCCTGGGGCGTCTCCTCCCGTACGAACCGGGTCCTGGGCCGCAAGGCGATCTGAGTCCACCGCGCCCGCCGCGACCGCGGCGGGCCTCGGCTCCACCGCCGGTGATCACCCCCTTGCGCCGTTCGGACGCCCGTACGGGCACACTGGGGACCATGACGACCGGCACACCGCCCCCGACCGCCCCCAGGCGCTCTCGCGCCCGTACCTTCGTCCCCCTCGCCATCGCCGCCTGGGCGGTGCTGGAGATCTGGCTGCTCACCGTCGTGGCCGACGCGGCGGGCGGATTCACCGTGCTGCTGCTCCTGGTGGCGGGGATCGTCCTCGGTGCCGCTGTGATGAAGCGGGCCGGCCGCCGGGCCTTCCGCAGTCTCACCGAGACGCTCCAGCAGATGCCGGGGCAGCCCGGCGCCGCCGCCGACCCGCCGGCCACCGCTTCGGGCGGCAGGGGCAACGGCTTCCTGATGCTCGGCGGGCTGCTGCTGATCATTCCGGGGATCGTCTCGGACGTGGCGGGGCTCCTGCTGCTGGTGCCGCCGGTCCGTTCCCGGCTCGGCCGGTATGCGGAGCGGTCGCTGGAGCGCCGGATGCGCGCCGCGGCCCCCGGCAGCCTCTCCGACGCCTTCCAGCAGGCCCGCATTCACCGGCCGGACGGAAAGGTGGTCCAGGGTGAGGTCATCCGCGAGGACGGCCCGCAGCCGGGCGCACGCCCCGACGAGGGCCCCCGGCCGCCACTGGCTCCCTGAGCCGGGTGCCCGCGGATACTCTGGGCCCCAACCGGGGCGGGACAAGCCCCGCCAACTCTCCGCAGGGGGACCTTTCCATCATGTTCCGGGCCCTGATCTATCTCCTG
>NZ_JBEYFB010000106.1:0-7608 GCF_040634135.1 Streptomyces sp. NPDC007164
CGTTGGCCTGCGTATCGGGAAGGTCGAAGGTCGTCCCGTCCACCGACACCAACCGCAGACCCCGAAACCACGCTCCCGTCGTCGCCGGGAGCGCCTCGTGCCTGGACCAGCCTGTGGGGCCCCGGTTCCTTCGTGCTGCGGGGATGCCGATCGGAAGCTGGTGAGTCCACGCGCTCGCGTGCGGTGCCGACGTGTCCGGGACCCCGGGCGATGCCGAAGAGGCGGTCATGATGGACGCGGTGGGGCCCGTGGTCGTCGAGGGACCGGGGTGCGGGGACGTGGAGTTGACGCTGCGCACCCCGCGGTGGAGCTGTCCGCCGGTACTGTCCGCGCTGCCTTTCGTGGAGGGGCTGTTGCTCGCTGCGGGCTGACGGACCGGGGCCGTGCCGCCCGCCCCCGTGCACAGCTGGTGGCACAGCGCTCGAATGCGCCGTCACCGAGTCGGCCGGTGCCTCCCGGTCCCCCGCACCGGCCCCGCATCGGGCGGACCGGGCGGGTCGGTCGGGCCCGGCCCGGTCGAGTCGCCGGCGCAGGTCGTACGTGGTCTCGGCCCGGAGGCCGAGGTGCGCATGTGCCAGGGGGCGGATACGGGGGCGGCGCCACCGTGTCCACCCCTGGGTACGCGGCGACGCGGGCAACCCGGCGGCGTTCCTGCTCGCCGCCGCCGCACTGTTCACCGCAGGCGCTCGGCTGCGTTGGGACCGGTTGCGTGCCCCGGGAGCGAACCTTCCGAGCGACCTGCCGACGTACCCCTTCCGCCGCAAGCGCTACTGGATCGAGGAGCCGCACGACGGAGCGGGCGCGGCGCGGGGCACCGACACGTCCGGCCCGCGCCTTTCCCTCGGCTCGCTCACCCCCGTGGAGCGGGAGGCGTACCTCCTGGCCGAGCTGCGCAATGTGCTCGACGAGCCCGAAGGGCTGGATCCCGAACGGTCGTTCCTGGACGCGGGCGGGGACTCGTTCACCCCCACGCTGTTCATCACAAAGGTGGAGGAGCACTGCGACCTCGGCCTCCCTCCCGAGGAACTGCCCCTCGACGTGCCCCTGGCCGAGGTGATCAGCAAGCTCGCCGCGAACATCACCGCCGCGACGCCGAGGCTGAACGGGAGCCTTCCGCATGACCGTGCTCGTACGGCCCCGCCGAGTCGCCGATCCCGCAGTGCGCGTGGTGGTCATCCACCACGCGGGCGGCTCGTCCGCCGCCGTTCACCCGCTGACCCATCACCAGCCGGACGACAGGGAGTTGCTGATGCTCGACCTGCCGGGCCGGGGAAAGCGGCACACCGAGGCGCCACTCGACGACAGGACGAAGCTGGCCGTGACGGCAGCGGACGCAGTCGCGCCATGGGCGGCGGCGTCCGCCGCCGGCGCTCTTCGGGCACAGCCTGGGCGCGCTGGTCGCGTCCGAGACCGCACGCATGCTGGAGGGGAGGGCCTGGCGCCCCTCTGGGGCGGCGTCTCAGGGAGACCGGCCCCGGGTGTGATCGGTGGCGGCGGAGCGCTGCATCCGGCCATGACGGACGACCACATCATGGACCGGCTGACCGGCTGACCGGCTGACCGGCTGACCGGCTGAGGGAGATGGGCGGCATTCCCGCGCGGATCGGCGAAGTACCCGAGTTCCGGGACCGGTTCCTGAGTATCGTACCGGCCGACCTGCAGGCGCTGGTGTCCTACCGGCCCGCGCCGGCCCGCCAGGGACCACCCGAACGAAGCACCGCCGTCCGGGACTCCCCGGCCGGCATCCCCGCTGACACCGCGCATGCTGTTCGCGGCGTTCGCCCCCGGCCGCCGCGGCGCGCCCGGATCCCGGTACCTGCTACGCCGAGGTGCTCTCCCGACGGCCGTTGAGCAGCATGGCGATCACGAGGGCGCCGAGCGCGAGGAAGGCGGCGGCAACCCTGAGTGCGAGGGAGAAGCCCTCCGTCGCGGCATCGAGCGGGCCGGTCGGGCCGACGACCGCGTCGGTGCGCTGCGCAGCCAGGGCGACCAGGACCGACAGTCCCACGGCGCCGCCGACCTGCTGGACGGAGGTGAGGATCGCCGAGCCCAGCCCGGCGTTCTCCTCGGTGGTGCCGCTGACCGCGGCGACGGTCAGGGTGGGCAGGCTCAGGCCGCCGCCCAGGCTCGCGACGAGCACACCGGGGAGCACGCCGAGCGCGTAGTGGTCGTTCGGTGAGGTGCCGGACAGCATCAGCAGACCGGCGGCGCTGAGCAGGAATCCCGCGACGAGGATCCAGCGCGTCCCGAACCCGGCCGCCGCGCGCGAGGCGAGCCACATGCCCGTGAGGATTCCGGCGCCGTAGGGCAGATAGGCGAAGCCGGCCTTGAGCGGGCCGTAGCCGAGCACGGTCTGCATGTGGAGCATCAGCAGGAAGGCCATCGCGTAGAAGGAGGCGGAGAACATCAGGCTCGTGACGCCGGCGACGGCACGGGTGCGGTCGGCCAGGAACGGCAACGGCACCAGTGGGTCGGCCGTGCGTGCCTCGACCGCGAGGAAGGCGGCGGCAAGGACGGCGGCCAGGAGCAGGGGGCCGATGACCGTCATGCCGCCCCAACCCGTCTCCCCGGCCCGGAGCAGCCCGAATACCAGGGACAGGACGGCGCCGGTGCCCAGGACCGTTCCGGGTGCGTCCAGGCGTGCCCGGTGAGGGGACCGGCTCTCGGTGACCAGGCGCGGGACCAGCACGAGGGCGATCGCGGCCACGGGCAGATTGATCAGGAAGATCCAGCGCCACGAGGCGAATCCGGTCAGCGCACCGGAGATCACCAGCCCCATCGTGCCGCCCAGACCGGCGATGGCGCCCCAGAGCCCGAACGCCTTGGCGCGCTCCTCGGCACCGGTGTACATGAGCGTGATCAGGGACAGCGCCGCCGGACTGGCCATGGCCGCGCCCCCGCCCTGGACGAACCGCGCCACCACGAGGTGCCACGGCTCCTGGGCAGCCCGCAGGCGAGGCTCGCGACGCCGAACACCGCCACACCGCCGAGGAAGACACGGCGCCGGCCCAGCAGGTCGGCCGCCCGACCGGACAACAACAGCAGGCCGCCGAAGGCGAGGAAGTACGCGTTGACAACCCAGGCCAGGCCGGCCGTGGTGAAGCCGAGCTCTTCCCGGACGCTGGGGAGCGCGACGTTCACCACGGTGTCGTCGAGGACGAGCATGAACTGCACGAGACACAGCAACATCAGTGCTGGTCGGCGGCGGTCGGTGCTCGTTGAAAGGGTTGGTGCTGAGGCCATGCCGACGACGCTACGCACCGATCATGCCGGCGAAAATCCGTCATGAGGCCATGAGGTGTCGCGTTGAGGCCATCCTCTGCGCGGCGGCCCTGGAGAAGGACACCAGGACATCGGCGGGTGAGCGCGTCCTGCCGCTGCCCGGCAGGGCCGCAGCGGTGTCTGGACTCCGCAGACGGTCCGTGCGGGCCGGCGCCGAGATCCGGCCCCCGGGTGGTTACTGGAGGGGAGCCGAGGTCCGGTCTGCGGGTGGTTACTGGAGCGGAGCCGAGGTCCGGTCCGCAGGTGGTTACTGGAGCGGAGCCGAGTCGACCCGGCGCCAGGTCGCCACGGGACCTGGGTCACAGGCGTCCTGTGGGGTGACCCAGAACGCCCTTCCCAGCTCGGAGCTGTACTGGGCACCCGTCCGGCCGTCCCCGGAGGAGCGGCCGGTCAGGCGGCGGCCGATCCAGGGCATCAGGTGCTCGCGGGCGAAACGGAGATCGTCGACGCGTCGCCTGGCCCACCTGGGCGGGACGGCGGTCGGCAGCGGGGTGCGCCAGTCGTGCTCCGGCGGCAGCCCCAGCGTCTGCCAGACCGCCTCGGCGACCCGCGAGTGCCCGTCGGCCGTCAGATGCAGCCGGTCGACGTCCCACAACCGGGGATCGCCCAGCGCCGACGACTCGTACAGATCGACGACCACCGCTCCGTGCCGGGCGGCCAGGTCGTCGATCAGGGCGAACAGCTCCTCCATCCGCGGACGGAAGCGCTCCATCACCGGGCCGTTGCGCCCCGGACTGCGCATGAGCACAAGCGTTCCGCACGAGGGTGCGAGACGTTCCACGGCCTCTTCGAGCCGTCCGCGGACCATGCCCATGTCGCACTTGGGCCGCAGCGTGTCATTGAGTCCGCCGACGAGTGTGACGACGTCCGCACGCATGGCGGCGGCCACATCGACCTGCTCGTCGACGATCTGGCCGATCAACTTGCCCCGTACGGCGAGATTCGCGTAGCGGAAATCCGGGGCGCGGGTGGCGAGCCGGCCGGCGAGGACATCGGCCCAGCCGCGGTACGAACCGTCGGGCAGCAGGTCCGACATGCCCTCGGTGAACGAGTCGCCGACCGCGACAAGACTGTTGTAGGAGGCATTTGTTTCCATGGCGATGCGATCGTATCGCGGCCGGTCCGGCCGCTTCCGGAGCCCGCCACCCCCACACGGGCCGGACCACGGACCCGGTCGTGGCGGGGGCCGCGGCCGGCAATCCGTACCGCGGCCCCCGTGCGGGTCAGCGCGTCTTCGGGCGCCCCACCAGCTCGCGGAGCACGTCCTCCATGGTGACCATTCCGGCCAGCCGGTCGTCCTCGTCGAGAACCGCCGCCAGATGCGTACGGCTGCGCCGCAGCGCGGTCAGGACGTCGTCGAGCGGTGTACTCGCCCGGACCCGGGCGATCGGGCGCATCGCCGTCACCGGGAAGGGCACATCGCGCGGGGTGGCATCGAGGGCGTCCTTCACATGGAGGTAGCCCAGGATCCGTTCCTCGCTGTCCATCACGGGGAAGCGCGAGAAGCCCGTCTCGTACGAGAGCCGCTCCAACTGCTCCGGCGTGGTCCCGACCTCGGCGTACACGACCCGGTCCACCGGCATCACCACATCACGCACCGGGCGACGGCCCAGTTCCAGCGCGTGGTGCAGTCGCTCGGCCGAGCGGTCGTCGACCAGCCCGGCGTCGCCCGCGTCCGTCACCAGCCGGGCCAGCTCGTCGTCGGAGAACGTGGCGGACACCTCGTCCTTCGTCTCGACCCGAAGGATCTTGAGCAGCGCGTTGGCGAAGGCGTTGATCGCGAAGATCACCGGGCGCAGCGTCCTGGCAAGGGTCACCAGCGGCGGCCCGAGCAGCAGCGCGGCGCGTACGGGCTCGGCCAGGGCGATGTTCTTCGGCACCATTTCGCCGAGCAGCATGTGCAGATACGTCGCCACGGACAGCGCGATCACGAATGAGATCGGATGGATCAGTCCGTGCGGCACACCCACCGCGTCGAAGACCGGCTCCAGCAGATGCGCGAAGGCCGGCTCGGCGACGATGCCGAGCACCAGTGTGCAGAGGGTGATGCCGAGCTGCGCCGCCGCGAGCAGCGCCGATACGTGTTCGAGGCCCCAGATGACGCTCCGTGCCCGCCGGTTGCCGGCCTCGGCCTCGGGCTCGATCTGGCTGCGGCGTACGGAGATCAGCGCGAACTCGGCCCCGACGAAGAAGGCGTTGACGACCAGGGTCATCAGTCCGATGAAGAGCTGGACGGCGATCATCGTGCGTCCTCCGTCCGCTCGTCGTCGCCGGGCAGCGGCGCGTGCAGCAGGGCCCGCGCGGCGCGGCGTCCGGACGCGTCGACCACATCGATCCGCCAGCCCGCCAGCTCGACCGCGTCACCCACGGCGGGGATGCGGCCGACCTCGGTGGCGATGAGCCCGGCGAGTGTCTCGTACGGTCCGTCCGGCACCCGCAGTCCGATCGTCTTCAGCTGGTCGATGCGGGCGGCGCCGTCGGCCGACCACAGGGTCCGCCCGTCGGCGTCCTCGCCGGCCGGTGCGAGGTCCGCGGTCTCGTGCGGGTCGTGCTCGTCGCGCACCTCACCCACCACTTCCTCGACGATGTCCTCCAGTGTCACGACTCCGGCCGTGCCGCCGTACTCGTCGATGACGACGGCCATGGCGAGCTTGCCGGACAACCGGTCCAGGAGCCGGTCCACCGTGAGTGTCTCGGGCACCAGCAGGGGTTCGCGCAGCATCTCCGACACGCGGGTGTGGGACCGCTGCTCGGCGGGGATGGCCAGCACGTCCTTGATGTGTGCCACACCGACGACGGTGTCCAGGCTGCCGAGGTAGACGGGGAAACGGGACAGGCCCGTCGCCCGGGTGGCGTTCGCGACATCCTCGGCGGTCGCCTGCGCCTCCAGCGCGGTGACCTGGACCCGGGGGGTCATTACGTTCTCCGCCGTCAGTTCGGCCAGGTTCAGGGTGCGGACGAACAGTTCCGCCGTGTCGGCCTCCAGCGCACCTTGCTTCGCGCTGTGCCGGGCCAGCGCCGCCAGCTCCTGCGGGCTGCGCGCGGATGCCAGTTCCTCGGCCGGTTCCAGGCCGAAGCGGCGCACGATCCGGTTGGCGGTGTTGTTGAGGTGACTGATGAAGGGCCGGAAGACGGCGGTGAACGCCCGCTGCGGGGTGGCCACGGTCTTCGCCACGGCGAGCGGGGAGGAGATCGCCCAGTTCTTCGGAACCAGTTCACCGACGATCATCAGGAACACGGTGGACAGCGCCGTACCGAGGACGAGGGCCACGGAGGACGCCACGCTCGGGGCGAGGCCCACCGCCTCCACGGGGCCGCGGATCAGTTTCGCGATGGACGGTTCGGAGAGCATGCCGACCACCAGGTTGGTGACCGTGATGCCGAGCTGAGCGCCGGAGAGCTGGAACGTGAGGCTGCGTACGGCCTTCATGGCGCTCGCCGCGCCCCGCTCGCCCCTTTCGACGGCGCGTTCGAGCTGTCCGCGCTCGACCGTCGTCAGAGAGAACTCGGCCGCGACGAAGGCGCCGCAGGCCAGCGAGAGCAGTACTGCCACGAGCAGCAGAAGCACTTCGGTCATCGGTTCACCTCCGTCCCATGATCGGGCAGGGACAGGAGGATCGCTCGGTGCCGGCGATGTCGACTACTGGGAGGCTCGCCCATGGGCGGACGCTCACACCTTTCGGGAGGATCGGACAGGTGAGGAACCATAGTAAAGGATCGGCAAAGTCGGCCGGTCTGTCCGTGATCCTCTCAGTCCGTGAGCGGCTTCACCCAGCGCCGCCAGTCGTCCTCGCGGTGGTATCCACCCGAGGCCCAGGTGTGATGCGCCCGTTCGTTGGCTTCCAGGGCCATGGCGTCGACCCGTCGACCGCCCAGGGCGAGGAATCGCTGTTCGGCCGCTTCCATCAGGGCGGTGGCGATCCCCTGCCGACGGAGGTCGGGGTGCACGGCCAGCCGGTGGACGGAGCATCGCCAGCCGTCGAAGCCGGCTATGACGGTTCCCACGAGACGGCCGTCCCGGTCCGCCAGCAGCAGGGCTTCTGGGTCGCTCGAAATGAGCCGGGCCACACCGTCGTGGTCGTCGCTGGTGCTCGTTCCCTCTACGGCCTCGCACCAGAACCGCAGCACGGTGTCGATGTCTGTGAGGCCGGCGGGGCGTATGTGGAGATCACTCATGGGTCGAGCCAAGCAGAGCGTTTGCCCGCGCGGCCGACGTTTTCGGCATCGGACCCCGGCTCAGTAGGCGGAGTTGACGTTGTCGATGGATCCGTAGCGGTCGGCGGCGTAGTTGGCGGCCGCGGTGATGTTGGCGACGGGGTCGGTGAG
>NZ_JBEYFB010000107.1:0-6410 GCF_040634135.1 Streptomyces sp. NPDC007164
CAGGACCGGGACGAGCAGTGAGCGCAGCAGCAGGACCAGGATGAGCAGGATGATGCCGAGTACGACAGGCCCGATGAGCGTGCGGTCCCGGGCGGCCGTCTGCTGGGTGTCGTACTGCTGCGCCGTGTACCCACCGACCAGCGCGTCGGCACCGGGCACCGCGTGCAGATCCGCGCGGAGCCGCTCCACGGTTTCCTTGGCGGCATCACTGTCCGCCGCGGCCTCAAGGGTGGCGTCGATACGGACCCGCCCCTCGACGACCAGCGGCTCGTCGGTCCCCGGGCGTCCGGACGCGGAGACCGCGCCGGCCGATGCCACTCCCCTGGTCTTCCTCGCCGCTGCCGTCACCTGATCGATGTGGCCGGCGTCGGCGATGATGACGGCGGGGCTGCCGGAGCCGTCGGGGAAGTGTTCCCCGAGCGTCTTCTGGGCGGAGACCGAGGGCGCCTCGTTGACGAAGATCTCGTCGAGGGGAACACCCTTGGCCGACAGAGAGGGTGAGAAGGCCACGAAGATGCCGAGCACGATCGCGGTCATCACCCAGATGCGGCGCGGCCGGGCATCGACGACGGCTGCCACACGACGCCATACTCCTTGTCCCTTGCCCGACGAGTCCGATGCCTTCGGCCGGGAGGGCCAGTACGCGGTCCTGCCCAGCAGCGCCAGCGCGGCAGGCAGGAAGGTCAGGCTGGAGACGGCCGCGCACACGATCCCGACGGCTCCGACCGGTCCGAGCGCCCGATTGTTCGTGAGGTCGCTCGCGAGCAGGGCCAGCAGTGCGAGGGCCACGGTGGCCGCGCTCGCGGTGATCGCGCCGAACGACCGCCGTACGGCGGCCAGCACGGCCGATGCCCGGTCTTCCCGCAGGGCGAGTTCCTCGCGGAACCGCGCGGCCAGCAGTAGCGCGTAGTCCGTCGCGGCGCCGATGACGAGAATGGAGAGGATCCCCTGTACCTGGCCGTCCACCCGGACCACGTCATGGTCGGCGAGGACGTAGACCATCCCGCATGCGAGCCCCAGCGCGAAGACGGACCCGAGAATGATCAGGAAGGCAGCAGGACGCTCCGGTAGACCAGCAACAGGATCAGCAGCACGGCGGCCAGCGCCACGCCGAGCAGCAGACCGTCGATGCCTGAGAAGGCGTCCGACAGATCGGTCTGGCTCGCCGCCGGACCCGCGATCTGCGCCGTGACGCCCGGGACGCTTCGAGCGGCTTCACCCACCTCGTTCAAGACGTCGGGCAGTGCGTCGCCGAGTCGGGGATCCAACTGGACGACAGCCTGCAGTGCCTGCCCGTCCTCGGAGGGAAGGGCCGGTGACGGAGTCCCGACCACTCCACGCTCCTTGGCGATCCCTTCTGTCGCGCGGGTGGCCGCGGACAGCTGTGCGTCGGTGATCCGGTCACCTTTCGCCGTCCACACGACGATCGCGGGAAGCGTTTCTGATTGGTCGAACGCCTCGCGGGCCCTGAGCACCTTGGTGGACTCCGCGCTCTGAGGAAGGAACGCGGCCTGATCGTTGGTGGCCACCTCACCGAGCTTGCCCGCATACGGCCCGAGCGTGCCTCCGACTCCCAGTCAGACGACGAGCAGTGCGAGCGGAACGAGCCACCGGAGCCAGTGCGGTGTGGTTCTCATGGGCAACCCTAAGCTTCGTGGTCAGACATCTCGATGACAAAGTATCTCAATGATTGAGAGACCTTATACTTGAGTCATGCACGGGGACCGCAACCCCAGGCCGCGCCCTCTCCCCGCGAACGACCCCACGGGGCTTCAGTCCTTCGCGGTTCTCCTTCGGCGTATGAACAGCCAGTTCAACCGCATCTCCCACGAGTTCGCGCAGTCCCAGGGGCTGCACCTCACTGACATGCAAGCCCTCATCGCGCTGCTCGACGCCGACCCCGACGAGGGACCCATGACTCCCGGGCGGCTGCGCCGGCAGCTCGATCTCACCTCCGGCGCGGTGACCGCATGCATCGACCGACTGGAGAAGGCAGGGCACATCCGGCGCGTTCGTGCCGAGGACGACCGCCGCGTCGTGCATCTGTACGACGCGGAGGCGGCAAGGAGCATCGCCCGGGACTACTTCCAGCCTTTGGCCCGCGGCACCGAAGCCGCCCGTACGGGCTTCCGCCCCGACGAACTGATGGTGGTCGTGCGCTTCCTCACCGAGCTGAACCGTGAACTGACAATGCTGAGCAGCAGTTCCCCTCAGCCGTGATCATCCATCGGCCCGGGGACGCCGAGGGCAGGTCCGGCGTGGGCTGACGCCAGGCAAGTGCCTGGAAGCCCACCGGGTCACCCGCGAGCCCTCGACGCGGCAGCCGGGTTCGAGCCGAGCGCGCTCACCGCCACACCCGGGGGCGGGGGTGCGGTGTCGCAGTGGGGCCTCATCAACGAGGGCTGCCCTCGGGTTGGTTGTCCGGGCTTCGGTGTCATGGTCTTCTGGAGGGCGTTCCTGCCTCCGCACCACCGTGTTGGGAGACCCCAAACTCAGACCGTGATCACCGCCGTGCCGGCCTTCGCCGGCGTGGCCATGCTCGTCAACATGACACCCGGCCCCGACACCCTGCTCGTTGTCCACACTTCCATGACCCAGGGCGGGCGAGGAGGAATGGCCGCCGCTCTGGGCATCCTGACCGGCTGCACAGGCTGGGGCATCGCGACAGCTGTCGGCCCGACGGCCGTACTGACCGCGTCTCCCCCGGTGTACGACATGCTCCGCATCCTCGGTGCCGCCTACCTCGCCTTCCTGGGGGCCACTGCCCTGTGGCATTCCAGAAGGCCTGCCGGCCCCGGACCGGCCGGACGGACCACCACCCCCGGCCGGCCGCGCTGCGGCATTCCGCACGGGGCTGGGAACCAACCTTCTCAACCCCAAGACCGGCGTGTTCTACATGAGCCTGATCCCTCAGTTCGTCCCGTCCGGCGCACCGATGTTCAGCACGACGCTGCTCTTCACCGCCATCGATGTCATCGAGCTGGCAGCTTGGTACTGGCTGCTCTCCCGCGCCGTCTCGACACTGGGCACACGCGTCCAGCGCCCCGCGTTCCGCCGCCGCCTCGAACAGCTCACTGGCGTAGCCTTCCTGGGCTTCGCCGCAGTCCTCCTCGCCAACCGTTCCTAGAACGCCAAGGGCTATCCGGTGAGACCGGCGCGGGCCCGCCTGACAATCCGCTGGCTCTATCGAGCAGTGGTACGGCCACTTGTCGACGGGGCCGGGAGACACCCGAAACCACGGTCGGGTGATGTTGATGGGTTGGAAAGGCGCGGCGGCTGTTGCTGGCTTCCCGACCGGCCCGGAGGCCTGCGGCCCCTGCCCGACAGAGACGCCGCAGCCGACGAATGAGTGGCCGACGGCGGGCAACGGCCGATGCGAGCCGTGGCAGTTCGGGTCGGTACAGCCGTGGTGGCCGGCGCCGTCGTGCGGCCCGGCCCAAATCGCATCGGTGAAGGTCACCGTGGCCGTGTCGATGTCGCCGGCGGCGCCGCCCGCTTCTCCGAAGGACCACGAGCGCGGCTTGGGTGCCCGTGCCTCCGGCACGGCGTACTGGGCCGTGGCGCCTCCCTGATCCACGAAGGGGACGAGGCCGAAGACCGCGTCGCCCACGGCAGGGCCGGTCACCCCGTCTCCCACCTCGTAGACGATTCCGCAGCATCCATGCCGGGTATGTGGGGGAAGTCCACGGTGGTGATGTCCCACAGCATCCCTGAGCGCAGGTACCAGTCAGCAGGGGCGACGCCGGCGGCACGAATCGTGACGCGGACCTGACCCGGCCCCGTGTGCGGCTCTTCGGCCTCCTCGATGCGAGGGACCTCGGAACCGCCATAGCGGTGGTACCGCACAGCAAGCACGGACATCCTCCGTACGCATGGCACGTCGATCAGCAGGAGAACTCGCAGCCGCTCACCTCTGCGGCAGAGCGCTGACCGCGGGCGGCCACGAGGAGTTGTGCGCGGCCGGCCGCCTCGGCCCTTCGGCGGCCGGCGGGCGTGCGGGAGCTTCCCGGTGACACCGGCGGCCTGCCTGTCGGGCAGACCGTTGTGCCTTGGGCGCCCTCGCCTCTGACCGGGCTGCATGGCCTGAACCGGCCTGTCTGTGCGGTGCCTTGGCTGCGAGCCCTGATGGGACTGGGAGAATGATCAACTGTGCTTCGCCACGGCCGTGACGACGGATTTCACGGCCTGTCCGGAGGTCGTGGGAGAAGGGGAGGTCACGGAGATGAGAAACAGGTTGCGGACCCGGTTCCGGTATTGGTTCGACGGCACCATGGACCGGGGGACGCCGGCCCTGATCAGTTGGTTGGCGCTCTCGTCGGTCGTGCTCATCGCCCTGGCCTCGACCCTGGTCGTCCTGTTCACGGATACTGACGCGGAGGGCAACGGCGGCTGGCCGGGTGTCGCGTGGATGAGCCTCCTGCGGACCCTCGATGCCGGCACCATGGGCGGAGACACCGGCGGCCCGGTGTTTCTCGGTCTGATGCTGGCGGTGACGCTCGGCGGCATCTTCATCGTCAGCGCACTCATCGGTGTCCTGACCACCGGTCTGAACCAGAAGCTCCAGGAGCTGCGCAAGGGCCGGTCGCGGCTCATCGAGCGCGGGCACACCATCGTTCTCGGCTGGTCGGACCAGGTCTTCACCGTGGTCTCCGAGCTCGTCGAGGCGAATCAGAGCGAACGCCGCTCGTGCGTGGTGGTCCTCGCGGATCGGGACAAGGTTTCCATGGAGGACGCGATCCGGGCCCGCATCCCCGACACCGGCAGCACACGCGTCATCTGCCGCTCCGGAAACCCTCTCGTGCGGGCGGACCTGGAACTGGTCGGCCCGGACACAGCCAAGTCGATCATGGTCCTGCCACCCGAGGGCATCGACCGTGACATCGACGTCATCAAGGCCCTTCTCCTGCTGCACAGCCGGCAGTGGACCGGGAGCCGCCCACAGATCGTCGCCGCCGTCCACGACTCGGAGAACCTGGCAGCGGCCCAACTGGCCGCCGGCGGGAGCGCCCTGGTGATCGACGCCGAGGACATCGCGGTCCGCCTCATCGCGCAGGCGCACCGGCAGACTGGCCTTTCGGCCGTCTTCAACGAGCTGCTGAGTTTCGTCGGCAACGAGTTCTACTTCCACGAGGAGCCCGCCCTCGTGGGTTCGACCTACGGGCTGACCTTGAACGCTTTCGATCTCGGCGTCCCGGTCGGGCTGCGCACCGGCACAGGAGACGTGCTGGTCAATCCGCCGATGGACACCGTCATCGGCCCCGGAGACCAGATACTCGTCGTCGCCGAGGACGATCTGCTCATCCGGCGCTGTGCGGCCCGCCCGGCGATCGTCGAGTCGGCGATCACATCGGCTCCGGCCCAGTTGCCCACGCTCGACCGAACCATCCTGATCGGCGAGAACTCCCGTACGGCGAAGCTGGTCACGCTGCTGGACAGCTTCGTTCAACCCGGTTCGACGCTTGACATCGCCGCGCCACGACAGCCGGAAACCGAACTGAGCGACACACTCGTCAACCTCACGGTGGGGTTCAAGGTGTGCGAGCCGACGCGGAGGTCCTCGCTGGAGGCCCTGGACCTGGGCGACTACCAGCACATCGTCGTGCTCTCGGACGACACCATCGCCCCCGGCCCCTCGGACGACCGGACCCTGGTGACCCTGCTCCACCTGCGGGACATCGAGGAGTCACTCGGTGACCCGTATTCGATCGTCACGGAGATGAACGACGACGCCAACCGCGAGGTCGCCCAGGTCACCAAGGCCGACGACTTCATCGTGAGCACCAAGGTGATCAGTTTGCTGCTCACCCAGCTGACCGAGAACCGCCATCTGCATACCGTGTTCACCGATCTGTTCAACCCGGAAGGCTCCGAGATCTACCTCAAGCCGGCGTCCGACTACGTGGTCCCCGGGGCCGAGGCCAATTTCGCCACGGTGATCGAGGCCGCACGGCGACGGGGAGAGACCGCCATCGGCTATCGGCTCGCCGAGCACGATGAGGAGCCTCCCGGCTACGGCATCTTCCTCAACCCGTCCAGATCGGCCCCGCTCGTGTTCGGTCCGAGGGACGCGGTCGTCGTCTTCGCCGAAGGGGAGGCTGCTGCCGTCAACGACGACGGGCGCAGCCGGTAGCCGTGGCAGCCCAGTGGCGGCGGTGGTTCCCGAGGGCGCCGCGGCGAGGCCCGGGCGATCGCGCGCCGAGTCGCCCCGACATCGAGCGCCGCGCGGTACCCGGCCGGCGCCGTCGCTGGTGTCGATTGTCGGATCGTCCACCATGCGCCCGGGCCAGGCCCTCTGTCACTTACGAGTTGGTGCGCGATAGCGGGTGAGGCGTCGTTGCTGACTGGTGGCATGATCCGGGTGTGGCGATCATGGTCAAGCGGTCGGTTCTCTCGCGTCGAGTGTTCACGGG
>NZ_JBEYFB010000108.1:0-2741 GCF_040634135.1 Streptomyces sp. NPDC007164
GCCCAACATGCCCATGGCCGCCGACCGGCCAGAATGCCGCACCGCCACACGTTCAGGTGACGATAAATTTCCCATTCACTCTCATTCTGCACTCTCACACCTCTTACTCCACGAACAGCTCGACAATGCCGACTGGATCCCATCGGGAAATCTGTCACTGCTGGACTGCATCAGCGCACTGTCCGGCCAGCCGCGTGAGCGGCTACTCCGGGCCTTGCCAGACCTTCAACCGTCCGAGGACGCTTTCAAACCCGCCAGCCTGATGCTGGTCCAAGCAGGCTGGACCCCTCAAGAGGCGTGCACTTGGTGCACGAAGGCCAAGGGGGTCGTCATGCCAGTTCGGCACTGGGTCCCGGTCGGCACCAAGCTCTGCCTCAAGCACGGGCGCTGGACCGCCGACAGCTCGAAGCAGTTCGATATCGGCTCGCTACCCGATGTGTTGCGGGCCCAGCGCCGCTACCACCGTCTCGTTCTCCGCCACGGATGGAGAGCCGTCGTCCTCGCCATAAGAGAAGCAAGCGAGTTCGGCTGGCGCTGGTGGGAGAACTACGCCGACGAACATCCTTGGCGACACCGTCTGACTGTGTGCTGCGGTCCGCAGTGGAACGGCTACGAGAACGATCCGAGGATCGTGGCCTGCACCTATCCCGAGACCGTCGCCTTGGCCGAGCTCCTTGCCTCACCCCAACTGCGGGGACTGCCCTTCACCTGCGAGGAAGCGGACATGCAGCGCTTCGTCACCGAAATCCGGATCCGGGCCGCTCCCGGTTACGTCCACGACGACAGCGACCGCCGCCACCCACTCGTGCGCTGGATGCAGCAAGAAGTACATCGTCGGAGCTTTCCCAACCCGATGTCGGCCCCATTTTGATGCCCGTCTTCATGCCCGGCCGACTCCTGCTCGCGTGCCAGCGACGCGCACTGACGCTCAACCAGCTAGCCAGCCTCAGCAAGATCACGAGCACCTCGCTCAATGCCTACGAGAACGAGCGTCAGCAACCCTCCCGGGGCTCGATCTCCTCTCTATCCGCTGCGCTCGGCTTCCCCGTATCGTTCTTCTCTACCCCAGCGCCCGCCCCCATTCAGCAGGGCTGGGCGAACCTGCGCAGGCCGTCCGAGCTCGCATCCCGCCAGCGCGACGGCGCACTCAGTTCCGCAACGCTGGCCGCGTCGCTCAACCCCTGGCTGGAGAGCCGATTCCATCGCCCCCAGCCGAATGTCCCCCGCCTTCAAGGGGGCAGCCCTGAGGAGGCCGCAGAGGCTGTTCGCACGCATTGGTACCTCGCGGACGCCCCCATCCAGGGCCTGGTCCCGCTCCTCGAAGCCAACGGGATCCGCGTCTTCTCACTGCCTCTGGAATTCACGGACGTCGGCTCATTCTCAGCTGTCCACAGCGGCACACCATTCATCTTCCTCACATCTCAGAGGGCGTTAAGTCCGTTTCTGATAGCGGCCGCGTCCGGGTTGTTCGAGGAGTCCCTGGCGGCCGAGTCGTCCCAGGCGGGAGCGGGTGACGTTGATCGAGGGCTCGTCGGTGGGCAGGCCGAGGTGCTCGTGCAGATCGCGGACGCGGAATCTCTGCGAGCCCTAACTGTCGCGTTCGCTTCCAGGCCCTACCTGCTGCCGGGGTTGAATTTGTACAAGTACAGTCCGATTAGTCCGCCTACGGCGATGGCGGATCCGTCCGGGGCCCATGCACAGCAGGTGATGAGCTGTTCCGTGCGCATGAGTGTGGCGGTCCGAGCGGTGGCCCGGTCCCAGATCCGCACGGTCGCGTCGGCACTGGCGCTGGCGATCCAGGCTCCGTCGGGAGAGATCGCCACCGACCAGACGCTGCCGGTGTGGCCGGTGAGTTCGGCGGTCTGTGTGCCGGTGGCCCGGTCCCAGATCCACACAGTCGCGTCGTCGCCGGCGCTGGCGATCCAGGCCCCGTCGGGAGAGATCGCCACCGACCAGACGCGGCTGGTGTGGCCGGTGAGCTGGGCGGTCTGTGTGCCGGTGGCCCGGTCCCAGATCCGCACAGTCTCGCCAGCGCTGACGATCCAGGCTCCGTCGGGAGAGACCGCCACCGACTGGACGCGGCCGGTGTGGCCGGTGAGCTGGGCGGTCTGTGTGCCGGTGGCCCGGTCCCAGATCCGCACAGTCTCGCCAGCGCCGATGATCCAGGCTCCGTCGGGAGAGATCGCCACCGACTGGACGCGGCCGGTGTGGCCGGTGAGCTGGGCGGTCTGTGTGCCGGTGGCCCGGTCCCAGATCCGCACGGTCGCGTCGGCACTGGCGCTGGCGATCCAGGCTCCGTCGGGAGAGATCGCCACCGACCGGACGCGGCTGGTGTGGCCGGTGAGTTCGGCGGTCTGTGTGCCGGTGGCCCGGTCCCAGATCCGCACAGTCGCGTCGTCGCCGGCGCTGACGATCCAGGCCCCGTCGGGGACGAATGCAATGAGGTGGACGGGCGGGCTGACGTTGCCGCTTGGTGCGAGGAGGGTTGGGTCCCAGATCCGCACGGACTGGTCGTCGCTGGCGCTGGCGATCCAGGCTCCGTCGGGAGAGATCGCCACCGACCGGACCCAGCCGGTGTGGCCGGTGAGTTCGGCGGTCTGTGTGCCGGTGGCCCGGTCCCAGATCCACACGGACTGGTCGTCGCCGGCGCTGGCGATCCAGGCTCCGTCGGGAGAGATCGCCACCGACCGGACCCAGCCGGTGTGGCCGGTGAGTTCGGCGGTCTGTGTGCCGGTGGCCCG
>NZ_JBEYFB010000108.1:2840-3130 GCF_040634135.1 Streptomyces sp. NPDC007164
GATCCCAGATCCGCACGGACTGGTCGTCGCTGGCGCTGGCGATCCAGGCCCCGTCGGGAGAGATCGCCACCGACCGGACACTGCCGGTGCGGCCGGTGAGCTGGGCGGTCTGTGTGCCGGTGGCCCGGTCCCAGATCCGCACAGTCTCGCCAGCGCTGACGATCCAGGCTCCGTCGGGAGAGACCGCCACCGACCGGACGCGGCCGGTGTGGCCGGTGAGCTGGGCGGTCTGTGTGCCGGTGGCCCGGTCCCAGATCCGCACAGTCTCGCCAGCGCCGATGATCCAGGCT
>NZ_JBEYFB010000108.1:3229-6131 GCF_040634135.1 Streptomyces sp. NPDC007164
CCGGTCCCAGATCCGCACAGTCTCGCCAGCGCCGATGATCCAGGCTCCGTCGGGAGAGATCGCCACCGACTGGACGCGGCCGGTGTGGCCGGTGAGTTCGGCGGTCTGTGTGCCGGTGGCCCGGTCCCAGATCCGCACAGTCTTGTCGTCGCCGGCGCTGACGATCCAGGCCCCGTCGGGAGAGATCGCCACCGACCGGACCCAGCCGGTGTGGCCGGTGAGTTCGGCGGTCTGTGTGCCGGTGGCCCGGTCCCAGATCCGCACAGTCTTGTCGTCGCCGGCGCTGACGATCCAGGCCCCGTCGGGAGAGATCGCCAGGGTGAAGTCCCTCCAGTAATTGGTGATCACCTGGGTGAGGCCTGGGTGTGGCTGATCCGGCAGCGGCCAGGTATTTGTCAGACGGGGGTGTGTGATCTGCGCGGACCGAGCGGTGGTCTGATCCCGCCAGTGCGCGAGATCGTGCAGGCGGCTGTGCAGGACGCTCAGGACCGCGTGCTCCGGTTCGGTGCGCTGCAGCAGGTGGGCCACCCGTGACAGGTCAACGGCACGGGTGGCGGAAGCAGGTGTAGGGACTTGGCGCAAGTCGGTGATGGGTGCGACGGTGCCCCGTTGGCGGAGGCGGCGTTCGATCCAGCGCAGGTCCGAGGCCACGGCTTCGGCCTCGTCGGTTCGGCCGGCGGCGATCAGGTGCGCGACGGTGTGGTCGAGCAGGTAGCCAGAGGTGGTTTCCCACCACGCCCGGCCCGGGTCCGGCGTGCCCGGGGCCAGTGGTGCGGCGGGCGCGAGGCGGGCGGTAACCGCGCGGACCAGGTAGTCGTTGGTCGTGGTGATCCCGGCCGGGCGTAGCATCTTGCGCAGGTAGTCGCGGTGGACGTCGTGCAGGGAGATCCACCTGCCGTTGGCCGGGTCGAGGGTGACCAGTGCCAGGTCGTCCATCTCCCGCAGCAGGGCGCGGCCCTCCTGCGGTGCCAGGGCTGTGCTGCGCTCCCACAGCTGGCAGACCAGGTCGACGGGAACGTGCTCGTCCTCGGCGAAGATCCCCAGTTCCCGGTAACGACGACGGCCGCGGGCGGGCAGCAGGTCGACGGCGGCCTCGATGGTGACTTCCACGCCCTTCTCGCGCCACGCGGACAATGCGGCGTCCGCGCCCGACTCGTCCGCCAGCGTCGGCCCCTCGGCCCGCAGCCGCTCCATGGCCAAGCGCACCGAGTCCTCAAGGGATATGCCTGTGGAGGTCTCGCGCACGATGAGGCGGTTGAGCAGCCGCAGCAGCAGCGGCCATCGCCCGGACTCGGCGAGCAGCTCGACCACCACACCGGAGGGCAGTGCCTGCTCGTCGAGGTCCTGGAGAAGGACCTGGCGGGACTCGGCGAGGGTCATCCGCTCGACCAGGACCGTCTGCCCACCGACAGCCTCTACCAGGCGGGCCTTGCGGGTGGTCACCAGGCGCAGGCACTGTGGCGCGCCGAGGAGGAAGGGGGCCAGCTGCTCGGGTTCCCAGATGTCGTCGATCACCAGCAGGGTGCGGGGGCGCTGCTCCAGGAGCTGCCCGAGGTGAGCACCAGCGAGGTCCGGGTCGGTGAAGGTCTCCGCATTGCCGGTGATAACCCGGATGAGGTCGTTGACCTTCGCAGCGATCTCGGCCGGGCCCCGTACATCGCGGCCCACGGTGACCAGGTAAATCCGGCCGCGGAAGCGCCGGCGGACACGACGGTCGGCACACACCATCCGCGCCAACCGGGTCTTGCCGAACCCCCCTGCGCCAGTCAGCGAGGTGACCAGGCCCACGGCCCGGCCGCGGCCCGCGACGACCTTATGCACGGCTTCGCCGAGCTCGGCGCGTCGCACCAGCCAGTCATCCACCGCCGGGAGCGCGGGCGGCGGCGGGTCACCAGCCACCGCGGGCTCGCGCTCCAGCCGCCGGACCAGCAGCGCCAGCGCGACGCCAAGCAGGGTCAGCGCACCCGACGACCACCACGCGTACTTCCGCAGCACATCCAGGACACCCGGCCAGCGCTCGTCACCGGTAGCAGCGTTCACCGCCAGCGCCAGCAGCGATGCCACCAGTGTCACCGTCACGGCCAGCACCGCGAGCGTCCACCGCCGCACACGATCCACAGTCACCCCCACACCCGAGATCCCCGGAGCCTGAGCGTAGTGCGGCGCCCGGCCGGACAGCAGGTTGATCGCAAGGCTTGCGACCTGCCGGACCGGGTCGGTCACGCAGGACGCCCGTGCCGTGGACGGCGACAGGAGACCATTCGACGAAGGACCGGCGACTGAAGGTCAGCCGTTCCGGGCGTGGCACGGCGACTCGCCTGCCCCCCAGCACGTCAGGAACTGAGCACGTTTATCGGCTCTGTCGCTGATCTCGTGACGTGATCCGTTCAGGTGCGCAGGAGGATTCGGGTGCGGAGGAGTCGGCTCGTGCGGCGGTCTCGTCGTGTTCGGTCTGCAGCAGTCGCAGGAGTTCGCTGACGTTCACGCGGCAAGCTCCACGTCGTCCCGCCAAGTGGAGGTAGGGGGGGTGAGGCGGCGGAGCATGCCGGCGGTGGAGGCCCAGTAGACGCGGGAGGCCGCGTTGTCGGGTCGGTGGTCGTAGTCGCGGGCGAGGCGCCGGTGCAGCATGAGGGTGCCGTTGACCTGCTCGACCACCCACCGTTTCGGTTGCGGGACGAAGCCCTCGCCGAGATCGTCCTGGCCGAGGCGGAAGGCCGGCTGGCTTCGTTGATCTCTAACGAGTTGGTGCGTGATAGCGGGTGAGGCGTGTTTCTCCTGGTCGCGGCCGATTTCAGGCTGCAGTAGCCCGGTCGGAGACGAGGCCGGCGATGGCCTGGTAGGTGGCGGGCAGCGTCTCGCGTCGGTGAGTCCAGCGGATCAGTTGTTTCCAGCGTTTGTGGTC
>NZ_JBEYFB010000109.1:0-6089 GCF_040634135.1 Streptomyces sp. NPDC007164
TGGCGGCCACGGCCGAACCGGCCATGACCAGACCGGCCAGACCCGAAGCCCGAAGAAGATTCCGACGGGACGAAGCGGGGGCCGGGGCGGAGGACGGAGCGGAGGACGATGCATTGACGGACATGGCGGAGGCGCTCCTCGCGTTGTCGATGCGTGCTCGGGGGAACCGGCGACCGTCGGTCACGGTCGGGGTGTTGTGCGGTCAGATCGTGTTGCGGTACGGCGGCATGAAGCGCATACGAGGCATCTGGTCCGCCAGCACTCCCCCGTCGACGACGATGCGCGCCCCGGTGAGATACGCCCCGGCGTCCGAGGCGAGCAGCAGCAGCGCGCCCACGCATTCGTCGGGCTGCGCGTACCTGCCGAGCGGGATGCGCTCGCGGTACGCGGATTCGAAGGCCTCCCGGTCGAAGGGGAATTCGCCGTCGATGGGGGTCTCGACCATGCCGGGGGCGAGGGTGTTGGCGGTGATGCCGTGCGGGGCGAGCTCGACCGCCAGGGTCTCGGTGAGCAGTTGGGCGGCGGCCTTGGAGGCGTTGTAGTGGGCCAGGCCGGCCTCCGCCACCAGGGCGTTCTTCGAGGTGATGGTGATGATGCGGCCGGCGACCGAGTCCGCCGTCATGTGTTCGGCGATGCGCTGGCTGAGGAAGAAGACGGCGTCGACATTGACCCGCATGATGTGCGACCAGCTCGCCGGGGTGATCTCGTTGAAGCGCTCCAGCGCCGCGGTGCCCGCGTTGTTGACCAGGATGTGCAGCGGGCCCGCCTCGGCGCGTACGGCGTCGACGAAGCCGGGCAGCGCGTCGATGTCCGCGAGGTCCTGACCGTAGGTACGGCACCGGCGGCCGAGTGCCTCGATCGCCGCCGCGGTCTCGGCGATGCCCTGGGCACCGGGCAGGTCGACGAGGACCAGATCGGCGCCCGCCTCCGCGAGGCCGACGGCGAAGGACCGGCCGAGGCCCCGGGCGGCCCCGGTCACGACCGCGGTGCGGCCGGTCAGATCGAAGCGGTCGGTTCCGCGGGGCGGGACGGCTGCGGTCATGGCGGGGTTCCTCCAGGCGGAGCGGTACGGAGAGGGGGTGTGTCGGCTCCGGTACTGATCGCCGGAGGGGTCCGGGCCGCCGCGCTGGGACACATGGGTGATGGCGCGGCGGCCCGGCTGCCGGTCGGTACCGGGCGACAGGGAATGACCCCGGCCCGTACCGGCAGGTTCGGAGGAACGGCCGGATCAGCCGTTCAGGCCCAGCAGGTCCAGCGACGGCCGGTGGATGATCTCCTCCACCGCGTCCACGTCGAGCGGCGGCAGCCCGGGGATGCCGGGGATGCGGGCGATCTCCCGCAGCCCCTTCACCGAGTCGTCGACCGTTGTGAACGGGTAGTCGCTGCCGAACATCAGCTTGTGGAAGACCCCGTAGTCCTGGACCAGCCGGAGGCTGTGCCAGAGCTGGAAGGGCCGGTAGTGCAGGGCGCTGATGTCCGCGTACACATGCGGGTGCTTGCGGATGACCGCGATGCACTCGCCCTCGAAGGGGTGGCCGAGGTGGGCGAGGACCATCCGCAGTTCCGGATGGCGGATGGCGACCGCGTCCAGGTGGCGGGGCATCGCCCACTCCAGCGGCGCGCTCGACACAAAGGTCGTGCCGGTGTGCACCAGGAGCGGGAGACCGTGCCGTTCGGCGTACGTGTACAGCTCGTCGTACTCCTCGGCGGCCGGGTCGAAGCCCGCGTACATCGGCATCAGTTTGATGCCGCGCAGGCCCAGTTCCTGGTGGCCGTAGCGGAGTTCGTCCTGCCAGCCGGGCTGGGTGGGGTCGAGCGAGAGGTAGCCGATGAGGCGGTCGGGGTGTGCTCCGGCGTACGAGGCGACGGCCGCGTCGTCGACCCAGAGGCCGCTGCGCCGCGCCTTGCCGCCGACGACGATCGTGCGGGTGCCTTCGGGGGCGGTGGCCTCGTACTCCTCCCACTTCACCGTGAGGTCGACCTCGCCCGCGTGGGCGCGGGCGGAGTCGGACCTGAACGGGTCGGTGAAGTCGTGGCTGTGCCGGAAGAGGTGCGAGTGGACGTCGACGATCATGTCCGGTTCCGCTTCTCCCAGCCGTCCGCGAACATGTTCCAGAAGCGGTGGGTGGGCGGGTGTTCCTCGAAGACCTCGTCGACGAGCTCGACACCGAGACCCGGTGCGGTCGGCAGGCCGATCCGGCCGTCGACGATCGGGAGGGTGCCCTTGAGGGCGTCGAAGACGTAGTCCTCCAGGAGCCCGTCGAAGGTTTCGAGGATCTTGAAGTTGGGGATTCCGAGCGTCGCGTGCACCGAGACGGTGGTGCAGAGCGGCGAGTTCGAGTTGTGCGGGGCGACGAGCATGCCATGGGTATCGGCGATCGCGGCCAGTTTCCTGACCTCGGTGAAGCCGCCGGCCATGGAGAGGTCGGGCTGGATGATGTCGACGGCGTTGGTCGCGAAGAGCTGCTTGTACTCGTAGCGGTTGTGGAAGTGCTCACCGCCGGAGATCGGGAACGCGGCGCGCTGCCGCAGCTCCGCGTACCGCTCGATGTGGGTCCACGGCATCGGCTCCTCGAACCAGCCGATGTCGAAGGGCTCCAGCTCCCGCACCAGCCGGGCCGCGGTCGGCATGGCGAACCGGGCGTGGCCCTCGATGAACAGGTCGACGTCCGGTCCGATGGCCTCGCGGACGGCGGCCACGAGGTCGACGGAGCGGCGTAGTTCGGCCCGCTCCAGCTCGTGCAGGCCGGGGCCGAACGGGTCGAACTTGAGGGCGGTGAAGCCCTTCGCCACGGTCTCCTTCGCCTTGGCCGCGAAGGTCTCGGCATCACGCTCGCCGTTGTACCAGCCGTTGGCGTACACGCGTACGTCGTCACGGCAGGCGCCGCCGGTCAGCCGGTACGCGGGGACGCCGAGCGCCTTGCCCATCAGGTCGTACATGGCCTGGTCGAGGCCGGACAGGGCGACGCCGCCCATGTCGCCGCCGCGCAGGAAGTCGCCCTGGTAGACGCGGAGCCAGAGCTCCTCGATGTCGAAGGGGTCGGCGCCGATGAGGTGGCGCTGGGCCAGTGCCTCGGTGAGCGCGCAGACCTCGCGGACCCGGTAGGGGTGGGTGATCTCGCCGATGCCGGACAGGCCCTCGTCGGTGTGGACCCGGACGTAGCCGAAGTCGCGCCAGGAGGTGCCGAGCATCAGGGTCTCGACGCGGGTGATCCGGCCGGCGGGGCCCGCCGGGCGGGTGCGGTTGACGGTAAGCATCAGCGGGTCGCTCCACCCATGGTCGAGGCGTTCTCCAGGTCGCGGGCGCCGCCGTCGGCGAGCACGGCCTTGACCGCGGCCTCGGTGCCCTCGATGAGACGGTCCACGTCGGCGTCGGTGTGGGCGTAGCTGATGTGGCTGCGCTTGAGGTTGAGCGGCAGCTCGAACAGGCCGTGGTCGAGGAGCTTGCGGCGGTAGCCGACGAACAGCGAGGCGTCGTTGTTCAGCAGGTCCGCGTAGGTGCGGGGGGCCTCGCCCGGCATGAAGTAGCTGACGAAGACGGAGCCGTAGCCGGTGACGACGGCGGGGACGCCGAGGCGCTCGTACAGTCCGGTCAGTTCGGTGCGGACGCGCTCGCCGAGCCGGAAGACGTGCTCGTGGACGGGCTCCTCGCGGAGCTTGCGCAGGGTGGCGAGGGCGGCGGCGACGACGGACGGGTGGCCGTTGTACGTGCCGGCGAAGAAGGCGGGGGCGCCGGGGCGGGTGGAGAAGAGGTCCATCAGGTCGGCGCGGCCGCCGATCGCGCCGACGGGGGCGCCGTTGGCGATCGCCTTGCCGAGGGTGGTGAGGTCGGGGGTGACACCGGAGATCTTCTGCCAGCCGCCGATGTCGTGGCGGAAGCCGGTGATGACCTCGTCGAAGATCAGGATGCTGCCGGCCTTCGTGGTCTCCTCGCGCAGCGTGGTGAGGAACTCCTGGTACGGCAGGAGCGCTCCGACGTTGTGCGGGACGGGCTCGACGATCACGGCGGCGATGTCGGAGCCGTGCTCGGCGAAGGTGCGGCGGACGGCCTCGCTGTCGTTGAACGGCAGGACGAGGGTGGCTTCGAGGACCTCGGGCAGGATGCCGGTGGAGATCGGGTCGTGGCCGCCGACCTTCTCGGGCGCGGAGATGACGTTGAGGCTGACCGCGTCGTGCCAGCCGTGGTAGCAGCCCTGGAACTTCACGACCAGGCGGCGGCCGGTGGCGGCGCGGGAGACGCGCAGCGCGTGGAAGGTGGCCTCGCTGCCGGTGCTGGTGAGCAGCACCTTCTCGATGGAGGGGATCAGCTCGGTGAGCTGTTCGGCGAGGAGGACCTCGCCCTCGGTGACGCCGACGCCCATGTGGCCGAGGGTGGCTCCGGCCTCGGCGGTGGCGCGGGCCACGTCGGGGTCGTTGTGGCCGAGCAGGGGCGGTCCGAACGCCGAGTGGAAGTCGGTGTACTCGCGTCCGTCGGCGGTACGGAACCGTGCGCCGTCCGTCCCCGTGACGACCAGGTCGGTCAGTCCGGGAACACTGCGCTGACCGCTGTTCACGCCGCCGGGTACGACCTGGCGGGCGCGCTCGGCGAGTCGGGCTCCGGATTCGTTGCCAACCGGGCCTGAACTCATATCGCTTGCTCCTTGCGTCGAGAGTCGTCGGTCTTCGCAGGCCCTGCCCGGCCCGTGAATCCCTGGCGCCATCCGCCCGGCAGTCGCCGCAGGAAAGGGATGATCCGTGATGCTTGGGGTGGTGCGTTTCGCTTTTCCAGAACGCTGTTCTGTAGAGCAGAACAGTGCCTGGATATTACGTCCGCCTTCGGGGCCGGTCAAGACCTTTCCGGGCCCGGGAAGACCCGATTCCGCGCCTTCTTCACCGAGAACACGCATTCCAGGCCTCCCCGAGGGACTAGGCTGTTCTGCTATGACGAACAGTGCTGCCCCAGAAGAACCGAAGTACTGGGTCAAGAGCGTGGCCAGGGCAGCGGACATCCTCGAAGCGCTCGCCGCCCCCGCACAGGGGAACGGCCTGAGCGTCACGGAGGTCGGCCAGGCCTGCTCCATCTCCAAGAGCGCCGCCTTCGGCATGCTCCAGACCCTGCGCGCCTACGGCCTCGTCTCGGACGACGGCGAGGGCATGAACCGCCGCTACCGGCTCGGCATGAGCCTGGCCCGGCTCGGCGACCGGGCCCGCTCCCAGGTGTCGCTGCGCGGCGTCGCCCACCCGGTGCTGCGCGAGCTGACCCGGGCCACCGGGATGGCGTCCAGGCTCGCGGTCCCCGAGGACGGCCACGCGGTCGTCGTGGACCAGGTCGAGCTCGACCAGCGCGTCCGGCTCGATCTGCGGATGGGGCAGCGCGAGCTGCCGCACTGCACGGGTCTGGGCAAGGCGCTGCTCTCCGCCGTGCCGCCCGGCGAGGCGGCCGCGGTCGTCGAGCGGTTCGGGCTGCCCCGGCGCACCTCCCGCACCATCACCGACCCGGCGACCTTCCTGTCGCATCTGCGCGACATAGCCCGGGTCGGCTACGCCCTGGACGACGAGGAGGACGCCGAGGGCATCATCTGCATCGGCGCGCCGGTCTTCGACGACCGTGCGGTGTGCGCCGGGGCCGTCTCGATCACCGGCCTCAAGCTCGGCCTGCCGGCCTGGCGCTACCAGGAACTGGGCGGCCAGGTACGGGACGCGGCCCGCCGGATCAGCGTCTCGCTCGGCTGGGTCGACGACTCGGACGGCACCGCGTCCGACAGCGACACGTCGCATTCCGACGGATTCGGGTCTTGACCAAATGGCTTAACCCGCCGTAGGTTCCCTGCCAACCGCGGTGACACTTCGAGGTCACCGGCGTTTTACCCTTTCCGACCTGGTTCCGGCGCCTGCCCATCGCGCCGTGAACACTCGACGGTCGGACCCTTTTCAGCCATCCGCCTCATGGCAGTCCCCCGCAGGAACGCTCCCTCACTTGTCGCACTTCTCGGAAGGCGAAGTCCGCATGAGCGTTCCGCAGCAACACACCCCCGCTTCGTCCCGTCGGAATCTTCTTCGGGCTTCGGGTCTGGCCGGTCTGGTCATGGCCGGTTCGGCCGTGGCCGCCG
>NZ_JBEYFB010000110.1:0-5874 GCF_040634135.1 Streptomyces sp. NPDC007164
CCCCCAGGTCATTCCTTCGACAGGGGGACACAGTCATGCCGGGCCCGGAGGCCAGCGGCCCTCTTGCAGGACCGCGAAAAAGATAACGGGGGCGGGAGGGCGCTCGTCTGTCTCCTGGTGGAGCACGGCGTCGGGCCGGTTTCTCCGTGTTCGAACCCTATGAGGTGTGAGGTACCCCGCCCAAGTGGCTTCCAGGAGACTCGCGTTGTCTCTCCGGTGGGGAGGGGCAGAACACGACAGGGGGCATCACACCATGCGTGAGATCACTCGCCGGATCGCCGTGTTGACGGGCGGATTGGCCCTGGTCACCGGCGCGATGAGCAGTGCTTCGGTGAGCGCCGCGACATCGGCTCCCGAGCGCTCGGGGACGGCGTCGGGTGCGGCCGTGACCTGCTACGGGAGTGCGACGAGCGAGACGTTCAACATGGGGACGGACGAGGCCGAGCACAGCTTCGGGCCGTACTACACCGCCAGTCCCAAGGTCTGTGGGGACATCAACCTCAAGATCACGAAGTGGGGCAGTGCCAACCCGCTGCGTGTCCGTATCTGTTTCTACCCGGCCGGCGGCGGCAAGGAGTGCACCAAGTACAAGAGCTTTGTCAAGAGTGATGTGGGCAAGTGGCGGGTGCTCGCGACGGATGTCATTCCCGGCACCAAGTACCGGATCTCCATGGACTACGCCAGCCATGTGTTCAAGGGCAAGCTCGCGGACTGACCGGCACTGATTGGGCTGCCGTTGTCCGCGGCTCTGTTTCGCGGGGTGGCGGTTCGGTCGGTGTGTGTCGCCGGCGCCTCGGGGTTCGGGTTCGGGGTTCGGGTTCGGGGTTCGGGTTCGGGGTTCGGGGTTCGGGGTCCGGGGTCCGGGGTTCGGAAGGCTTGTCCGGTGTGGCTTGGTGCGCAATGGCCCGGAGTGGGGTGGTTTCCCGACTCCGGGCCTTGTGGTGTTCGGCCGGCGGCGTGGTTCAGGCCGGATGTTCAGGATTCGAGGTGTGTTGCGGCAGGCTCGCCCGCGCGTGGGGTGGGTGCGAGTGGTTTGGGTTGGTGTGGGCGGTTTGGGGGGCTCGTCGGTGTTCGCTGTCAGGGCCCGGCGCTCCACGCCGAATGGCAGGAAACGCCATCAATCCGCCGGCGAGGCGACCTCGGCCGCCGGCCGGAACCCGCTGCCGGAAAGCGCCGTTGTCCGAGCTGCGGGCGATCGGTGAGAGCCCGGCGGGCGAAGATCGTCCGGTTCCTGACTGTGCGGGCCCTACCAGGGGCGCGTGTACAGATCAACTCCAGTAAGCTGACCGCGTTTTAGGTAGTGGCAAGGCCGCGAGTCGACTGCGTGCGACGGCGGGAAGCACCCGACAGCCGACGTTCGCAGTCCTCAACGGAGCTCTGATGAACCTGTTCGTTTGTGTTCAGCAGGCTTCGCCCTGCGAGCGTTTCCGGGGGCGGGAGTTGTGGAAGGGCCGGCCTGGCAGCCGTCGTCGCCCGTGGGGATCGCGGCGATGGGGCTCTGGCCGGTTCGGGCGGCTCAGCGGGTCTCGCGTCGGCCCGGCTGTCGTCCGCGGTGGCGCTCGTTCGCCGCACGGGCGGTCCACGCGCTGTTCACTTGCCACCTTGTTTCTCCTTTCCGCCAGTTCTCCGAAGGCCGCGCTCACTCCCCTGCGGGGGAGTGACCCGCTGCGCTGTTCTTCGAAGGCTCGATCGACCCCTAGGACCACCCTCCGTGACCTTGTCCTCAAAAATCGCCGTTGCCCTTGGCGTCTTGTCTCTTCTCCTGGCAGTCTGGGCGCTGCTCCTGGCGCGCTCGCGCCGTATACACATGCGACAGGGCAGAACGTGGTGCGCGGAGGCGCAGGCCGCCGATTCCCGTGCGCAGGCTGCTGAGGGCCGTGCCCGGACCGAGGTGCAGAACAAGCAGGCCGCAGAGTCCCGTGCGAAGGAACTCGGTATTCGCGAGTCGGAGCTTCTCGGCGAGGTGCGTCATCTCGTCTCCGACCGGCTTCCCGCTCTCGCGCTGCACCTGATCAGCTCTCATCATCCCGTCCCCGGGCTGCTGCACAAGCATCTCGCGGGGTCGGAGGCCGCGCGGCTTCTCGATGCGCTGCCCGAAGCGGTTTCCGGCATTGTCCTCAAGGAACGGCGCCGCATAGACGCCGCTGCCCGTGCTGCCCTGCGTGGCGCGACTCAGGAGTCCCAGGCTCTTTCCTACCGGTTGCAGACGAATATCGTGGGTCTGCAGCACGAGTTCAGTGCGCCGCCCCGTCTGACGCAGAGTCTGCTTGAGTCCGACCACATCAATGAGCAGAACCTGCGTCTCACGCAGAGGTCCGCCATCGTGTGCGGAGGCTGGCCGGGGCACGTCCGCAAGGACACCTATGTGAGTGAGGTCGTCAGTGGCGCCTCTTCCCGGCTGCGTGGTTTCGACCGTATCAATATCGTTTCCCGGCTGGGTCTTTCCAACATCGGTGTGGTCGGGCGCGCGGCCGAGCCTGTTGCGGTGGTGTGCGCCGAGTTGATGGCCAACGCGCTGGAGCACTCCCGTGACGATCTCATGGTGGACGTCGGCCTGGTCCAGACGGGCAACGGCAGTGTGTGCATCACGATCGACGATGCCGGCAAGGGTATGACTTCCGAAGCGCTCGCGCGCGGGCGGAGTCTGATCTCGGGTGAGCAGCAGGAGGTGATGCTCCTTGAGCTCGGTGATCCGCCGTCCATGGGTTTCGCCGCGATCGGCCGTCTCGTCGCCGACTACGGCCTTCATGTGTCCATCGACACTTCCTCTCCCTATGGCGGGGTGCGCGCTGTGGTGTCCGTTCCCGAGAACCTGCTGACTTCGATCGACGAGAACGTCACGCCTCCGTCGGTCATGGCTCCTCAGCCTGCCGTGGCGCCGCAGGCCCACAAGCGGCCCGCTGCTGCCGATTCGCCGGCCCACTCGCCCGCGCCCTCCGCCGCGGCGGAGTTGCCGCAGCGTCGCCGCCGTTTCTCGGCGACAGCCACCCATGACGAGGCCGCCGCCGCAGCGCCCCGCCCGTTGGATCCGGAGAGCACCGGTGCCATCTGGAGCGATTTCCAAAGTGGCCTCACCGACGGCCGGTCCGTCACCGATTCGGAGCAAACACTGTGATCATGTCTGAAGCCTATGAAGAGTCCGGACCGTCCTCCTGGGTCCTGAAGCCGATCACGGAGATCCGTGGTGTCCGGCACGCTCTGACCATGACTCTCGACGGGATGGTCCAGGCCACTTCCGAGAACCTCACCAAGGACGAGGCGGACGGTATCGGTGCGATGACCGCCGCGTTGCACTCCGCGTCCCGCGCCGCCACCAACGCGGTTCTGGGGGCTCCTCCCAGTACTCCGCTGACGACCGTCACCTCGCACAACGACCGGGGTACGTACATGGTCATGCCGGTCGGCGAGGGAACCAACACCCTGATCGCGGCGGCGGGTGATCAGGACATGCCCATGGGGGTGGTCGCGGCGACGATGGCCCGTCAGGCGATGAAGCTCGGGGAGCAGATAATGTCCGTTCCCGCCCGCGTCAATGACGGGGTGTCATGAGTCGCGGCCAGGAACAGCGGCGGCTGCTGCCGGCGTACCTCGCGACGGGGACCAGTCCCGGTACCGGTCTCTCGGGCACTCTCGATTCGCTGGCCGCTCTGCGGGCCAGTGGTCTGCCCCTGGCCAGGTATCACACGGCGGTGCACCAGCGTGTGATCGAGCTGCTGACCGACGGCTCTCTCAGTGTCGTCGAGCTGGCCGGCTATCTCGGTCTCCCGGTCAGCGTGACTCTGGTGCTCGCCGAACAACTTGTCAGTGATGGTCAGTTAAAAGCCACCGTTCCGCTTCCGGATGCCCTCCGTGCGTCGAATGATGGCCGACCGTCGAAAGAAGTCCTGGAAGAGGTTCTGAGTGGACTCCACGCTCTCCTTGCCGCCTAGCCCGTCTCCCGTCTACCTGCCCGAGGGAGAGCACCGGAGGATCAAGATCCTCGTTGCCGGTCCGCTCGGTATCGGCAAAACGACCGTAGTCAAGTCGCTGTCGCAGATTCCGACGCTGCACACCGACGAGGTCATGACGAACGCGGCGGTCGCCACCGATGACCTCAGCCACGACGTGCTGCGTGACAAGACCACCACGACGGTCGCCATCGACTTCGGCCGTCTGACGCTGCCGGGCGACAAGATCGTTCTGTATCTGTACGGGACTCCGGGGCAGCGCCGTTTCCTTCCCTTGTGGGAAGGCATCGCGTTCGGGGCGCTCGGTGCCCTCATCCTGGTCGACACCCGGCGGCTCAAGGACTCCTGGGAAGTGATGGAACTCATCGAGGAGCGCGGTTTGCCGTACGCCGTGGCTGTCAATGTCTTCCCCGACTCACCCAAGTACGACATGGCGCTCATCCGTTCGAAGCTAGACCTCGCCCCGGAGACTCCGCTGGTCACCTGTGACGCACGAGAGAAGAACAGTGGCCTGAACGCGCTTGCCCAACTGACCGCCCATTCCATATCCGTTGCCGGAGTCAAAGCCTCGTGACGCTCATACCAACCGAAGCCCCCGTGTCCCTGCACGGGGCCGAACACGCCGCGAACCCGCAGCGCAGTTATGAACTGCTGCGCCGGCAGGGGCCGGTAGGCGTGGCCGAGGTCGCCCCCGGTGTCGTGGTCAACATCGTCACCGACTACCGGGCCGCCCTCGATCTCCTCCAGGACGCCGACACGTGGACCAAGGACACCCGGGGCTGGCTGCCGCAGGTGCCGGAGGACAGCCCGATCCGGCCTCTGGTGGAGTGGCGGCCGAGTCTGTTCTTCGCCGACGGCGAGGCGCACGCGCATCTGCGACGTGTGATCACGGACAGCTTCGGTCTCCTGGATCCGCATGATGTACGCGCCCTGACGTTCCGCTTCGCCGACACGCTGCTCCAGGAATTCGCCGATACCGGGACGGTCGACCTCGTCGGCCAGTATGCGCAGCAGCTGCCCCTGATGGTCTTCAACGCTCTGTTCGGCATGCCGGACGAGGAGGGCCGGCGGCTCGTGTGGGCGCTGGGGGCGATGATGGACAGTGATCCGAAGACGCAGGCGGTGGGTGGGCAGTCGTTCGGCGCCTACCTCGAAACGCTCTACCGGACCAAGGCGGCGCAGCGCGGCCACGATTTGACCTCCTGGTTCATCGATCATCCCAATGGGCTGAGCCAGGAGGAGGCCGTCAACCAGATCCTCATCACTCTCGGGGCCGGGAACGAGCCGCTGGGCAACCTCATCGCCAACGCGCTTGTGCGCATGCTCAGCGACGACCGCTATTTCGGCACGTTGACCACCGGGAGTCTGCCCATCCAGCACGCCATCGACGACGCGCTGTGGCACGACGCGCCGCTGGCCAACTTCAGCGTCCACTTCCCCAAGAAGGACGTGACGTTCCACGGTGCCCGCCTCCGCGCGGGCTCGCCCGTCATGGTGTCGTACGCCGCTGCCAACACCTGCCCCCATACGGGCGTTCCGGCGGACGGCTACCGCTCCGGGAACAAGGCGCACCTGGCCTTCGCTGCGGGTCCGCACGCGTGTCCCGCCCGTGACGTCGCCACGCTGGTGGCCACCGCCGCCATCGAGAGGCTGCTGACCTACCTGCCGGACATCGAACTGGCCGTTCCCATCGGCAGGCTGACCTACCGTCCCGGGGCTGTCCACCGCACGCTCACCGCGCTTCCGGCCCGGTTCACCCCGCTGGCTCCCGACGCCGACGGGGCGACCCCCTGGAGCCGCAGCCCCTCCCGCCCCGAGCGGGACACACCGTTCTCCCCGGCAGCAGGCGGTACTCAGGCGTAGAAGCCGTATCACCTGCCGTCGATCGTCGCGTCGTGGTGGTGCCGTCCGGGAACCGGCCGGCACC
>NZ_JBEYFB010000111.1:0-5654 GCF_040634135.1 Streptomyces sp. NPDC007164
CCCGGGGGGCCCCCCGCCGGCCCGCCCGGGCTGTTTTTCTTTCAGGGGCGCCGCTCGCCGTACGTTCCGCTCTCCGGGCGCCGTACATACACAGATACCCTTGACACGTGACCGACGCCCAAGAGACCGCAGCAGACACTTCACTGCGAACCACCGGGGGCGCTCCCCCGGACGACGTCGCCCCGGCGCCGATCCCCTTGCTCGAACCTCGCGAGGGCATTCCCCCGGTGGTGGCCTCCGACGACGCCCTCGCCCGGGTGATCGCCGACTTCGCCGGCGGCTCCGGCCCGGTGGCCGTCGACGCCGAGCGCGCCTCCGGCTACCGCTACGGCCAGCGCGCCTACCTCGTGCAGCTGCGCCGTGACGGCGCGGGCAGCGCGCTGATCGACCCCGTCGGCTGCCCCGATCTGTCGGGCCTCGGCGAGGTGCTGAGCGGCAGCGAGTGGATCCTGCACGCCGCCACCCAGGACCTGCCCTGTCTGCGCGAAATAGGGATGACTCCCACCGGGCTCTTCGACACGGAGCTGGCCGGACGGCTGGCCGGCTTCCCGCGCGTCGGCCTCGGCGCCATGGTCGAGAGCGTGCTCGGCTACTCGCTGGAGAAGGGCCACTCCGCCGTCGACTGGTCCACCCGCCCACTGCCCGACCCCTGGCTGCGCTACGCGGCGCTCGACGTCGAGCTGCTGATCGATCTGCGCAACGCCCTGGAGGAGGAGCTCGACCGGCAGGGCAAGCTCGGCTGGGCCCGCGAGGAGTTCGACGCGATCGCCGCGGCGCCGCCCGCTCCCCCGCGCAAGGACCCGTGGCGGCGTACGTCCGGCATGCACAAGGTCCGCCGGCGCCGCCAGATGGCAGTGGTGCGGGAGCTGTGGACCGCGCGCGACCAGGTCGCCCGGCGCCGCGACATCTCACCCGGCAAGGTGCTCGGCGACGCCGCGATCGTCGAGGCCGCGCTCGCGCTGCCGCCGAACACGCAGGCGCTGACCGCGCTGCCCGGGTACGGCCACCGCATGGGACGGCGCCAGCTGGAGCAGTGGCAGGCGGCCGTCGACCGGGCCAAGGCGCTGCCGGACAACGAGCTGCCACAGCCCGGCCAGACCCTCGCCGGTCCGCCGCCGCCCCGTGCCTGGGCGGACAAGGACCCCGCGGCGGCGGCCCGGCTCTCGGCCGCCCGCGCCGCGGTGTCGGAGCTCGCCGAGCGGCTGCACATGCCGCAGGAGAACCTGATCACCCCGGACACGGTGCGCCGGGTCTGCTGGGAGCCGCCGAAGAACCTGACGCCGGACGCGGTCGAGACCGCGCTCGCCGGGTACGGGGCGCGCGGCTGGCAGATCGCGCAGGTGGCCCCGCTGCTGGCCCGCGCGCTGGCGCCGACCCCCTGAGCTGCCGTCGCCGGAGGGCTCTTCGAGGGGCGTAATCGCGCCAGGTTGTGCGGCCCGCGGCCATGTCGTCTTCCCGATCGCCGGGCGGGGCTGAATTTTCAGCCCCGCCCGGCGATCGTCGTTCCGGGGCCGGAACGGCACCCGTACCGGGGCCCGCCCGCATGTGACCTTCACCGCTCCCGCCGTGGGGGGTGGGCAGTCTGGTTACCCGCAAGTAGCATGATGGTGGCGGCGCGCTTCCGGGCGTGCCGCGCAGCAGTGCCATCCCGCACCCTGGAGGAGAGCCACCGTGCCTCGTACCATCCGGGACGTCGTCTTCGTCGACGGCGTCCGCACCCCGTTCGGCAAAGCGGGCCCGAAGGGCATCTACCACGAGACCCGCGCCGACGATCTCGTCGTGAAGGCCATCCGGGAGCTGCTGCGCCGCAACCCGGACCTGGACCCCGCGAAGATCGACGAGGTCGCCATCGCGGCGACCACCCAGATCGGCGACCAGGGCCTGACGCTGGGCCGTACCGCCGGAATCCTGGCCGGGCTGCCGCAGTCCGTGCCCGGTTACTCCATCGACCGCATGTGCGCGGGCGCCCTGACCGCCGTCACCTCGACGGCCGGTTCCATCGCCTTCGGCGCGTACGACGTCGTCGTCGCCGGCGGTGTCGAGCACATGGGCCGCCACCCGATGGGCGAGGGGGTGGACCCCAACCCGCGCTTCGTGTCGGAGAAGCTGGTCGACGAGTCCGCCCTGTTCATGGGCATGACCGCGGAGAACCTGCACGACCGGTACCCCACGATCACCAAGCAGCGCGCCGACGAGTACGCGGTGCGTTCGCAGGAGAAGGCCGCCAAGGCGTACGCCAACGGCAAGATCCAGCAGGACCTGGTGCCGATCTCGGTGCGCCGCACCAACGCGGAGGCTGGCGAGACCGGCTGGGGCCTGGTCACCGCCGACGAGCCGATGCGCCCGGGTACCACCCTGGAGTCGCTCGCCGGTCTGAAGACCCCGTTCCGTGCCCACGGCCGGGTCACCGCCGGTAACGCCGCCGGTCTCAACGACGGCGCCACCGCCTCCCTGCTCGCCGCCGAGGACGTCGCCCGCGAGCTGGGCCTCCCGGTGAAGATGCGCCTGGTCTCGTACGCCTTCGCGGGCGTCGAGCCGGAGGTCATGGGTTACGGCCCGATCCCGTCGACCGAGAAGGCCCTGGCCAAGGCCGGGCTGTCCATCGACGACATCGGCCTGTTCGAGATCAACGAGGCGTTCGCCGTGCAGGTGCTCGCCTTCCTGGAGCACTACGGCATCGCCGACGACGACGCGCGTGTCAACCAGTACGGCGGCGCCATCGCCTACGGTCACCCGCTGGCCTCCTCCGGTGTGCGGCTGATGACTCAGCTGGCCCGCCAGTTCGAGGAGCAGCCGGAGGTCCGCTACGGCCTGACGACGATGTGCGTCGGCTTCGGCATGGGCGCGTCGGTCGTCTGGGAGAACCCGAACTTCAACGGAGGCAACAAGTGAGCTCCACCACTGAGCTTCTGAAGGGCGCGGCCGAGCTGTTCCCCGGCGAGGTCGTCACGCAGGCGCACGTACGTCACCTGGACCTTCCGGCCGGTGCGGGGCGCTTCGCCCTCATCACGCTGGACAACGGCCTGGACCACACCAAGCCGACCACCTTCGGACCGCAGTCGCTGGCGAACCTGAACGCCGCCGTCGACCAGGTCGAGAAGGAGGCCGCCGAGGGTGCGATCACCGGTATCGGCATCACCGGCAAGCCGTTCATCTTCGCGGTCGGCGCCGACCTCAAGGGCGTCGAGCTGCTGAAGAACCACGACGACGCGCTCGCCATCGGCAAGGGCGGCCACGACGTGTTCCGGCGTCTGTCCGCTCTCGCGGTCCCGACGTTCGCGTACTACAACGGCGCGGCGATGGGCGGCGGTGTCGAGGTCGGTCTGCACTGCTCGTACCGCACCGTCTCCAAGGCACTGCCCGCGTTCTCGCTGCCCGAGGTCTTCCTCGGTCTGGTCCCCGGCTGGGGCGGCTGTGCGCTGCTTCCCAACCTGATCGGTGCCGACCGCGCGGTCTCGGTCATCATCGAGAACTCGCTGAACCAGAACCGTCAGCTCAAGGGCAAGCAGGTCTTCGAGCTCGGGATCGCCGACGCGCTCTTCGAGGGCGCGGACTTCCTGGAGCAGTCGCTGATCTGGACCGCGAACGTGCTGAACGGCACGGTCACGGTGGAGCGCCCCGAGATCGACCGCGGTGACGCCTGGGACCAGGCCGTCGCGCGTGGCAGGGCGATCGCCGACTCCAAGGTGCACGGCGCCGCCCCGGCCGCGTACCGCGCGCTGGAGATCATCGCCGCGGCGAAGGACGGCGACCTGGCGGCCGGCTTCGACGCCGAGGACCAGGCGCTCGCGGACCTGATCATGGGCGGCGAGCTGCGCTCCGGGATCTACTCCTTCAACCTGGTCCAGAAGCGCGCCAAGCGCCCGGCCGGTGCCCCGGACAAGAACCTGGCCCGCCCGGTCACCAAGGTCGGCGTGGTGGGTGCGGGCCTGATGGCCTCGCAGCTCGCCCTGCTCTTCCTGCGCCGCCTCGAAGTGCCGGTCGTGCTGACCGACATCGACCAGGCGCGGGTCGACAAGGGTGTGGGCTACGTCCACGCCGAGATCGAGAAGCTGCTCGGCAAGGGCCGGATCAACCAGGACAAGGCCAACCGCCTCAAGGCCCTGGTCTCCGGTGTGCTGGACAAGGCGGCGGGCTTCTCCGACGCCGACTTCATCATCGAGGCCGTCTTCGAGGAGATCGGCGTCAAGCAGCAGGTGTTCGCGGAGGTCGAGGCGGTCGCCCCGGCGCACGCGATCCTCGCCACCAACACCTCGTCCCTCTCGGTCACCGAGATGGCGTCGAAGCTGAAGCACCCGGAGCGGGTCGTCGGCTTCCACTTCTTCAACCCGGTCGCGATCCTGCCGCTGCTGGAGATCGTCCGCGGCGAGCAGACCGACGACGCCTCGCTGGCCACGGCGTTCGGTGTGGCGCGGAAGCTGAAGAAGACCGCGGTGCTGGTGAAGGACGCCCCGGCGTTCGTCGTCAACCGCATCCTCACCCGCTTCATGGGCGAGATCCAGAACGTCATCGACGAGGGCACCCCGGTGGACGTCGCCGAGAAGGCCATCGAGCCGCTCGGTCTGCCGATGTCGCCGCTGGTGCTGCTGGAGTTGGTCGGCCCGGCCATCGGTCTGCACGTCTCGGAGACCCTGAACCGCGCCTTCCCGGACCGGTTCACCGTCTCGCAGAACCTGGCCGCGGTCGTCAAGGCCGGCAAGCGCGGCTTCTACGTCTACTCCGCCGAGAATCCAGCCAAGCCGGAGCTGGACCCGGAGGTCGCCGCGCTCCTGAAGCAGGGCGATGTCGTCCTGTCCGAGGAGCAGGTCCGCGACCGGGTCCTGGACGCGGTGGCGCAGGAGATCGGGCTGATGCTGGACGAGGGCGTCGTCGCCGAGGCCCAGGACATCGACCTCTGCCTGATCACCGGCGCGGGCTGGCCCTTCCACCTGGGCGGCATCACGCCGTACCTGGACCGTGAGGGCGTCTCGGAGCGGGTGAACGGCAAGAAGTTCCTGGCGCAGGGCGTGGCGAGCGTTCCGGCCTAGGGTCTTTCGTTTGGATCAGGTCGGATCAGGGAGCGGGGTCCGGTGTCGTGCATCGCAAGGCGGAGGAGGGAGTCGACGCGGAGCGTCGGCGACCGACGACAACGCGGCGAGGTGCGGCACCGGGGGACGCGAGCCCGGCATGATCCAAACGAGAGGCCCTAGCATCTGGTGGGTAGCGACGGACGGGCCGTGCGGAGAGATCTCCGTACGGCCCGTCCGGCATGTGCGGCCCCGGCGCTATGACGGGGGCACGGGCGCGCTGTCCCGTCCGGGGACTGCCGAACTCATGAACTGCTGAATCCATGAATTGCGAAATTATGCAATTCCCTACATGCTGTGGTGGCTGGGTCCGTAGGTAGCCGCGGGCACAGCACCAGTCGACGCCCCGGGGCGATGAGGAGCGCTGGAGACCGTGCCGGTTCCGCTGTACCAGGCCAAGGCCGAGTTCTTCCGGATGCTCGGGCACCCGGTACGCATCCGGGTGCTGGAACTCCTCCAGGACGGTCCGATGCCGGTACGGGGCCTGCTCGCCGAGATCGAGATCGAGCCCGCCGCGCTGTCCCAGCAGCTGGCGGTCCTGCGCCGGTCGGGAATCGTCACCGCGACCCGCGAGGGCTCGACAGTGGT
>NZ_JBEYFB010000112.1:0-5583 GCF_040634135.1 Streptomyces sp. NPDC007164
TGATGGCGGGAGTCTTGTGGGTGGCGTAGTTGTCGCAGATCAGGTGGACATCCAGGCCGGCGGGTACTTCTTTGTCGAGCTTGGTCAGGAACTTCCGCCGACGGAGCGGAAGCCCTTCATCGCGCGTTCGCGTTGCCTCGTTGGCTGGTGGGAGTTCTCGGCCCGGTTGTTCAGTCCCTTGTGGGAGCGGTGCTCCACCGAGGGCATGATTTCGCGGTGGGCCGCGCCGTAGGAACGCAGCTTGTCGGTGACGATCACCTTCGGCACCGCCCGGGTCTTCTTCATCAGACGGCGGAAGAACTGCCTGGCCGCGGCCTTGTCGCGGCGGTTTGAGCTGCGGGAAGTAGTCGAACAGCAGACTCGTGGGCAGTTCACGATCGGGGACCGCGCCCTGGAGGTCGAGCCGATGCGGCAGCGGGGCGGCCCGGTCGGGGAGATGGAGTACACGGTCGAACAGTCACTGAAACGACTGGCCGAGGACATCGGTCTGAGCGTCGCCACGGTGAAAACGACCAGGTGGGTGGCCTCCCGCTGGCCGAAGGACCGACGCCGGCCGAAGACCGCGTCCTACACGGTCCACCGGTCGTTGGCGAACATCGAGGACGAGGGTGAGCGCTTCGCAACGATCCTCACGCCGCCGGACGGCAAGGCCCGCTGGACCGCGGACGACGCCAACCGCCGGGTGGGACAGCAGGTCGAAACGCCGATCACTCCGCAGGAGAAGGTCACCGCGATCCACTCGCTGGCCCGGGACGCGGAGGTCGCGGCCGCAGTCACCACCGACTTCCTGAAGCGTCCGCAGGTCGCGGCCAAAGTGTCGGCGGAGGACAAGGTCCGGGTGGTGGAGGAATTCACCCGTGACGAGTCGGTGGCCACCACCGCCGCGACCAGCCTGCTCCGCAGGCCGGACGTCGCCTTCAAGGCGATGAGCGACGACACCGCCCGCTTCCAGGTCAACCATGCCTAGGCCGAACGCAGTCGGCAAGCCCACGACTACTTCGACCGCACGAGCCCGGTCGCACCCGCGGTCCGTAACATCGACCGGACGGTGGAGTTCCTGGACCTGGTCACCGCCTGCCACTCGTTCGTCGCCGCGGCCGGCCGCACCGTTCCCGGCCTGCGCGACCGCACTCTGAGCGAGGACGAACGCACGATCGTGCACCAGAACGTCGCCAAGGTGAAAGCGACACTCGACTGGATCGAAACCGCGGTCGACACCGGCAAGGTCGACATGGACGACGAGCTCGCCCGCATGCTGAAAGGCGAGTGATCATGCCCCGTGCCTCACGGCGACGGGGAGATGCCGCCCGGCGGCACGCGGACACCGTCCGCTTCGTGTTGTTCGAGGCCAGGCCCGCCGGCCTTGAGTTCCAGCAGTTGGTACGCGCCAGCGGACTGTCGCCCAGCCAGGTCAGAGCGGGGATAGGTGCCCTGAAGGACGAAGCCGCGTCCAAGGGCTGGCCGCCGCTGATCTGGACCCGGGCCGACGGCTACCAGCTCGGCGCCGAACGGGCCGCGCTGGAGGCATACGAACGGGCGGTGGTCAGCGAGAAGCTGACCCAGTTCCGCCGGTTCATCACCGGCACCGTCGCCCCGCACGCCGCCGCCCACCCGAACGACAAGTGGGTCAAGCACATCGTCGCCCAGCTCAACTCCATCGAATCCACCCTCGACCTCATCGCCAGCGCCTGACCCTCTCCCCGCGGGGCCGACCGGCTTTGCCGGTCGGCCCCGCCGCAGGTCAAAGCCGGAGGACAAGATGCGTCCCCGCCGCTATCCCTCGGACATGACGGACAACGAATGGGTCCTGATCGAACCGCTGCTGCCGCCGTCGGCCTGCGACACCGCCCGCGGTGGCCGACCGGAGAAACACCCCCGGCGCGAGATCGTCGACGCGATCCGATATGTGGTCGATACAGGTTGCAAGTGGAGGGCCCTGCCCGCGGATTTCCCTCCATGGAGGACCGTTTGGGGCTTCATGGCCCGCTGGGCGGCCTGCGGTGTCATCGGCCAGATCCGTGACGCCCTGGCCCAGCGAATCCGCCGCGAGATGGGCAAAGGCCCGAGGGCCGTGGCCACGATCATCGACTCCCAGTCGGTGAAGGCGGCCTCGACCGTCGGCAAGGACAGCCGAGGCTACGACGCGGGCAAAAAGTTCAATGGCCGCAAGCGGCACCTGGTGGTCGACACACGTGGCCTGCCGCTGTTCGTGATGGTCACCCCGGCCGACCTGCACGACTCCGCCGCCGCCAAGGAAGTCCTCTTCAGGCTGAGGCTGATGCGCCCCGAGATCACCATCGTCTGGGCCGACAGGGCCTACGCCGGCAAGCTCGTGACCTGGGCAAAGAGGCATCTGAACCTCACGATCAAAACGGTCAGCCGACCGAAGGACAGCTCTGGATTCGTCATCCTGCCCCGCCGCTGGGTCGTCGAGCGGTCCCTGGCCTGGATGATGAACGCCCGCCGTCATGCCCGCGACTACGAACGGCTCGTCCAGCACTCCGAGACCCTAATCACCTGGGCAGCGATCACGCTGATGACCCGCCGCATCACCCGCGCAACCAGGGGAGTCGACCGCCTGCCTGTTCCCGCTGCAGGAGGTCGGCAAGACGCCTGAATTTGTTCACGTCACCAGAGCTTGTCGATCTGTCCGGGATACAACCCGATCCGGCTGTCACGGAAAGTCGTCTCGGCCTGCCGGCCTTCGGGCGAGAAGAAGTCGGCCATGGTGACCTTGTCGAAGCCGGGTTGATCGCTGGGGAACGGATCCTGCGGCGTCCCGCCGATCAGCACCGATTCAGGAAGAACACGCCAGCCCGCACTCTCATAGAACGCCTGCAGCGAGCTGTCACACGTGAACAACCCCAGGTCCAGCTTCCGCGCGATCATCATCTCCCGGGCCGCCGCCACCAGGCGCCGGCCGTGCCCGCGGCCACGGGCCTCTCGCCGCGTCACCACCGTGCTGAGTCCGCCAGCGGCGAAGCACCGTCCTGCGTGGACGATCTCCTTGGACAGGATGTCCAGCGCGGCCAGCACCACGCCGTCACCCACGAGCACTATCGACAACGGCTGCAAGGCAGGGTCATGGGCCGGAGCCTCGGGCGGAGCAACCTTTCCTGGTCGTGACGGCCACGCCTCCTCCTGGAGCTGCCGAACCTGCACACGCAGATCGAACGGGGTGACCTCTTCGGGGAACGACAGAATCTGCACGCGCTGATTCTGGTCAACCTCCGCAGAAGGGCAAGAGGTTTTCCCAGTGCTCAGCCTCACCCCGGTTCAGAAACAGCTACTGACCTTGTTCTTTATCTACCAAGATCTTCCGGGCTTGCCGATGGCCTTGAGGGTTTCGGGGCGTTTGACGGTCTTGCCGACGTCGTAGCGGGGTGCCCGGTGTCTGTTCTTGGCGCCGGGTGGCCGTCCGGGGCCGGCGCCGCGGGGTTTGGGAACGCGGACCGGGCAGACGAGGTGAGCGCGGATGTTCCTGAATCCCCGGCGGACCCGGGCGGGGGTGAGCCGGCTGGAGGCGGTGGGCTTCTCCCAGGGCCGGCGTAGGTCCTCGGCGAGAGGGCGGGCGAGCCGGAGTTGGGTGTGAGCGACGATCAGGATCCAGGTCCAGCGGTCCGCCGCCTCGGGAGTACGGAGTTTCGGGGTGGTCCAGCCGAGGGTCTGCTTCGCGAAGCGGAAGGTGTGCTCCAGATCGAAGCGGCGGAGGAACGCCTGCCAGAAACGGTCCACATCGTCCGGGGTGGCACCGGTCTTCGAGGACCACAACCACACCGGCGGAGCGTCCCGGTCCTTCGACAGATGCTCGACCTTCAACCGGAGCAATGTGCCTTCGATCAAAGGCAGTTCGCCGTCGTGGTCGAGCCATGAGGAACGGTGGGTGAGCCGGGGATGGACCCGGTCCCATGCCCGTGTTTCGGCCTTGCCGTAGTTGGTGGTGTCGGTGACAGTGGTGATCGCGGGCTCGGGCCAGGTCTCCGGCCTGGTGAAGCGGAACTCCGGTCCGTGCTTGGGTGGCCGGCCGTTCGTCCCCGGTCGGCGGGTCGGCTTGGGCAGGCGCATGACGCGGTCGGAGCGGACCCGGCCGACCAGCTCGACCGGCAGATCGCGCAGAACCCAGGCCAGGCGGGTGACGTCGTAGCCGGCGTCGCTGACGATCACGATGTGCGGATCCCCCTTCTGCCACTGCCCCGCGGTGATGAGCCGCTCGACGACTCCCCGCAACTGGGCGGCGGTGACCGCGGTCGCGTCGTCGACAGGTCCGAGGCGGACCGCGTCCAGGATCGCGGTCCAGGATGTGGCGCCCGGCTCTAGCGCGGCGACGAAGGAGTAGGGCCAGCCCGGGATGAACTGCGAGGCCGTCTTCGCACGGCCGTAGACGTGGCAGAAGAGCCGTTCCGCCGAGCACGGTGCGTCCGAGCGGAGCCACGGTGACACGTCGACCGCCAGGACCAGGCGCCCGCCGTCGAAACGCGGCAGCGACAGCCCGGCCAGCACCGTCCGCAGCTGATCGGTGTCGATGCGGCCGTGGTTCAGGCCGCCGTACATCGCTCCATGTCCACGACGGTGTTCGGGCAACAGCGTCAGGTCCACCGGGGACTTCACCGCACCGTCGGCACACAGCACCGCGTCCGCCAGCTCGAACAACTCGTCGCGCCGGGCGGTCAGACACTCGTAGAACTCTCCCCGGAAGCGTGACGCTTCCGCGAACGCTTCCCTCCATACGGCATCAGGCAGCAGACTCACTCTCACGGCCTTCGTCTTGGTCAGTGCACCTTGGTCGGAGCACATGATCAGACGAAGGCAGCCCCCCGCGTCCGGCGAATCCCCAGGTGGGCGACTCAGTTCGAGACACCGTTCGAGGCCGGAAGAAATGGAACAAGCTCACAACAGAGTCGAGCGAGCCACGAAGTCCTCACCGCCGTAGAGGGACTCGTACCGGATCTCAACGAGCAGTCTCGTGGAGATGAGCTCCCAGAACCATGCGGATTCCTGCCCGTTTCGCTCTTCGAGATGCAGCAGGTAGCTCCTCTCGCCCGGGATGAGAGCTCCCCCCGTGGACAACGTCTTCACTTTCGGCAGCAGGGGGAGGTCCTGGGCCATCCGGTGATACGTGGGCAGATCCCACTGGCCGATGACCTCCCCGTCGAGAGTGACCGACGTCCGCGTCACGACCGCCGGCCCGATCCCCGCGTTGATCACCTCCAGGCGGGCCACGTCGTCCCGGTATCCCGCACGAACTGTGCGGATCAGCACCAACGGCCGCACCGACTGCCGGTTGTGTGCCCGGGATGCCCGCGCCTGCCCCCAGCTGATCCAGAAGGATCCCAGCGCTATGACGGTCGCGCACACGCCTACACCGGTTTCGATATTCATCCAGACCCTCCCGCGACTGGTCCCGTAGAACAGCGAAGACGCGACGGCCCGTCAGGCGGTTCTACCGTGCTGCGGCCTCCGCCGGACCATCCTGGACTCCAACCACTTACCCCCCCGTTATCTTTTTCGCGGTCCTGCAAGAGGGCCGCTGGCCTCCGGGCCCGGCATGACTGTGTCCCCCTGTCGAAGGAATGACCTGGGGGG
>NZ_JBEYFB010000113.1:0-1415 GCF_040634135.1 Streptomyces sp. NPDC007164
AACACAGTGGACGCGAGCAACTGAGGACAAGCCCTCGGCCTATTAGTACCAGTCAGCTCCACCCGTTACCGGGCTTCCACATCTGGCCTATCAACCCAGTCGTCTACTGGGAGCCTTAACCAATCAAGTTGGTGGGAATACTCATCTCGAAGCAGGCTTCCCGCTTAGATGCTTTCAGCGGTTATCCTTTCCGAACGTAGCCAACCAGCCATGCCCTTGGCAGGACAACTGGCACACCAGAGGTTCGTCCGTCCCGGTCCTCTCGTACTAGGGACAGCCCTTCTCAATATTCCTACGCGCACAGCGGATAGGGACCGAACTGTCTCACGACGTTCTAAACCCAGCTCGCGTACCGCTTTAATGGGCGAACAGCCCAACCCTTGGGACCGACTCCAGCCCCAGGATGCGACGAGCCGACATCGAGGTGCCAAACCATCCCGTCGATATGGACTCTTGGGGAAGATCAGCCTGTTATCCCCGGGGTACCTTTTATCCGTTGAGCGACAGCGCTTCCACAAGCCACTGCCGGATCACTAGTCCCGACTTTCGTCCCTGCTCGACCCGTCGGTCTCACAGTCAAGCTCCCTTGTGCACTTACACTCAACACCTGATTGCCAACCAGGCTGAGGGAACCTTTGGGCGCCTCCGTTACTCTTTAGGAGGCAACCGCCCCAGTTAAACTACCCATCAGACACTGTCCCTGATCCGGATCACGGACCCAGGTTAGACATCCAGCACGACCAGAGTGGTATTTCAACGACGACTCCACAACCACTGGCGTGGCCGCTTCAAAGTCTCCCACCTATCCTACACAAGCCGAACCGAACACCAATATCAAACTATAGTAAAGGTCCCGGGGTCTTTCCGTCCTGCTGCGCGAAACGAGCATCTTTACTCGTAGTGCAATTTCACCGGGCCTATGGTTGAGACAGTCGAGAAGTCGTTACGCCATTCGTGCAGGTCGGAACTTACCCGACAAGGAATTTCGCTACCTTAGGATGGTTATAGTTACCACCGCCGTTTACTGGCGCTTAAGTTCTCAGCTTCGCCGACCCGAAAGTCAGCTAACCGGTCCCCTTAACGTTCCAGCACCGGGCAGGCGTCAGTCCGTATACATCGCCTTACGGCTTCGCACGGACCTGTGTTTTTAGTAAACAGTCGCTTCTCGCTGGTCTCTGCGGCCACCCCCAGCTCGGAGAGCAAGTCTCCTCACCAGTGATGGCCCCCCTTCTCCCGAAGTTACGGGGGCATTTTGCCGAGTTCCTTAACCATAGTTCACCCGAACGCCTCGGTATTCTCTACCTGACCACCTGAGTCGGTTTAGGGTACGGGCCGCCATGAAACTCGCTAGAGGCTTTTCTCGACAGCATAGGATCATCCACTTCACCACAATCGGCTCGGCATCAGGTCTCAGC
>NZ_JBEYFB010000113.1:1513-5378 GCF_040634135.1 Streptomyces sp. NPDC007164
TCCTACACCCTTACCCCGGGACTACCACCGCCCGGGCTGGACTACCTTCCTGCGTCACCCCATCGCTTACCTACTACAAGTCTGGTTCATCGGCTCCACCACTACCCTCAACTCCGAAGAGATCGGGCCGGCTTCACGGACTTAGCATCGCCTGATTCAGTACTGGGCGTTTCAAAGCGGGTACCGGAATATCAACCGGTTGTCCATCGACTACGCCTGTCGGCCTCGCCTTAGGTCCCGACTTACCCTGGGCAGATCAGCTTGACCCAGGAACCCTTAGTCAATCGGCGCACACGTTTCTCACGTGTGTATCGCTACTCATGCCTGCATTCTCACTCGTGAACCGTCCACAACTCGCTTCCGCGGCTGCTTCACCCGGCACACGACGCTCCCCTACCCATCCACACAGGCGTTGGCCCTCAATGTGTGAATGACACGACTTCGGCGGTACGCTTGAGCCCCGCTACATTGTCGGCGCGGAATCACTTGACCAGTGAGCTATTACGCACTCTTTCAAGGGTGGCTGCTTCTAAGCCAACCTCCTGGTTGTCTCTGCGACTCCACATCCTTTCCCACTTAGCGTACGCTTAGGGGCCTTAGTCGATGCTCTGGGCTGTTTCCCTCTCGACCATGGAGCTTATCCCCCACAGTCTCACTGCCGTGCTCTCACTTACCGGCATTCGGAGTTTGGCTAAGGTCAGTAACCCGGTAGGGCCCATCGCCTATCCAGTGCTCTACCTCCGGCAAGAAACACACGACGCTGCACCTAAATGCATTTCGGGGAGAACCAGCTATCACGGAGTTTGATTGGCCTTTCACCCCTAACCACAGGTCATCCCCCAGGTTTTCAACCCTGGTGGGTTCGGTCCTCCACGAAGTCTTACCTCCGCTTCAACCTGCCCATGGCTAGATCACTCCGCTTCGGGTCTTGAGCGTGCTACTGAAACGCCCTGTTCGGACTCGCTTTCGCTACGGCTTCCCCACACGGGTTAACCTCGCAACACACCGCAAACTCGCAGGCTCATTCTTCAAAAGGCACGCAGTCACGACTGCTGTTCCGAAGAACAACAGCGACGCTCCCACGGCTTGTAGGCACACGGTTTCAGGTACTATTTCACTCCGCTCCCGCGGTACTTTTCACCATTCCCTCACGGTACTATCCGCTATCGGTCACCAGGGAATATTTAGGCTTAGCGGGTGGTCCCGCCAGATTCACACGGGATTTCTCGGGCCCCGTGCTACTTGGGTGTCTCTCAAGCAAGCCGTCAATGTTTCAGCTACGGGGGTCTTACCCTCTACGCCGGACCTTTCGCATGTCCTTCGCCTACATCAACGGTTTCTGACTCGCCGACCAATCGGCAGATTGATCAAGAGAGATCCCACAACCCCGCATGCGCAACCCCTGCCGGGTATCACACGCATACGGTTTGGCCTCATCCGGTTTCGCTCGCCACTACTCCCGGAATCACGGTTGTTTTCTCTTCCTGAGGGTACTGAGATGTTTCACTTCCCCTCGTTCCCTCCACACTGCCTATGTGTTCAGCAGCGGGTGACAGCCCATGACGACTGCCGGGTTTCCCCATTCGGACACCCCCGGATCAAAGCTCGGTTGACAGCTCCCCGGGGCCTATCGTGGCCTCCCACGTCCTTCATCGGTTCCTGGTGCCAAGGCATCCACCGTGCGCCCTTAAAAACTTGGCCACAGATGCTCGCGTCCACTGTGCAGTTCTCAAACAACGACCAGCCACCCATCACCTCACCCTTACAGGCAAGTTCACTGGGGCCGGCAACTGAAGGCGACCATCACGGCCATACCCTCAGATACCCAACAACGTGCCCGACCCGACCTGCCGTCCCCCACGTTCCACGCCGAAGCAGTACTAGTGAAAAACAACCTGTCGTGCCGAATAGTCAACGTTCCACCCATGAGCAACCACCGTCGAACATCTGCCGACGTAATGGCCTCTGGACTCCTCACGGAATCTAGATGCTCCTTAGAAAGGAGGTGATCCAGCCGCACCTTCCGGTACGGCTACCTTGTTACGACTTCGTCCCAATCGCCAGTCCCACCTTCGACAGCTCCCTCCCACAAGGGGTTGGGCCACCGGCTTCGGGTGTTACCGACTTTCGTGACGTGACGGGCGGTGTGTACAAGGCCCGGGAACGTATTCACCGCAGCAATGCTGATCTGCGATTACTAGCAACTCCGACTTCATGGGGTCGAGTTGCAGACCCCAATCCGAACTGAGACCGGCTTTTTGAGATTCGCTCCGCCTCGCGGCATCGCAGCTCATTGTACCGGCCATTGTAGCACGTGTGCAGCCCAAGACATAAGGGGCATGATGACTTGACGTCGTCCCCACCTTCCTCCGAGTTGACCCCGGCAGTCTCCTGTGAGTCCCCATCACCCCGAAGGGCATGCTGGCAACACAGAACAAGGGTTGCGCTCGTTGCGGGACTTAACCCAACATCTCACGACACGAGCTGACGACAGCCATGCACCACCTGTACACCGACCACAAGGGGGGCACCATCTCTGATGCTTTCCGGTGTATGTCAAGCCTTGGTAAGGTTCTTCGCGTTGCGTCGAATTAAGCCACATGCTCCGCTGCTTGTGCGGGCCCCCGTCAATTCCTTTGAGTTTTAGCCTTGCGGCCGTACTCCCCAGGCGGGGAACTTAATGCGTTAGCTGCGGCACCGACGACGTGGAATGTCGCCAACACCTAGTTCCCAACGTTTACGGCGTGGACTACCAGGGTATCTAATCCTGTTCGCTCCCCACGCTTTCGCTCCTCAGCGTCAGTAATGGCCCAGAGATCCGCCTTCGCCACCGGTGTTCCTCCTGATATCTGCGCATTTCACCGCTACACCAGGAATTCCGATCTCCCCTACCACACTCTAGCCTGCCCGTATCGACTGCAGACCCGGGGTTAAGCCCCGGGCTTTCACAACCGACGCAACAAGCCGCCTACGAGCTCTTTACGCCCAATAATTCCGGACAACGCTTGCGCCCTACGTATTACCGCGGCTGCTGGCACGTAGTTAGCCGGCGCTTCTTCTGCAGGTACCGTCACTTTCGCTTCTTCCCTGCTGAAAGAGGTTTACAACCCGAAGGCCGTCATCCCTCACGCGGCGTCGCTGCATCAGGCTTTCGCCCATTGTGCAATATTCCCCACTGCTGCCTCCCGTAGGAGTCTGGGCCGTGTCTCAGTCCCAGTGTGGCCGGTCGCCCTCTCAGGCCGGCTACCCGTCGTCGCCTTGGTAGGCCATCACCCCACCAACAAGCTGATAGGCCGCGGGCTCATCCTTCACCGCCGGAGCTTTCAACCCCGTCCCATGCGGGACAGAGTGTTATCCGGTATTAGACCCCGTTTCCAGGGCTTGTCCCAGAGTGAAGGGCAGATTGCCCACGTGTTACTCACCCGTTCGCCACTAATCCACCCCGAAGGGCTTCATCGTTCGACTTGCATGTGTTAAGCACGCCGCCAGCGTTCGTCCTGAGCCAGGATCAAACTCTCCGTGAATGTTTTCCCGTGATCGGGACAACACAACACGAGAGCGGAACGACCGGACGGAATAAGACCGGTCGTTCACAGCGTCCTCGCTGTGTAAATTGCCTACCGGGTCAGTGACCCCGTAGGACTTTCAAAGGAACCTCCAACCTGCCGAAGCAGGCCGGGGTATCAACATATCTGGCGTTGACTTTTGGCACGCTGTTGAGTTCTCAAGGAACGGACGCTTCCTTTGTACTCACCCGCAGAACATTCTCTGGGGCTTTCCTCCGGGCTTTTCCCTTCGGTCTTGCGTTTCCGACTCTATCAGACTCTTTCGTGTCCGATTCCCGGTCGAAGCGGGATCCTGCTTT
>NZ_JBEYFB010000114.1:0-5240 GCF_040634135.1 Streptomyces sp. NPDC007164
GGGTTCTATTTTTGTGCAACCCACTCCCCCCCCAACCCACACCCCCACCACCCCCCCCTCCCCCAAAAACCCCCCCCCTCCCGGGGGGGGGGCCCCCCCCGGGGGCGGCCCCACCGCACAGCTCGAAGGCCCTCGTCATGCGCTCTCGCCGCTACCCCTCGGACACCACGAACGCCGAATGGGCGCTGATCGAACCGCTGTTGCCCACACCGGCCTGCGAGACGTCCACCGGCGGCAGACCGGAGAAGCATCCCCGCCGCGAGGTCGTCGATGCGATCCGATACGTCGTCGATACAGGCTGCAAGTGGCGGGCTTTACCCGTCGACTTCCCGCCCTGGCGGACGGTCTGGGGGTTCATGGCCCGCTGGGCAGCCGCCGGGATCGTCGGCCAGATCCGCGACCATCTCGCCGGGCGGATCCGCAGGGACATGGGCAAAGGCCCCCGAGCGGTTGCCACCGTGATCGACTCCCAGAGCGTGAAAGCCGCCGAGACCGTCTCCAAGGCCACCCGCGGCTACGACGCGGGCAAGAAAATCAACGGCCGCAAGCGCCACCTCGTCGTCGACACCCGAGGACTTCCACTGCTGGTCATGGTCACACCCGCCGACCTGCACGACGCCGCCGCAGCCAAGGAAGTCCTCTTCCGTCTCCGCCTCATGCACCCCGGTGCAGATGAGGGGAGACCATGGACACGGGGATTTCGCTGACCGAGGCACTTCGGGAGCTGCGTCAGGAGCTGTACGCGGCGCAGTCCGAGGGCGCCAACGAGCAGTTCCGGTTCGAGGTGGAGCAGGCGGAGCTCACGTTGGAGGTGGAGTTCCGGCGGGACGGGAACGGCAAGGTAAAAGTCGATGTCGGCGCGCTGGGCACCAAGGTCGGCGGAGAGGCGGGTGGCGGGCTGGGAAGTACGCGACGGCAGACGCTGACGCTCACGCTCCAGGTCCGGGACGAGCCACCCACGAACTCGGCATCCAGCCCGAGGAGTACGACCCGAAGCTCGACGTCGACTTCACCCCGCTGCGCGATGAAACCGCGACCGCCGACGGCTTCGGCCAGGCTGCCTGAGCCGGCGTACGGCCCTGAACCCGATGGACGTGTGACTGGAAGGGGCTGTGGTACCCCGGGTGTTTGAGCCCCGGGGCACCACAGGAGGGGTCAGACGCCGAATGCGGCGGGGTAGTGGATGGTGCCGGTCGGGACGGGGCGGGTGTCGTCGAGGGCCATGGCCATCATTGCCTCGTCAGGTGCCTCGAAGGGTGCTTGGATGCCAAAGTGGGAGGCGGGGGTGAAGCCGAACCGAGGGTAGTAGCCGGCGTGTCCTAGGACGAGGACGAGGTTTTCGCCCATGGTGCGGGCGGCGTCGAGTGCGGCGCGGATGGCGGCGGAGCCGGCGCCGGTGCGCTGGGCGGAGGGCAGTACCGCGCACGGTGCCAGGGCGAGGGCGGGTACGCCGTCAACGTGGCATCGGGTGAGCAGCGCGTACCCGACCTGGGTGCCGTCGGGAGTAGCGGTGACCATCGACAGTCCGTCGATCCATGCCTGCGGGTCGGCGCGCAGGGCGTCGACGATGTCGGCCTCCTGGGCGGTAGGGAAGGCCGCGAGGAGGATGTCGCGGATGGCGGAGATGTCGCCGGCGGCCTCGGGACAGGCGGTCCAGGTGGTCATGGTTCCGTTCTCGGTGGTGTCGGGGGTGTGGTCGTGGGGGTGGAGGAGGTAGGCGGCGTAGTCGTAGTTGCTGCCGTGTTCGCGCCGCATGTTGATCTCTGTCCGGTGTGCGGCCAGGGCCTGCGGCATGCCGGGGCGCTGCGGGTCCGCTCGGTCCATCCGCTGAGTGAGCGGCGTGTAGTACTCGTCCCACCAGTCGCTTTCCGGCAGCGGCCAGTGCGCGCGGAGACGGTAGCCGGCGGCCTGTGCGGCGTCGGTGTTCGCGGCGCGGGTGCGCAGCGGGTAGGCCGCGTCCCAGTAGGCGCGTGCCGGGGCAGAGGGGCTGAGCACGGTCCATTCGATTTCGGTGACGATGAGGACGCCGCCCGAGGCGAGCAGGCGACGCCAGGCGCGCAGGGCGACGTCAAAGCCGATGGTGTATACGGACCCCTCGGCCCAGATCACGTCGAAGCTGTGATCGGGGACGGGCAGCTGGTCCATCGAGCAGTTGACGACCGTGACTTGGTCGTCCAGGCCCCGGCGGGCCGCTTCGGCGGCGAGGCCGTCCAGGTACGGCTGGTGCAGGTCGACTGCGGTCACGTGCGCGCCGGCTTCTTCGGCCAGCAGCAGGGTGGAGCGGCCGGGGCCGCAGCCCGCGTCCAGCACCCGCGGGTGCTCGGGCAGCGGCCCGGCCATCTCCAGCAGGCGCCGTGTGGTGGCGTCCGAGCCGGGACCCTGCCGGGGCAGGTCGTGGTGCAGGGTGAAGAACGCCTGCGTCACCGGGTCGCTGCCAGGGGCGTGGTCGGGGGTGTCGCTGTTGTTCACTGCTGACGCTCCCGGAACTGGTAGGTGGCACGCAGGTGCCGCGTGATGTCCTTCTTGGCGGCCTCGCGGTCGGCGCGCAGCCGAGCCTCGGTTCGGGAGGCGGCGTAGGCGTTCTCCCTCAGCAGCTGGCGGTAGCTGTCCAGACGGCGCTGGGGAATCTCGCCTGCCTCGACGGCGGCCAGCACCGCGCAGCCGGGTTCGCTCACGTGTGCGCAGTCTGTGAACCGGCAGTCCTGCGCGAGGTGCTCGATCTCGGCGAAGGTCTGCTCCAGCCCGCCCTGGGAGTCGTGCAGACCGATCGCACGCAGACCGGGGGTGTCCAGCAGGACACCCCCGCCGGGCAGCGGGATCAGCTCCCGCCATGCGGTGGTGTGCCGGCCCTTGCCGTCCGCGTCGCGCACGGCGCCGGTCGCCAGCCGCTCCTCGCCCAGCAACTGGTTGCCCAGGGTGGACTTGCCCGCTCCAGAGGGGCCAAGCAGCACGATGGTGCCGTTCAGGACGGCGGTCAGGGTGTCCAGGCCCCGCCCGGTCACGGCGCTGGTGACCAGCACGTCCACGCCGGCGGCCACCCCGGACACCTGGGCCTGCGCCGAGGGCACGTCCGCGCACGCGTCGGCCTTGGTGAGCACCACGACCGGCTGGGCGCCGCTCTCCCAGGCCAGGGCGAGCATGCGTTCGGTCCGGCCGTGCTTGAGCGGTGCCGCCAGAGACACCGTCACCACGACTGTGTCGACGTTGGCGGCCAGGACCTGGCCGTGCGAGGTACGCGAAGAAGACGAGCGCACCAGGGCGGTACGCCGCTCCAGCATCGCGTGCAGCACCGGCGCATGGCCGGTGGTGACAGGGCGCAGCGCCGCCCAGTCACCCGTGCACGGGGCCGACAGCAGATCACCGTGATCGGCGGTGCCGGGAATCTGCGCACGGATGATTCCGGCGTCGGTGACTGCTTCGCACGAGCCGCGTTCGGCTCGCACGATGCGGGCCGGGATCAGCCCGGCAGTTCGATGGGGTGCGAAGGCGTGCTCACACGCCTCGTCCCAGCCATAGTCCACCAGGGAATATGGCTGAGTATGATGCGAAAGGGGTTGAGACAACGTAGAGACCCTTGAACAGGGACCCCGATCGGCACAGAGGATGGCCTTCCGCGAGCTGTCAGAGCTCTTGCGGGGGCATCGACGTCAGGTCAGACCAGGGCCCGGGACGTGAGGATGGTCCGGCGGGCACTGCACACGGCAGTGGCCTCTGCGACATTCATCAACTCACCTCCCACTTCTGGTCCCGCAGTTGACCCGGTTGTCTCTGCGCCGCTGATGCTAGCACCTCCATTCCCAGCGTCGGACGATGCCGGAAATGGAGATGCGCCGACGCACGGTTCAGCTCCGGCGGCGTCGCGTTCGGCGACGTGTCGGGCGACCGCGTCGACGCCTGGGCGTGCGTACCGTTCCAGGGAGCGGACGGAGGTGTGGCGGGAGCGGGCCAGCAGCATCGGGGTGGACGTGCCGCCCTCGGCGTCGGGTGTCAGGGCGCTGTGCCGGAGCCGGTGAAGTGTCCAGCTGTCCAGGTCCTCGATGTCCTCGGGTGAGGCGAGCGGGTTGGCCAGCAGCCGTGTGTTCTCCTCGAAGATCTCCTCAGCCCGGCGGTAGGAAAGCCGGGCCCGGCCGGTCTCTGGGCACACGTCCAACGTCGGCGTCCCGGCCGGGGCCTTGCGGTCGGTGAGGAACAGTGGGCCGCGGGTGCGGCGGGCGATGAGCCGGGGTAGGAGCTGGGCGGTGCCGGACTGCCAGTGAATCCACTCGGTCGCCCCGCCCTTGGCGGTGATCTTCCCGCGTTTGTCCTGCGGATACAGGTCTTCCACGTTCAGGCACAGCACCTCATCGGCCCGTGCGGCGGACTCGTAGAGCATCTTCCACTGCGTCTTCTCCCGGAGCCCGACGTCCAGGCGCCACAGGGCGGCGATCCGGTTCTCGGCCAGGGCCTTGGTGCGGTCCGGCGGCGCCGGCCGCCGCTCGATGCCGACCGTCGGATCGCCTTCGATCCAGCCCTGGCGCTGCCACCAGCCGATCGCCTTGCGCGCGATGGACAGCTCCCGGTTGACGGTGTCGGCGTCCATCTCGTCTGCCCGCGCCGCCGCCAGCTCGGCCAGCGCCTCCGGCAGCACCGGATCGTCGATCGCAGCGACAAGGAGGAGCGGCGGCTTCGCACCGCGGCGGGCCGGACCCGTCGGCGCGCGTTCGCCGGCGAACATCCACCCCCACGTCGTCAGTGAAATCCGGTAGATCCGCGCGGAGGACTTCGCGATGCCCGCGCCGGTGAGATACCGCTCGACTGCCGTCGTGTACGTGGCCGGAGGGGCGGACATGGGCACGACGCGGGCCCGCGGCAGCCGGAGCGCGCCCCCGCTCCCGAGCTCGGTCACCGGTTCGATCGTCACGTCCGCCCCGCCCCAGCATTTCCGCAGTAAATGCGTACACCTCACCTGCGGCGGCCGGAGAGTCCGCCGCAGGTCGCAATGATCACGGTAAGGGCTCCGTCGCAGTAAATCCGGCGTTTACTTGGGGGTGGTTCACGCCAGGCGGTGCAGCACTGTGAGTGCGTAGCGCACTCGTCGCCCATGATGCGGCTGCCGCAGCACTGAATGAGGCATAGGCACTCTGGCGACGATTCGGAGCGGCCAGACCTTAGAGGCCATCTCATTTGGGTGACTCGGTATTCTGTTTGTCATGGTGGGGATCGTTGAGCGGCTGGTGCCGGATGAGTTGTGGGAGTTGTTC
>NZ_JBEYFB010000115.1:0-5176 GCF_040634135.1 Streptomyces sp. NPDC007164
AGGTCGTCCCACATGAACCAGAAACGGTCCTGACCCGGCGTACCGAAGAGGTACAGGATCAGGTCCTGGTCCAGGGTGATACGACCGAAGTCCATCGCCACCGTCGTGGTGGTCTTGTCCCCGGTGTGCGTCAGGTCGTCGATGCCCGCGGACGCGGACGTCATCACGGCTTCGGTGCGCAGCGGATTGATCTCCGAGACGGCACCGACGAACGTGGTCTTACCCACGCCGAAGCCCCCTGCCACCACGATCTTCGCCGAGGTAGTGGAGCGGGCTGCTCCGCCGCTAGAGCTTGCGAAGTCCACTGAGCACCCTTTCGAGCAGTGTCACATCTGGCTGGCCGCCGGCGGACTCGTCGCCGCCGGGCTGATGGATTGCGACGAGTCCGGCCTCTGCCAGGTCGGCTACGAGGATCCGGGCAACGCCGAGCGGGATCGAGAGCAGTGCCGAAATCTCGGCGACCGACTTGATCTCGAAGCACAGCCGGCAGATCCGCTGGTGCTCGGGCAACTGCCCTTGCAGCCGGGACGGATCGGCCGTGGTACTGACCAACGCCTCAATGGCGAGTTGGTAGCGCGGTCGGGTCCGGCCGCCGGTCATGGCGTACGGACGAACCAGCGGATTGTGCGCGGAGGGCGCGGCAGGCTCGGGGGCCTGCCGCGGCTCGACCGGCTGGATACGGGGCGCCGGGGGCGAGCCGTAGCGGTGCGGACGCTGCGTCGGCCACCCGGAACCCTGCTGGGCGTCGTGCGGCGGCCGCGGAGGCTGCTGCTGATAGGGCCGGTAAGGCTGCTGGGCGCCCTGCCCGCTGGGGGCGGAGGGGAAGTTGAACCGGTTGTCGCCGTGCTCACCCGGTACCTGTCGGCCACCGTCGTACTGGTGCCCGCCTGTCGGTGTGTCCACGATTCCTCCTCCTGCCGGTCCCGGTCTCAGTGGGCCGCGCCACCGCACCTTATGGCCCGGTGGCGTGAAACGCACTGTCTGTCTACTAGTTAAGAAGACTTCCTTGCAGTTCAGCACGGAGGTCCGGGGTGAGGACGCTGCCGGCACGGTCGACGAGAAGAGCCATTTCGTACCCAACCAGACCGATATCGGCGTCCGGATGTGCAAGAACGGCAAGAGATGATCCGTCGGAAATGGACATGATGAAGAGGAATCCGCGCTCCATCTCCACAACTGTCTGATTCACCGCGCCGCCCTCGAAGATCCGCGAGGCACCCGCGGTCAGCGAGGTCAGCCCGGAGGCGACGGCCGCCAGCTGATCGGCGCGGTCCCGGGGGAATCCCTCGGACATGGCCAGCAGGAGTCCGTCGGCGGAGACCACCACCGTGTGCGACACCCCGGGGGTGTTGTCCACGAAGTTGGTGATCAACCAGTTCAGATTCTGCGCCGCCTGGCTCATCGGGCTCACACTAACGCTCCTGGTTGTAGGTATTACTTTCGTCCGAACCCGCGCTGCGTCCCCGAAGCACGCCCCGCCGCAGGTTGCTCAACCTGCCGCGGACGTCCTCGGGGGCGCGGGAAACCTGAGGGCCGCCCTGCAAGGTCTGCTCGGCCGTGCCCTCGACCAGATTGGCCTTGGGCACCCGCCGGGGGAGACCGGACGGGGTGATCCCGCCCGCCTTCGGCTCCCGGAGCTTCTCGGCCCGCTCCCAGCGCTCGTCGTTGGCCGAGCGCCAGTCGTCGGAACCGTCACCGTCCTGCTGCGCGGGCGACGGCTGCTGCGGCGCTTCCTCCTGCTGCGGCTGCGGCTGCGGGTGCGCGACGGGCCGGCCGTTCCCGCGGCCGGTGGGCTGCCAGTGCTGCTGACCGCCCCGGCGCGGCAGACCGGCTTCGGTCAGCTCGTGACCGGAGTCGGGCGTGGGCCCCGGACGGTCGAAGCCTACGCTCTCCTGCGGCTCGGCGGGGGCGCTCGGGACGGATTCCGCTTCCGCCGGTGCCGAGGGCTCGTACCCGCCCCGGTAGGCGCCCTGTTCCGGCCAGTCGTCCTGCTGGGGCCGGGGAGCGAACTGCTCCTCGTAGGACGGCTGCTGGGCCTCACCGGCCGCGTACCCGCCCTCCGCATAACCACCGGGCAGACCCTGCTCGGGCTGCTGGGCGACGCCCGAGCCGTCGGCGGGGTAGGGCTCGTAGCCGCCCTGGTACGGAGCCTGCTCGTACTGCTCCTGCCGCACGCCCTGCTGCGGCTCCTGGCCGTACCCGTTCCCGGCGTACCCGCCGTCGGTGTACTGGCCGCCGGCGTACGGGTCCTGCGGGAACTGCGGGTGCTCGCCCGCCGTCTGCGCCTCCAGCGCCGCCCGGCGCTCCTCACGCATCAGCGAACGGCCCACCGGGTCCAGCTGGGCCGAGTCCGCCGAGGGCTGCTCGTAGCGCGAGTCGTCGAAGCCCAGCTCCGCCGCCGTGCGCAGGTGCGGCTGGGGCGGCTGCTGTTCGAAGCTCTGCTGCTCCGGAATGATCGAGGAGACGGTGAAGTCGTCGGCCGCGGCGGACGGTTCGCCACCGCCGCCGTGGGTGATCGCGTCCGGCAGCATGACCAGCGAGGTGGTTCCGGCCTGCTCGCCCGAGGGGCGCAGCTGGACCCGGATGCCGTGCCGGTCGGAGAGCCGGCCGACCACGAACAGACCCATCCGCTGCGACACCGCGGCGTCCACGGTCGGCGGGTTGGCCAGCTTGTGGTTGATGTCGGCGAAGTCCTCGGCGGTGAGGCCGATGCCCTTGTCGTGGATCTCGATCATCACGCGGCTGTCCGGCAGCCGGGTCGCGGTGACCCGCACCTTGGTCTGCGGCGAGGAGAACGTGGTGGCGTTCTCCAGCAACTCGGCCAGCAGGTGCACGAGGTCGGTGACCGACTGGCCATGGATCTCGGTCTCGGGCACCCCGGCGAGCTCGATGCGCTCGTACGACTCCACCTCGGAGGCGGCGGCCCGGAGCACGTCGACCAGCGGGACCGGCTGGTTCCAGCGGCGGCCCGGCTCCTCGCCGGCCAGCACCAGGAGGTTCTCGCCGTTGCGGCGCATGCGGGTGGCCAGGTGGTCCAGCCGGAAGAGGTTCTCCAGCTGGTCCGGGTCGGCCTCGTTGTTCTCCAGGTCGGTGATGAGGGTCAGCTGGCCCTCGATCAGCGACTGGTTGCGGCGCGAGAGATTGGTGAAGATCGCGTTGACGTTGCCCCGCAGCATGGCCTGCTCGGCCGCCAGCCGGACCGCCTCGCGGTGCACCTGGTCGAAGGCGCGGGCGACCTCGCCGATCTCGTCGCGGCTGTGGATCGGGATCGGCTGGACCCGGGTGTCGACCCGGCCCGGCTCGGCCCGGGAGAGCTGGTCGACCAGCATCGGCAGCCGCTGCTCGGCGATGCCGAAGGCGGCGGTACGCAGCCGGCGCATCGAGCGGCTCATCTGCCGGGCCATGAGCCCGGCCAGCACGAAGGCGGCCAGCAGGGCGACGATCACGACCGCGGCATTGACAATGGCGTCGGTCCTGGCGTCGGACGAGATGTCCGCGGCCTCGGCCACCGCCTTGTCGACGAGCTCGTCCTGGACCGTGGTGTAGCCGTCGAACTTGGCGGTGGCGGCCGCCATCCAGGTGTTCGGCGTGATGCCCTTCGCGGCCAGCTTCTCGGGCGACTTGCCCTGCCCGATCTGCTGCGCCATGCCGTCGAAGACCGAGCCGTCGATGCTGGGCGGGGCGACGAACGGGGTTCCCGCCGCGTCGGCCTCCTCCTTGGCCTGCTTCAGCTCCCGGGCGCCCTCGCCGGCCTTGGTGGACATGACCTGCTTCAGCCGGGCCGCGTCGGCCTCCGTACCGCCCGAGACGAACTCGCCGAGCGCGATCTGCTCCAGATAGTTGTACGAGCCGAAGGCCTTGACCTGGGCGTCGAACTTGGCGTTCTCCTGGCTCGGACGCACCAGCAGGTGCATGCCGATGGAGCGCTGAAGCGATTCTGCAGCCTTGGCGAGCTCGATCGCGTAGACCGTACGGCCGTAGCTGGTGATGTTGCCGGTGCCCAGACCCAGCTCGTTGCTGAACTCCATCAGCGAGTGCTGGACCTTGACGTAGCCCTCCTCCGTCTTCACCGGGTCCATGCCCTCGGCGAAGGCGGCCTTGCGCAGCTCGGGGAGAGTGGGCTCCTCCAGCCGCAGCAGCTGAAGGCGCCGCTCCAGGCCCTGCTTCTTCGGCATGCCCTTCACGGCCGCGTCGAACTTCTGCGCGGCCGCGTCGGTGGTGGCCCGCGCCTCCCCGACGATGTCGGCGTCGCGCTTGTTGGACAGCAGCGGCTGGGCGGAGAGGTCGCGCTCGTTCAGCAGCGCCTGGCCGTACTCGGCGGCCGCGCGCACGATCAGCGCGGTCTTCTCGGCGTCCTGGGCCTCGCGCCAGGTGTCGATCGACCCCTTCACCTGGAATCCGCCCATGACCAGGCCGACCAGGACGGGGATCAGGAGGATCGCGTTGAGCCGGGTGGGCACTCGCCAGTTGCGCGGCGACAGCCGGCTGGTGCCGCCGATGGGCACCGCCGTACCGGACGCGTCCGCGGAGGACGCCGCGGCGCGCGGCGGCGGGGTGAAGTTGCCCCGCTCCTGCCGCGCCGTGGAGCCCGCGTTGCTTCGCCTCACTCGACCAACAACCTCTCGGCGTCGGCACCTACGTTGTGCCGTATTTCGTTCAGGGCCGTACTACTCGGGAGTTCGTCGAATTCCAGCACGGGGACCGGTCGCGTTCCAAACAGTCGGAATCTGTCATTCCGAGTGGCGCAGACCTCAGATAAAACGGGCATAAAGAACGAGCCCCGTCAAAAGGCGGGGCTCAGGTGAGCGCAGTGGCACCACTCGGATGCGCCGGGTGTCGAACGTGGGGCAATTCTCTTTCGAAACGTTATGAATACGGGGGTGGATCGTGTCAAAGGACACAGCCCACCCCCGTCCGACTACGGTAACTACCGTATGGCAATACCGACTTGTGCTTACTTGAGCCGGGCCATGAGGGCGTGCTCGACGAGCGTGATCAGACCGCTCTTGGCGTCCGCGCGGTGCCGCGCGTCCGTCGTGATGATCGGGGTGTCCGGGCCGATCTGGAGGGCTTCGCGCACTTCGTCGGGGGTGTAGGGCTGGTGTCCGTCGAAGCCGTTGAGGGCGATGACGAACGGCAGGCCGCTGTTCTCGAAGTAGTCGACGGCGGGGAAGCA
>NZ_JBEYFB010000116.1:0-5111 GCF_040634135.1 Streptomyces sp. NPDC007164
ACTCAACGCCTTCGACATCACCTTCGACGGCCGACTCACCGCCGGACGCCGGTAGAAACAATCAACCGAGTCCCACCGTTCGCTGTACAGACCCCGTACGCACGGGGAGTTGGAGCCGCTGGTGCGGGATCTTCCGGCGCCGGGCGCGGTGGTGGCTCCGGTGAGGTCGGCTCCGGCGCGGACCGGATCGCAGAAGCGGTGGGCGGACCGGATCGGCAAGCCCGCCACGTCGGGCGGCGCGTTCGCGTTCTGGGGTGGGTTCGGCCGCCGGGGGAACTGGACGGTGAGCCGGAAGTTCACCGCGTTCGCGATGTGGGGCGGCGGTGAGATCGATCTGCGGGAGGCGAACTTCGAGGACCGCGAGGTGGTCATCCGCTGTTTCACGATCACGGGCGGTATGCAGGTGACGGTTCCGCCGGAGCTGAATGTCGAGGTCAAGGGGATCGGCATCATGGGCGGCTTCGGGGAGCGTTCGAAGGACGAAGGGGTCCCGTCGCCGGATGCCCCGCGGGTGCGGATCACCGGGTTCGCGCTGATGGGCGGTGTCGGTGTGGAGCACAAGCGGAGCAAGGCGGAGAAGCAGCGGATGCGGGACGCGGAGCTGGAGCGGCAGCGGGAGCTGGACGGGGAGCGCGGGAGCGGGCGTGGCCGGCTGGAGAAGGGTCCGTCGGACTGAGGAGGGGCGGCGCCCCGGGGCGCTCGCGGGGCGTGCCTGGTCAGAGCTGGTCGGATCTGGGCCGGTCGTGCACCAGTGTGGTCAGGTCCACCAGTGAGCCCAGCTGCCGGTAGCCCGTGTCGTTCAGGTGGAGATGGTCGCCGCCGTCGTAGGCCGGCCGGAGCCGGGTCGGGCGGTAGGGGTCGCGGGCGGCCGCGTCGAAGTCGATGACGTGGTCGAAGATCCCGCCCGCCCGGATCAGCGCGTTGACCCGTTCCCGTACGTCGTTGCGCGCGGGTGTCCAGGTGCGGTACCCCTCGTACGGCATCAGTGTCGCCCCGACGACCCGGAGTCCGCGGGCGTGGGCGCGCCGTGTCATGGACCGCAGGCCGTCCGCGATGCGCTGCGGGTCGGTCTCCTGCGGGGTCTGCTGCACATCGTTGATGCGTACGACGGAAGTCAGCATGAAGCGAACTCAGGTGAGGTCATGCCAGGTGTTCCCATCATCGCTCCAGCATTGGTGCTTGCGCCCGGTCGCCAGGAGAACGCCGTCGCCGGCATCCAATTGACCGCAGGTCACCGGCCCTGCGAGACGCATGTCCACCTGCTGCGGCACATGATTCGCGTCGAGCCGATAGAGCGCATTGCTGGTGGCCAGGTAGATCCCGTCGTTGAAGTACTGGATATCCCATATCTGGGCATCCAGGCCGGTCTCGACGACCTCCCAGGCGCTTCGTGAGCCGATCATCAGGAAGCCGTTCTTGCCCGCAACCACCACCCGGCGGTCGGGAAGCACGTGCACCGCATTGAGGATCACGTTGGTGGGGCTGTCCAGTTGCTCCCAGCGTCCCGCGTCGCAGCGCCACACCTCGCCGGCATAGCCCGCGGCATACAGTTCCGCTTCGTCGATGCCATGGATCGCGTTGAAGCCGACGACCTCCATAAGCTGGCGGTCCTGCAGCGCTCCTGCATCCTTCCGCTCCCAGGTGCCCGCCAGGTTGCGTCGGTAGACCTGCCGTCCCATGCCCACGGCATAGACGCCTTCGCCAATGGTCCGCAGGTCGCGCAGCACACCATAGACATCGGGCCCATCACCGGCGGGCCAGATCGGCGACTCGCTGTCGCCGCTGGCGGTGCCGTAGCCCATGTGTCCATCCGGCCCCATGTAGACCAGTTCGATGCCGCCGCCACGCGGAACCCTCTGGATCGCCATGCGCGTGCAGTACCAGGTCAGGTTGAACGCCGCCGGTTGCGCCGCCGAAAAATCCCACTTGATCAGGGTCGCGTTCGCCGCTCCCTGCTCCGTCAACTGGTCGATCTGGGCCACCGCCCGAACCGTCGTACGGTTCTGGACCAGGCCGTGCAGATAACTGAAATGCTTTTCCTCAAACGTCACCTTGCGTGCTCCTTAGTGTGAACCGCTGGCCACCGACATGCCGCTCATCGCCGAGATTTCCGCTTGCAGCGTGGCGCTACCACTGGTGGGAGGCCATCGGTGCTCAGGCGTCCCCCGGAGTGTGGACACAGGGGCTCATGCCGCGATTGAGAGTTTAGCTGCTGTTCGAACTCCACCGGTGAGAGGTGGTTGAGGGCGCTGTGGCGTCTGCGGGCGTTGTAGTAGGTCAGCCACTGGAAGATCTCCAGCCTCGCTTGACGCATCGTCGAGAACAGCCTCTGGTGCATCGTCTCCCTCTTGAGGCCCTGCCAGAACGACTCGGTGAGGGCGTTGTCGTAACTCGAGCCGACCCGGCCCATGCTCCTGCGGATGTGGAAGGTCGAGCTCGCCCTTTCCTTCGCTCAGCGGCCGAACAGACGCAGCAGCCGGGCTTGGCGGGCCTCCCCGGCCACGGGTGGAGCCCCTGGGGCGGCGAAGAAGCGGTGGGTAGTGCCGGCGGAGACAGGTGACTCCGCCAAGCCGGCGCAAATTTCGGCGAGGTGCTCTTCGATCCAGGCGATGAGCTCCGGATCGAGCTTCTCGGGAGCGTTGACGGCTCGGGCCAGGTCCCAGGTGTGAATGGCCGCATCCGTGGTGCGCACGGCGAGGGCCTGTTCTCCGGTCACCGGGCCGAGAGGGTAGTCGAGAGTCTGCTGGAGGGCGCCCGGCCTCCGGAACGCCTCGGCGCACTCCCGCACCGACCGGATGTAGGCACCCACCGGATCGCTGCCCAGAGCGTCCTCGTCCCGGGCCGGAGGCAGTCGTCGGCCGAGCCGCCGTCCAGCAGAGAGACGTAGTTGAGGTTTCCCCGGGTCATGTGGTTGACGAGGTGGCGTACGTCCCACTCTGCGCAGGGGGTGGGTACCGTCCACTGCTCGGCCCGTACCGCGCGCAGCTTGTGGGTGAACTCGGAACCGGAGAGTAGATAGCGGTCGATGATTCCAGCGAAGCGGTATGACATGGCCGCAGCGTAGAAGTGCAGAAGGCGACGTGCTGGCGGAAATCAGCCGCCGAGCCCCGGAGGCACGCCCGCCGGCCACTTGCCCGGAAGGCGGGTCTCCTGGACTGAGCCAGTAGGCAGTCACTTCTCGTCGACATGCACGGCCCCACTGATCAGCAAGTGACTCCGAAACCAGTCGACAAACGCTGTTCCTAGTACTCCAGCTGTAGATCGTGATCTTCGTGTGGTGGCCATCGTCTGGCGTCACCAGCGGGCGACCAGCGTCTCGTCTCTACCTCGGTTGCGGTAAAGCCAGGTGGTCCCGGGCGCGACATCCCCGGTCAGATATCCGACGATGGGCTCCCGCTGTGTTGCGCTGTCCAGCTCGCCGAGCAGCTTCAGGGCGTCGGGCAGGGGGAAGAAGGCGGCCTGTTTGATGTCGTCGTCCTGTGGCGCGATGTCACCCGACCACTCGTCGATCTCGAAGGCAGCGGCCAGTGCCGAAGGGTAGGGCTCGGAATCGATGTGCATGAGGAATGCGGTCCGCACCGGGTCGCCTACCAGCAGGCCGGTCTCCTCCCGTAGCTCGCGCCGGAGGGCTTCGTGCATGAGCTCGCCGTCCTCGACCCCGCCACCGGGCAGCGACCAGAGGATCTCGCCGGCGGCGCCGAGACTTTCTCGCACGAGCAGGATCTCGTCGCCTTGGCGGATGATGCCAATGACCAACTGCACCCGGGGTTTTGGGGCCTTCGAATCCTCTGCCGTCATGCCGCAGACCGTACGTGATGGCCTACGCGCGGATAGCCAGGGCCGGTGTGGTGACGGGTGCGGCCACCGTTGATCATCGTGAGTTGTGTGGACTGACGAAGAGACGGTGGCCGCAGGTCACAGCATAGATCCAGGCCGTTGGCGGGAGGTGTTCGAGGTGGCCATGGGCCGCATCGCAGGCCGGTTTGCCCGGGTCGAACCCCGGCTGCGGGCCGGGCGGTTGGTGCTGGGGCTGCTGTCGGACCTGCCGCGCAAGAACTGCTGGACGATCGCGGAGTGGGCCGGGGAGAAGTCCCCGCATGGCATGCAGCACCTGCTATGCCGGGCCGCCTGGGACGCCGATGCCGTGCGGGACGACGTGCGCGAGTACGTCGTCGAACATCTCCACGACGAGGCGGCAGTGCTGGTCGTGGACGAGACCGGCGATGTGAAGAAGGGCACCCGCACCGTCGGGACGGTTCCTGGACGCCGGGCACCGCATCGACTGGGTGACCGGCGACGAGGTCTACGGCGGCAACCCGAAACTGAGGTCCGCCCTGGAAAAACGCGGCCTGGGCTATGTCCTCGCGGTGGCCTGCTCGGCCGAAGTGACCACCGGTGCGGGCACGTTCCGCGCCGACGCGCTGGCCAGGAAGCTCCCGAAGCGGGCCTGGCAGAAACTGTCCGCCGGACGCGGCGCGAAGGGGCACCGCTACTACGACTGGGCCGTCATCGACCTCACCGGCCCTCCGCCCGGCCACCGTCAGCTGTTGGTCCGGCGCAACCGCACCACCGGAGAACTCGCCTACTACCGCTGCCATTCCACCGGGCCGGTCCCGTTGCACACCCTGGTCAGGACGGCCGGATCCAGGTGGCGGGTGGAGGAGACCTTCCAGACCGAGAAGGGCCTGGCCGGACTCGATGAACACCAGGTCCGCCGTTACCCGTCCTGGAGCCGCTGGGTCACCCTCGCCATGCTCGCTCATGCCTTCCTCGCCGTCGTCCGCGCAGACGAACACACACATCGCGCCGGACCGGACGGCCTGGCCCCGCTGACCTGCAACGAGATCCAGCACCTGTTCCTCACCGTCACCGTCCGGCCGCTGAACGACCTAGCCCACCGGCTCGGCTGGTCCGACTGGCGACGACGCCACCAGGCACGATCACAGACCAGCCATTACCGCCGACAAGCCGCAGCCCAGACATGAAGATCACGATCTACAGCTGGAGTACTAGAGATCAACGAAGCCACACGTGGTCCTGGCGACGCAGCGGCGAATTCACGGTTTCCACCGATCAAGCTCACGGAGTCGATCGGCGCCTGGCGCGTGCAT
>NZ_JBEYFB010000117.1:0-4934 GCF_040634135.1 Streptomyces sp. NPDC007164
CGAACCCGCACAGTCACCCTCGCCGCATGACCAAGGCAAACAGCTACAAATCCGATGGCGCAGCCTTGACGAAGGACATAGAGGCACCCCCCCCCCGCGTTCAGCGCAACCTCGTCATCCGGCGCCGGAAGATACAGGGCAAGCCCAGAAGCCGTGCCCATACCGGTCACCGCGCATGGCGACCGCACGGATTGCCGACCGCGATCTGTGATCGGTGATCGGCGTGGATACGTCTCCGGGAAAACTTCACGCATCCGTGGGCGTAGCCAGCCACAGCAACGGCACCCGGCCTACCGCTTCCGGTTGCTCGGGGGGCCACACGGCCCATGGGGCGCGTCCCAGGACCTGAGCCGCGTCGACGAAGGCAACCTGTGGCGAGGCCAGCTTGTCGGCTGCCCGCACCCAGAACCGGTTCTGGCCGGCCAACAGCACCGCTGCCCAATCCAGGTCACCGCTCCGGGACGACGTAGGGGCCGCCTCCGACGGCATACCGAGCACAGTCCGGCGGGCCGCCTCGACGATCGTGTCGCCCACCAGGTGGAACGGCTGAACATTCAGCCGCTCCAGGTCAGCAACCGGCCCCGGACCGGATGGGTGTGGCCGGCTCGAACGGGAGGCGGGGCTGCCCCTGCCGCCCGCACACAGTTCGTTCATGGTATCGACGACGCGATCCGGCAGCCCTGCGTGATGCCCTGCACCACAGCGGCAAGCCGACACCCCACCGCCAGCGCGGCAAACACAGTGCCCGCCTCGTTGTGAGGGCTCCCTGCATGCTGTTCCTCCCTCGCCGCGTCTACCGGCGCACGCCGAGGTTCCCGCCGTTCTGGACGAGGTGCTGGGCACCCACCGCATCCGCCCTCTCCTCTCCGCCGAGCCGGAGCCATGGCAGGGCCGGATCGGCAGCGGCCCGAACCGGTCGAAAGCGAAACACCGGTTGGGGAACCGGCTGGTCACGTACTCGACGCGGTCGAGTTTGGCGTCCTTGTCGGGAGCTTTGGACTCCTTCCAGGTGCGGGTCCGCCGGAAGGAGAGCCCGTGCTCGCAGGATCTGCCGCAGCCGTTCCCGGCCGACGTTCACCGTCCGGATTGGGTTGTCTGCCAGGTGGTCGGCGAGCTTGCGCACGCTCCAGTGCGCGAAGGGGCGCCAGCTCGGCAGGGCGGGTCCTCGCCGTCGTGACGAAGAACTCGCGCTCGTCATCGCTGATCGGGCGGGGACGGCCTCCCAGCACCAGCTTGATCTTCAACCTGTGCGGCGGGGACGTGGAGTCGTTGTCTTCTTCGTGTCGCTTTGTGGGGCCGGGTTTGCGGACGGTGTGCACGTCATAGCGTGCGGTGGGCTGGTTGTTCCTGCGACCGGGTGGCCGTACCGGGCCGGGCCGAGAGGATTTCGGTGCTCTGGCTGGCCGGGCGGCCTTCGGCCGGAGGCGCCGAAAGTCGCGACGGACTCGTGCGGGGGTGAGTCTGTCGGGCGGGACCGGCTTCTCCCAAGGCCGTCGGAGGTCTGCCGCCAGCGGGCGGGCGAGCCGGAGCTGGGTGAAGACGGAGACGATCGGCCAGGTCCAGCGGTCGGCGGCTTCGAGTGTGCGAATCTTCGGGCAGGTCCAGCCCGGAGTCTGCTTGAACAGGCGGAAGGTGTGCTCGATGTCGAAACGCCGCAGGAACGCCTGCCACAGACGGTTGATGTCGGCTGTGGTGGCGTCGGTGCCCGACCACCGCAGCCACACCGGCTTCGGTGTCGCGTCGCTGGGCAGGCACTCGACCTGCAGGCGGATCACGGTCCCACCCACGCTGAACTCCTCGAACGCCTCCTGCCACCGAGACATCGCCGGTCCAACCCCCGCGTCATCAAACGCAAAGTCGCCGGCCGGCCCCTCAAACGTGCCGCCCGCCGGACTGCAGACCGCCCACCCATCGCGGCCATCACCCTCGTCGGCACAACCAAGCCCAAACGGATCAAACACACACCAAAGCACTGAGTTTCTGGTATTGAGGCTAGTGGCTCGTCACGCAGCCTTGGCCGGGTAATCGACTGTCCTGTCGCACTGAAGGTGGCAGAGTCCCACTTGGTCTCACCTGGCCTGGCGGATTCTCAGTGGATCGGGTTCCGAAGGGCAATCGCCTCGGGAAAATCACTGGCGGCGGCGAGGCCCGGGCAGAAGGCTCTCACCGTGACACTTCACAAGAACGAGATCCATGCGGACGAGGTGGTGGTCCGGTCGCTGCTGCGCCAGCAACGGCCGGAATGGGCCGACCTCACCATCTCGCCAGCCGGTGCGGGCACGGACAACACGATGTACCGGCTCGGCGACAAGCTGCTCATGCGGCTGCCACGCACCCCGGACAACGCGCAGGCCGTACGGAAGGAGCAGACATGGCTGCCACGGCTGGCGCCACATCTTCCCTGCCGCATCCCGGAGCCAGTGCACGAGGGCACTCCAAGTTCCGCATTCCCGCTCGCCTGGTCGGTGTACCGCTGGATCGACGGCGATGAAGCCGGCCCGGGCTCGGTCACCGACTGGCCCGCCTTCGGGGCCGACCTTGCGGCGATCGTGCAGAGCCTGCATTCCGCCCCCCTGATGGGAGCCACTCGGCAGGACGAACTCAGCTGGTACCGCGGCGGTGGCCTGCGCGCCTGTGACCGCTGGATCAGCGTGTGCTTCGACAACTGCCTCACGATCGAGGGCGTCGACCTGGACATCCCACACCTGCGACAGCTGTGGCAAAGTGCGCTCGCCCTGCCCGAGCCGTCCGGCCGCCAGGTGTGGCTCCACGGAGACCTCAAACCCAGCAACCTTCTGGTCCAACAAGGAAAGCTGCACGGGGTCATCGACTTCGGATGCCTCTCGGTCGGCTTTCCCGACGCCGAGCACTCACCCCTGTGGGATCTTCCGCCCCAGGCCCGACAGACGTACTGGGACGCCATGAGCCTCGACGACGTGACGTGGCTGCGTGCCCAGGCATGGGCCATCGCTGTCGGAGTCAGCGGGGTGTCGTACTACTGGGGCGCCTACCCCCTCTTCGTCAGCGAATGCCTGTCACGTCTCCACGCGATCCTGGAAGCTGCCAGCGAGCGGTGAACCGCTCTCGGACGGAACATCAACCACGAGCCTCAGTTCCGCAAAAGCCAGCCCGCTTGAGAACGACATCCGGTTCGATTCCCAAATCACCTGGCAACCACACAGGTTGGAGACCTGCCGGCTGCCAGTTCAGAAGCGACAGGACATCGATCTGCTACTCGTTGGCCAGCAGACTGTCTCCAGGATCTGATCTCGGAGGGTGGTCGTGGGGCGTCGGCCGAGTGTGTTCGTCCGGCCGGTGAGCATGGAGGAGGGCCGTCGGCTGCAGCGGATCAGCCGGACCGCGAAGGACCCGGTGAAACTCCGCCGGGCGATCGTGGTGCTGATGTCCGCCCAAGGCCAGACTGTCAAGGACATCACCGTACTGATGTAGGCCGGTGAGGACTACGTCCGCGATGTCATCCGCGCCTTCAACGAGCGGGGGCTCGACGCGCTGGACCCAAAATGGAGCGGGGGACGCCCCAAGACGATCAGTGACGAGGTGCGCGAGCACATCTGTCTGATCGCCCGGACGTCCCCCGCCGACTGGAAGATCACCGCGTTCTCCACCTGGAGCCTGAGCAAGCTCGCCGACCACCTCATCAAGCAGAAGGTGACCGCGACCATCAGCCGGGAGACCCTGCGCCGGATCCTGCGCGAGGGCAAGATCTCCTGGAAGACCACCACTACCTGGAAGGCGTCCACCGACCCAGAGTTCATCGCCAAGATGCACCGCATCCTGGCGCTGTACGACACCCCGCCGGCAGACGGACGGGTGATATGCGTCGACGAGTTCGGGCCGCTGAACCTCATGCCCCGCAAAGGCAAGGCGTGGGGGCCAGTGAGGCGTCCGCGCCGGCTACGGGCCACCTACAACCGCACACACAGCGTGAGGCACATGCTCGCCGCCCTCGATCTGGCCACCGGCAAGCTCTACTACCGCATCCGCCCGCGCAAGCGCTGGCGGGAGTTCCTCGGCCTCCTCAAGGCTCTGCGCGCCCGCTGGCCCGGCGAGAAGCTGTATGTGGTGCTGGACAACTTCTCCCCGCACAAGCACGCAGACGTCCGCGCCTGGGCGGTCGACAACAACATCGAGTTGGTCTTCCTGCCGACCTACGGTTCCTGGCTGAACTGGATCGAAACCGAGTTCGCAGCCCTTCGCTACTTCGCGCTCAACGGCACCGACCATCGCAGCCACGACGAGCAGAACGCGGCCATCGCCTCCTACGTCCGCTGGCGCAATGCCCGCGCCGAGCCGAAGACAACCTTCGCGCTCGACTCACCGATCCGAGCATGGACCGATTACCCGGCAAAGGCTGCGTGACGAGCCACTAGCTTCGCCTCGGCAACCGGGCCTTCAGGACGACGGGGGCTGACCGGCACCGAGCGGGAGCGAGTCGAGGAAACACGTCGGTTGCCGACTCGCTCCCGGTGGGCAGCTACGCGGATCCGTTGATCCAGCCGGTTCGGTACGAGTTCGTGTCCGTGCCCACCCGGAACTTCACGACCCATCCCTCAGGGATGTCGCCGGAGCCGTCAGGTGTCCCGAGGTCGTACTTGCACTCATTGGGGCAGGTGAACTTGTCGGTGTCCCGCAGATTCAGCTTCGTGTCGTACACCCGCACGTCGACCACGACCTGAAGGCCGTCCTTGATCTTGTCCTCGACGGTCAGAACATCGCCGTAGGCGTGGAATTTGGTGTAGGAGAGATGGTAATTGCCGACGCCCTGGCTCGACCAGAGCGACATCCAGGCGTCAGTTCCGCCGGCATCATTCGGGCTGGCCTTAGAGGCCATCTCATTTGGGTGACTCGGTATTCTGTTTGTCATGGTGGGGATCGTTGAGCGGCTGGTGCCGGATGAGTTGTGGGAGTTGTTC
>NZ_JBEYFB010000118.1:0-4571 GCF_040634135.1 Streptomyces sp. NPDC007164
ACCAGGTTGCTGCGACAACCCGGCGGTGAAGGTCTCTCACCTCACTCGATTCCATGGCGCCTCGTGGCGCACCCACCCGTTACGACAAGCGAGCCCATGTCTCCCACGGCACAGTCACCGCAGCCGCGATCCGACCATGGCTCCGACCATAGCTCCGACCATGATCCGCCGGACAGGACCTGGTCGAGACGGGCGATCCGCAGGGCCTGCTCGACATCCTGGCAGCGGACGTCGCCTCGTTGACCGACGGCGGCGGAGCGGTGCAGTCGGCGCGGGTGCCCGCCGTTGGTGCCGACGAGGAGGCCCACGCGTTGGGCAGGATCGACGCTGGACGCTGGCCGGTGCGGTAGGAGCGGCCGAGCGAAGCGCTACTCCTGACGTCACCGGCACCATGCGGACTTGGGGTGTGACCGGCTGTCGACGCCTGCGCCGGCCCACCGGGACGCGTACTCCTGTTGGAGCTGATGAGGAGGCGTCACAGACGCAGGATCCACCGCACGGCTCGGGAAGAGAAGGACCAGGCCAAGGACTGCCCGGCGCGCCGCTCCGTCAGGGGCAGGCCGCCGAAATCAGACGAGGTCGACTGCCTGGAGTGGCCCACGGTCGAATGTGGAATCAACCGACTCAAGAGAAACCGCGATGTCATGACCCGCTACGGCAAACAGGTCGTCCACTACGAAGTGACTGGGCCGGTAGCAACCATCAAGGAGTGGCTGTGATCATTCGCTGCGCACTCATGCAACCACCGGGCCTCACTGCTCTCCGCGTTGAACGCCGAACGCCTGAGCAACGGCAAGACTGTCTTCGTAGACGTGGTGCCGGGTGACCAGGCCGTGCTGGACCGTCAGGTGCAGGGCGAACCGCGCACGATACGCGCGCCCGGTGGGCCGGGCGGTCTGGCGGATTTCGCCGAGCACGACCGCATCATCGCCGTCGACGAGGACGCGCTCGACCTCGGTGGCCTCCTGCCCGGGCACATGGTGCTCCGCGAGCTCGCGGTAGTGAGCTGCGGCGTCGCTGCGTGTGCACCGATGCCGGATCCATGGGGTGGCAGCACGGCCGTGTTCAGACTCCGGCCAGTCCAGTTTCCAGTCGCCCCGCTCGGCATAGAGCTTGGCGATGCGGTCGGGGTCGCCCTCGCCGATCCGCCGCAGTAGCTCCTCCACCACGGAGCGGGTGGTCGTGGGTGTGTCCAATGACATGGTGAGTCCTTCCGTTGCGGAGGCGCGTGTCGACGCGGCGAGATCACATTCTTTCCGGTCGTGGAACCTACGGCGATTACCTCCCAGGTAATGGCGGGAAAGGCCCACCAAGGCCCACTTCTGTGACAGCCCCGGTGTTATGACAGGCAAGGTTCGCCACCTTGTGCGCCGTGGCGCGCGCGTCGGTCGGTGTCAGCAGTCGACGGACGAAGCCGAGGGCAACTGAGCCCGGCCCGCCATCGCTGTGCCGCCACCACGATGTGCTGCGCGCTGTGGTGAACAGCGACGCGACGTCGGGCGAGCTGGTGGCCGAGGTCCACCAGAGCGTCCGACGGACGGCGCAGGAGTTTCAGGCGAGGCCCTTGAGGAATTCCGAGAGCGCGGTGTGCAGGATCTCAGGTTGTTCCAAGTGCAGGTCGTGGCCGGTGCCGGGGATGCTCATGGCCATGGTGGCGGGTCGCTGCCGGAGCATCTCGTCGGCTTCCTGCGCAGGGATGAAGCTGGATTGGGCCAGGACGACCAAAGTGGGGCAGGCGACCTGCCCCCACTCGTGCTGGAAGGAACGCTGGGCGTTCTCCGCCAGCGAACGGACCATTACGTCCCGGTCGAAGCGAGGCCACCATCCGCCCTCGCGTTCCTCCAGCCCGGCCGCCCAGCCTGTGCCGACCGGTCCGCCGCCGAGGAACTTGGCTGCTGCTTCGCTTGAGGGGAACGGTGTCGGCCATGAGTCGAGCCATCCGCCGATGTCCACGGGGCCGTTCGGGTTTGCACCGCCGGGGCCGGCCTCGACGAGTACGAGCGCGCGGACAAGCCCGGGATGTGCGGCGGCGGTGAGCATGGCCGTGTGCCCGCCCAACGACTGGCCGACCAGGACAGGCCGCTGCAGCGCGAGCTGATCGACAACGGCGATGACGTCGGCGACGTAGGCGGCGCGGGAGACGTCCCGCGGGTGGCGCTCGCTGGCGCCGTGCCCGCGCTGGTCGACCGAGACAACCCGATAGCGGGAGCTCAAGCGCCGTGCCAGCACATCCCATTCACCCGCGTGACCGGCCAGGCCGTGCAGCAGCACGATGGGCTGTCCAGGCCCGCCCCAGTCCCGGCAGGCAAGCCGGACGCTGTCTCGCACCACCACGTATTCAGACCACGCCACGTCGGCCCCCAGGTAGTCGGCTGGCTCGATCATGCCGCAACCGCCTCGGGGCGTTCGACGAGCCGGCCGCGTTCGAAGCGGGCTCCTGCCCGGACGAGGGCGACCGGGTGGGGTGCGTTCACAGCCCGCAACCACTGCTGGACAGACTCGACGAGCTTGAAGCCCATTGCCAGGACTGCGTTGCGGTAGCCGTCGCCGCGGGTGTTCTTGGTCCGCAGCCGGACGGTGGCGAACGTTACCTCTGCTCGCTGGTTTCGGGAAACACCTCGCTCCGGGCCTTCCGGAAGCCCGGAGTGCCGTCACCGACCGCGAGGACCGGGGCGCGCGTGCCGCTGAGTGGGAGTTTGCCGTCATGGAGGATGTGGCTGGCCGGCTGGCCGGCCGGACGAGTGGGAGGAAGGACATGGTCATGGTTGCCCGGGGCCGGAAAGGTGTTGTGACGCGCTTTCGCTCGCTGATACGAATAGGAGATGCTTGCCACTGAAGCACTTGATCCCACGGACCGTCTGCTCGCCGAGCGAGCTTGCGAGCGCCTGATCATCGAGTTCGTGCGCAGGCTTGACCTCGGCGATCCTGGTGAGGTGGCCGAGCTGTTCGTGGATGACGGGGTCTGGGAGTGGACTGAGGGCGACCGCCGGATCCAGGGCCGTGACGCGCTTCGCTCCTATTTCGCTGGTCGGCCCGCAGACCGTCTCTCGCGCCGGATATGCACGAACATCCTGGTGACCCTCACATCCGAGGCGACGGCAACGGCGACCACCTACTTCACGACATACCGCGTCGACGGACATACAAGCGGCTTCGCACCTTCGCGGATCCCTACGCAAGTGGGCCACTAACTGATCGTTTCAGAATGGATTGAGCTGCAGGTCTTGCGCTTGGCGATGTTGGTCAGCAGGGTGTCCAGGGTGCGTGTTGATCTTGTTCCTGACGCCCTGTGGGAGCGGCTGGCCTCGCTGCTGCCGCCTGCTCCCGAGCGACGCCGTCGCCACCCCGGGCGGCTGCGTGTTCCGGACCGGGTGGCACTCGCCGGTGTCATGTACGTGCTGCGGACTGGTGTCGCGTGGCGTGACGTCCCCGCAGAGACGGTGGGCTGCTCCTGTGTGACGGCCTGGCGCCGACTGCGGGACTGGACCGAGGCCGGCGTCTGGCCGCGCCTGCACGCGGCCTTGCTGGTCGAGCTGCGCCGTGCCAGCTTGCTGGACCTGGACGACTGCTCCGTGGACGGGTCGCATGTCCGGGCTCTCAAAGGGGGGATCACGTCGGCCCCTCACCCGTGGACCGCGCGCGGCCAGGCTCGAAGCACCACCAGATCGTTGACCGTCACGGAACCCCACTTGCCGTCACCCTCACCGGTGGCAACCGGCACGACGTCACCCAGCTCATGCCGCTACTGGACGCCATCCCATCGATCCGGGGACTACGAGGGCGTCCCCGCCGCAAGCCCCGACGCCTGTACGCCGACCGGGGCTACGACTTCAACAAGTACCGCCGCCTGTTGTGGAAGCGCGGCATCAAACCCGTGATCGCCCGACGCGGCGTCGCCCACGGTTCCGGACTGGGTAAGGTGCGCTGGGTGGTCGAGCGCACCTTCGCCTGGCTGCACCAGTTCAAACGCCTCCGAACCCGCTACGAACGACGCGCCGATCTCCACCGGGGCCTGCTCAAACTGGCCTGCAGCCTGATATGTCTGCGCCGGCTCCAGAGGACGGTCAAACGCTGTGCCAGTAGCGGAGACGGGCCTCAGGCCCGTTGATACGCACCATGCAGTCCTTGAAGAGCTGCAACGGAGGCTGCCGGCCGTCAACCGGAGCCAGCGTGAGCCCCAAATCCTGCAACGGCTTGACCAGAGCGACGAACCTGAACCCATCCGGGTCAGGGCCCCTGTAGGCCGCCCATGCCTCGAACAACGGCCTCACGCTTTCCCAGCCCGGTCCCGGGGTGAAGCGCGCCAGGAAAAACGGCTGATCACAGCCGTACTCACTGAGCTCACCGACCAGGACGTCTCCCTGTAAGAGCTGCCACCGCGTCATCTGGTGTCCCCGTCCTCCACCGGCCAGTCGAGTTCGCATCTTCGCAGCGCATAACTCTCTGGCCAAGCGCTTCATTCTGAAATGATCAGTTACGAGTTGGTGCGCGATAGCGGATGAGGCGTGTTTCTCCTGGTCGCGGCCGATTTCAGGCTGCAGTAGCTCGGTCGGAGACGAGGCCGGCGATGG
>NZ_JBEYFB010000119.1:0-4272 GCF_040634135.1 Streptomyces sp. NPDC007164
TGATCGTCTCGTACGAGACGATCACGCCGCTGGTGCCTGCCGGCCTTCGCGCAGGGCTTCCTCGATCTTGTCCCCGTCCGCCTCGCCGTGGTCGTCGAGGAGTTCGGGCAGCAGGAGGGCGGGCAGTTCGTCGTCGTCGAAGTCGACCGGGCAGTTGCTGCGGTAGCGGCTGGAGACGAACAGGGCCTGCGGCTGCTCGGCGAGGACCAGGTTGAAGCAGAGCATGCTGATGAGGAGTTGGGCGCGGGTGCCGCCGCACACCGTGAGGACCGGCAGACCCTCGCGGAGCCGGGCGAACAGCAGATGCCGGTCCATCATTTCCTTGCCCTTGCCCTTGCCCTCGCCCTCGCCCTCGCCCTCGCCCTCGTCCTCGTCAACGGCGAAGACCTCGTCCACCAGCAGCTCGCGCAACTGCTCCTGGACGCCGTCGCCGTACCCCTGCTGGAAGTCGTCCAGGTCGAAGTGGAACTCCGCTTCCACCGAGGCGATCGTCGCGTGCTCGTCCTCGATGACCAGGCGGGCGCGGATGGTGCCCGCCTGGAGCGTCTGGTCGTTGTAGTAGCCGTAGACGACGTCGGCCTCGATGTCGCCGTCGACGGACATCTCGCCGTCGGTGAACACCCCTCGGGCCGTCACCCCGCCGCCGATGGCCACCACCGAATCCGGGCCGCAGTCGGCCAGCACGCCTTCGACCGTCAGCGAGCCGGTGACCACGAAGGGGGCCACCACGTCCAAGTCGCCGCCCTTCACCACCAGATCGCCGTGGTGGAAGAACGGCGTGTCCAGCCGCTGGTCACCGGTCAGCGTTCGCGTCGTACCGGACTCGCCGAGCACCCTGATGCACAGTCGGGGCACCGAGGGCAGCAGATCAGGGTGACAGTTGTGGCGCAGTGCGGAGACCAGATCCTGGTAACTGTCGAAGTCCGGCTCCACAAGCTCAGCGAGCCGGCCGCTGTCGTCGGGGATCCCAGCAACCTCGCACACCTCGGCCAGCTCGGCCCGCATCACCCCGGCCACTTGCCGCAGCGCCTCCATGTCGACGGGCAGCGGCCCGCCCTCCACCACGGGATACCGCACATGCGCCGGAGCACCCGCAGCCTCCAGCAGAGCCACGATCTCCGACCGCGCCTGCCGCTGCTCCATGCTGTACTCCGGCAGACGCAACGCGATTCCCAGCGGAGTCCGGCCGAGGCCGTCGACCGCGGCGTTGTCGGCACCGCGCTCCAGCAGCAGCTTCACCAGCCCCGGTCGCGCCGAACCGACCGTCGCGTGCAGCGGAGTGTTTCCGCGATCGTTGACCGCGTCGGTCGGTGCGCCGTGGTCGAGCAGGAAGGCGTAGAGCGGCGCGGCCACGCAGCTGTGGTGGGCGAACGACCCGCCGGTGGTACCGAGCGGGCCGTCCAGCCGGGCGCCGCGCTCGACGAGCAGCGCCAGCACCTCCACGGAACGCTCCGCCCAGACCGCCGGATCGGAGTCACTCAAGGCCACGGCCCACACGGCGGGGGTGGCACCGCGGTTGTCGACGGCGTGCACATCCGCGCCGCACTCCAGCAGCGCCAGTATCACCTCAAGGGAAGGCAGCGGGTCGGCGGCGCTGTACGGGGCCTTCACCGCCCGGTGCAGCGCGGTGGCGCCCTGCTCGTCGCGCGCCGAGACATCCGCCCCGTCCGCGATCAGGGAACGAACCAGGGCTGCCCGCTCCGAGGCGTCGCCGCCATGGGCAGGGGTGACAGCAGCAAAAAGGGATTCACTCATCGATTCACTCACAGTGAGGACCGTAGGACGTACCTCTGACAGTGGGCCGGGTCTGCCGGGCAACCGGCCCTTCACCACGTAGAGCACATCAGAGTCGGCAGTAGGCCGCGATCAGGCCGGTTCCGCGGGTTTCCGTAGCCGATTGCGTAGTTCTACTGATGCCCTCGCCGGACGTAGTGGAGGAATCCCCACGTACTCGGCCCCATGGGCCGAGGTCGGGACCGGGAAGGGACTGGGGCCTGTACGGGAAGGACGATCGGTCGGCGCAGGGCGCCGCGTCCCGGCCATGTCCCGTTGGCGCGCTTACGCTCGCCACGTCATACCAACTGCCGGCAGGGGCGCTGACGGCAACCAGGTGATGCCCTGATATCCCTACCGCCCCGCACGGATGTTTCGGGCGAAGGCAGAAAAGGCACCTACATCCGCCAGTTCGCCCCGAAAGTGCTGGAGGCCGTGCGGTTCGCTGGCGGCACCGAGGCACAGCCGCTGATCGAGGCTCTGGGCATCCTGCGGGAGCTGAACGCCACCGGCGCCCGCAATGTGCCGGGCAACGCTCCGATCGCGTTCGTGCCGGCCCGCTGGCAGGGGTACCTCGATGAGGCGGCGGCAAAGGGGGACGCGACCGCGTACCGGCACTACTGGGAGCTGTGCACGCTGATCGCGCTGCGCGACGGCCTGCGCTCGGGGGACGTGTACGTACCCGGCTCCCGCCGCTACGACAACCCGGCCGTCTACCTGTTCACCCCCGTCGAATGGGACACGCACCGGGCGGAGTTCTGCCGCCTGGTCGGCAAGAGCCCGGACTTCTCCGAGGCCCTGTCACTGGTGATGCACGAGCTCGATGACGCCCTCACCGACCTGGAGGACACCCTGATGAAGGGCGACGGGCCGGTTCGCCTCAACGACGACGGCGAGCTGGTCATCTGTTGTGATCTTAGGATTTTCGGTCTGACTCTCGGTTCTGGAAGCGGGCCCTGTCCCGTCGCGGCCGCAAGTGCCGTGCCCTGGCCCGCAGTTGGTGGTGAAGCACCGTGCCGGAAGAGACCGAGAACGTCGGAAACGTCAGCCAGTCCCGCTACGAGCAGATCGTTGCCGAGCTGCGGCAGGTCGTCGAACAGCAGAGCCGGGGCTCGTTCACGATCGGTGACCGCGCTCTGGAGATCGAGCCGGTCAGGCCCCGCGGCGGCATCCCGGACGCGGAATGGACGATCAGGCAGTCCCTGATGCGTCTGGCCGAGGACATCGGCCTGACGTTCAGCACGGTGAAGAACGCCAGGTGGACCGCGTCACGCTGGCGAAGGAACACCGCCGGGCGGGCGTGTCGTTCACGATCCACCGCATCCTCGCGCGGATCGAGGACGACGAGGAGAGGTTCGAGGCGATCAAGGCCCCGCCCGAGGGCAGGACGCGGTGGATGACGGACGACGCCAAGCGGCGGGTGGGGTGGACGGTCGACAGCCCGGAGACCCTGCAGGAGAAGATCACCGCGATCCACCACCTGGCCCAGGACGAGGAGATCGCGGCGACGGTCACCACCGACTTCCTCAGGCGTCCGCAGGTCGCGGCCAAAGTCTCCACGGAGAACAAGGTCCGGGCGGTGGAGGAGTTCACGCGGGACGAGTCGGTCGCGGCGACAGCCGCCACCAGCCTGCTGCGCCGGCCGGACGTCGCGTTCAAGGCGATGAGCGACGAGACTGCCCGGTTCCAGGTCAACCATGCCCAGAACGAACGCCACCGGCAAGCCCGCAAGGACTTCGACCGCACCAGCCCCGTCGCGCCGGCCGTGAGGCACATCGAGCGGAGCATGGAGTTCCTGGACCTGGTCACCGCCTTCCACTCCTTCGTCGCGGCGGCCGGGCGGATCGTCCCCTCTTTGCGCAACCACACCTTCAGTGACGACGAACGCACGATCGTGCACGAGAACGTGGCCCGTTGCCGGGCGACCCTCGACTGGGTCGAAATGGCCGTCGACACCGGCAAGGTCGACGTGGATGACGAGCTGGCCCGCCTACTGAAGGGCGAGTAGACGTGCCCCGCGCCTCGCGGCGACAGGGTGATGCGGCCAGACGCCACGCGGACACCCTCCGGTTCGTAGTTCGAGGCCAGACCTGCCGGCCTTGAATTCCCTCAGCTGGTACGCGCCAGTGACCTGTCCCCGAATCAGGTCCGTTCCGGGCTTGCCGCGCTGAAGGACCAGGCCGCGGAGAAGGGCTGGCCACCGCTGACATGGACCAGGGCGATGGGCTATCAGCTCGGAGCCGAGCGGGACGTGCTGGAGGCATACGAACGGGCCGTGGTCAAGGAGAAGCTGACCGAGTTCCGCCGGTTGATCACCGGCACTGTCGCCCCGCACGCCGCCGCCCACCCGGGCGACAAGTGGGTCAAGCACATCGTCGCCCAGCTCAACTCCATCGAATCCACCCTCGACCTCATCAACAGCTCCTGACCTGCGGTGGGGCCGCCCCATGGGCGGCCGCACCGTATCGAGATTGACGCCGCCCGACACTTCGAGCACGG
>NZ_JBEYFB010000120.1:0-3929 GCF_040634135.1 Streptomyces sp. NPDC007164
GGTGGGGATCACTTCGATGGGCTCGTTCGGCCGCTCGCCGAGGCGCATTACCGCGCCCTTGCCGAATTGTCGCTCAATCTGAGCCAATACCAGATCCAGCGCTTTGCCTTGGTCGGCCATGTGCAACCCCACTCCTCATTCTGCGCTCCGCGCGACTGCCGCCCGGAGGATATGACAGCGGGTCCCGACGCAGAGGAGAAAGAGATCGCAAACGCACATGCTTGCAGCGAGGCACATCTCATCGATATGCGTGTCGCTCGCATACTATCAATGGAGCCTCATAGGTGACTGCTGCACAGCACCTCCCATCGAATCGTCGACGATACCTACGACTTGACCGCGTCCCTTCTTCGCCTTGGCGCACTCACCCCGATGTGACCGGGATTACATCCAGTGTCTGAAGAAGGGCGGCGACACCTCCGGCACGAAGGCCGAGATCGAGCTTCTACCGCACGCAGCGGCGCGGGTTGAGCGGACGATGGCCAACCTGCCCTACTTCGTCGGGCGCATCGTGCCGAGCTTCATGTCCTACGCCCCGGACATGAACCGGCTGGCGGCACTTTCGGACCGGCGCGTGCTCGCCTGCGGCCAGGACTCACGCGGCGAGCTGCCCTACCGTCCGGCTGCCTTTCTGGCCGAGCGTCTCAGCATCGAACTCCGCCACTTCCCCGGCGGGCACACCGGCCTGACCACGCACGCCGCCGAGTTCGGCGAGCTCCTCCGGAGGGCATTCCGAGCCTGACCCCGAAGCAGACTCGCCCGGGTCAACGCCCACCAGAGGCGGTCACTGAACATCACATCCGCAACTGGCCGTACGTGGGGAGATCCTCGTGGCCGCTGTCACTTCCCCCCCACCGCATTGCGGCCTGTTCCGGATCCGAGCGGGGTGTCGGCTGCGACCAGCTCGGCCAGGTTCTCCCGCCGGCAGACCTCCGCGACCTGCCCCGGATGAAGCAGCGAGCCCTCCGGGTTCACGCTGAGCTGCCACTGCTCAAGGATTCTCTTCGAGCAGTCGGACGAGCGCCTGCAGTTGAGGGGGCAGTTCGTCCTCGTCCAGCCCGTCCGGCATGGGAGGCTTCTTCAATGCCTTTCCGAACGTGGGCGTCGCGTTGGCGGCCCGCCAGGCGATGGCCGGCGCGCGGACGTCGCCGCCGGCCAGGTCGTCACGCAGGGGGAGGAGTTCGCCCAGCCACGGACGTGGGTCGTCGTACAGGTAGGAGAGCTCGCCGTCTGCCTCCTCACGGTGGAGCTCCAGCACCATGTCGTCGTCGACGATCGTGCTCCTGACGCCGTTCCTGCCTTCGTAAGGGGCTATCCGGTTCGAGAGCGTGGCCGGGAGCCGCAGCCACAGAGTGCGTGATCCCTCCTGGCTGAAGTGGAGACCGGCGTCGAAGTACTGGGAGACGATCTCGTCCGCAGCCCCGAAGGCCGGGTGTTGGGTGGGGTCGGACCACTGGTCGAGCACGAGGGAATCGGAGGTGACGTCAGCCCAGGGCAGCTTCGCGCGCAGTTCGAGCATCTGATGCTCGGTGAGGTGGCGTCCGAGGGTTCGAAACTCGTAGTACCAATGTATGTCCCCTCGCCTGAGCTGCCTCTCGCTCGGGACCGCGTCGAGCCGGGGCTGCGGGACTTTCCAACGAATCTCTTCGCGGTACCGCGACCAGGCCATGAAGGCTCGGAAGACAGCTTTCTCGTCGGTGCTGCTGCCCGGTCCGATGCCACACCCGAGGTCTCGCTTCGCCTGTTCACGGCCATCCACGTCATCGCCGTAGGCCCCTTCCAGGTACCAGCCCAGAAAAGCCGTGCGCCGCGCGGCCTGCTGCTCGTCGCCCGCCCGCCCGATCTGGGCGCGGACCGCCTTCACCAACTCGGCACCATCGGGATGCTCGCACCGCATCCGCGCAAGCTGCACGCGGAACAGCTGCACGAGCGCGCCGATGTCCCGATCAGCCTCGCATCGGGCCTGATAGCTGTCCGCAGGGCTGGCCAGCCGCACCAGCACCGCAGCCGTCAGATCGCTCAGCACCCGAGTGCAGGATGCCGAACACAGCCCAACCTCGTACAGCTCCAGCCCCTCACCCGCCCCGTTGCCGGAACCCGCACGCTCCAGAAACAACAGCACGCCCACCCGCTCATCCAGCCACAGCCGATGCCGGACCCCGCTATGCGCCGCATACGCCTGAGTAATCCTGTCCAACTCTCGCGCGCCGGGGCGGTCACCCCCTACACGCCTCACCAGAACCTCAGCGTCACCGGCCATCACCCTCGCGATGAGCCGCTGCTCCTTGCCCATGAGTCTCGCCCCCGTCCAGCGTATGAGAGCACTATCGTGCCAACTTGCCTGGGGCCCTACGGCACATCAGCAGAGTTCCTCAGTGGTCGGACAAGCCCTGCTGCGATTGAGCCACGGCTATGACCTGCCCGAGGGCAAGGCGGCGGCCGCGGACTGGGATCGTCCTCGGTCTTCCGGCCCAGGGTGCGCCAAAGACCGATGGTCACTGATGTGTTCCCCGGTGTCCGGATCCCCGACCTCGACAAACTCCGGGCCCGCGGTGTGCTCGGGGCCTCCACGGCCACGCCTCCGGCCGCCCGGCGGGCTCTCGGCACCGGCGGCCACGCCGACGGGGACACTCCGCTGGACAGTTCCGTCTGACCTGGCCTCCGCGGCCGGTGGAGCGGCGCTCTACCGGACCGTGCCGCCTGTTGCCACAGGGATCCGGAATCCGGTACCTGCGGTTCCGGCGGTTCCTATGCTGCTCGTATGACGCACGAATCCGTTGAATTGCCCGTCCGTGCGGAGTACGACTTGGACTGGCATGTGTTCCTGGATCAACCCGAGCAGGGGGCGCTCGGCTACTGCACCGGCGCGGATGAGGAGTTCGCCCCGGTTGCCGCTGCCCGGGTGCTGGCGGAAGGGGGCTGGCGGGTTGTCGGCCCGTGGACGGAGCAGCCGACCGGTGACGCCCCGTACGCCGCGACGGCGACCGCCACCACCACTACCGCGGCCCCTGCGACCGACGACGAGATCCGCGACCGGCACATCACCGACCTGCGCACCGCCCTGGAGCGCGCCGTCCAGGAGTTGGTCTTCTGTGCCGGTTGGGAGGCGGCCGCGGACCCGGGGCAGTCGGCCCGGCTGATGGGCGCGGCCGGGGAGATCGAGGCCGTGCTCGCGCGCACCGCCCTCGCGGATGACAGGAACTGACACCGGAGCACGACGCCGGTCGGCCTCGCCACCGTGGAGCACGAGCGCATGGAGCCCATGTTGTTAAACCGTGTACCCCAGAACCCGAGGGAATCGATGACCGACCCCGCAACCTCTGCGGCCTCGGCTGCCCGTTTAGCCGGTCAGGCTCTGCGTATGGCCCAGGCCGCAGCGAATCCGTACGTCATGGTCAAGCATGGTCGACGCGAGGACCGCGCCGCCGTCTATGACCGGTTCATCGCGCTGTGCTCGACGTTCTACTGCGGGCGGACCTCTGATCATGTAAATGATCTTTTCGCCGCGCTGCATGCCATCAATCTGCGTGCTCCCCGGCATATCCGTGAGGCAGCCGATGGCCTGTTCATCCGCATCGTGGGGCAGCCCTACGACCCCGAAACGCTCGCGGACTGGGGCGTGCCTGTGGAAGAACACCATCCGTCCGAGGCGCCCTACCTCGGACACGAGGTCCGCCTCGTAGAGGTGCCCCTGGTGCCGCCGGATGTGAACTCCACCAAGGTCATCGCCAGCACCTTCGAACTCCGCGAAGAGATCGATACCTTCGTGGACCTGGCCAGGATCGATGTCAACGGCCGCTGGAACTGGTGGCACTGGCCCCTGGCCCTCATCCCGCCGCTCAAGCGTTGGCAGCTCGCCCGCTGACTTCTTAGCGGTGTCGTCTAGGTCTGTTGTCGGAGTTCTTGCCCTTGATGTCCGTAAACCTCAA
>NZ_JBEYFB010000121.1:0-3830 GCF_040634135.1 Streptomyces sp. NPDC007164
CGACCCGAAGCCGTACGTCTGGACGAAGACCTCCGACGAGATCCTCGAACGCCTCGCCTCATATCTGAACAGAATCCCTGACTCAGAACACTAGCGACTCGTCCAGCTCGCCCAGCCACCTCAGGGTGCTGGCGTACTGGCACAGGCACCGGCGCAGCACGTCACCGTCGAGGCCAAGGGCGAGCGCCCGCTCGTAGTAGCCGCGAGCGGTCTCCTCCTGGCCCGCCGTGTCGTAGGCGCCACCCACCTCGTATACGAGGACTGGGTGACCAGGGTGTTCGGCAAGCAGCGCCTGGAAGTAGGCGATCGTCGGCACCATGTTCGCCCGGTCGCGCCGGTCGTAGCCACGCTGGATCGCCTCGGCCAGTTCGGGCGTCACGTTGGTCGTCACTGCTGCGCCTCCATGCGTACGGGTCCGAAGATCGGCTCACCATAATGCAGCCTCGTCCGCAGGCGCCTGCCTGTGGGCCGACCCGGCGTTGGCAGCGTTGGCGTCTGTACTTGATGGAGCCATGTTCCTCGTCAGACGCGGATGCCTGCCTCGTCGAGGGTGGGCTGCTGTCAGCTACCGATTATGACGAGCGACGCCCCGGTTTCCCGTGTCTGCCAGTCCGTCAACCGAGAGGACGCGGGAGCATCGACGTCGCTTACAAGTCGCTGCTCCATACAAGACGCTATGCACGTTCGACCGTACGCTGCGGTGCACGTTGGCCCGTACGCCGACAAGGGTCACGGCGACGCCGGAAAAGCGGATCTCCCCGGCGAGCTTCACGGCGGCCTCCAGCTCGGGGCGCCGGGTGGCCAGGGGGGAGATCTTCTACGAGAAGACCCGCGTCACCCCGGTCTCGGCGAGGGAGCCAAGCTGTGTGTCGAGGGACTGCCGGGCAGTCGAGGCTCGTGCGTAGCCGAGACGGACGTGCCCGGCCGGTTCAGCGCCGGCGCTCACCGGCCGGGGCAGCTCGGTCCACTCATGAAACACCCGCCACTCCCGCTTTCGACTCCGACGTGGACATCGCTGCGACAAGCTTGAGACGCTTTACAAAATCTATAGACCGGTCTATTCTTTAGTCATGGATGGAACCAAGGGAGCCAGGACCAGCTCGCGGCTGGCGGAATCGATGCTGGAACTGATCCAGCGGCACGGCTACAGCGGCACGGGAGTCAACACGGTGGTGGAGCACGCGGGCGCCCCAAAAGGGTCGCTCTACTTCCACTTCCCCCAGGGGAAGGAGGCCCTCGGAGAGAAGGCCGTCGAGCTGGCGGCCGCGCGATTTGGCTCTCTCGTCGCCGACTCGGCGCGAGGGTCGGCCACGCCGGGTGAGGCGGTACGCCGTGTGATCGACGAACTGGCCGGGATACTCAACGACAGCGACTTCCAGCTGGGATGCCCGGTCTCGGTGGTGACACTGGAAATGGGTGCGCAGAGCGAACGTCTGCGAGACGCCTGCGCCCATGCCTTCGAGTCATGGATCGCGCCGGTAAGTGACCTGCTCAGTGCGCAGGGCCGCCCTCGTCCCGTCGCCCGGGCCCTGGCGACAGCCGTGGTCAGCATGGTGGAAGGAGCGGTGATCGTCTCGCGTGCCCAGCGGTCCACCGAGCCGCTGCACTGCGCAGCCCAGGCGATCGCCGTGCTGCTGGAACAGAGCGCGGAGGCTTCGGCATGATCCAGGAGAACCGGCATGCACTGGTACTGGGTGCGAGCGGCCTCATCGGGCGCCACCTGGTACTCGCGCTCGGCCAGGCCGGCGTTCGAGTCGGCACGGCCAACCGGAGCCATGAGTCCTACCAGCGGCTGACTCGGTGGCTGGCCGGGCGCGGGTACGACCAGGTCCCGACCGACCTCCGGGTCGACTTCGCCAAGGCGTCACTGATCGACGGCGAGTGCGACGACATCACCGAGGTCTACAACTGCGCTGGCGCCTACCGGTTCGGCATGTCGGTGGATGAGGCGCGTCGCGCCAACGTTGACAGCGTCCGCGCGGTCGTCGCGTTCGCGGCGCGGCTGCCGAACCTGCGCCGCCTGGTTCAGGTCTCCGGATACCGAGTGGGCGGGCAGGACGCCGCCCCGTGGAGCGAGGAGTACCGACAGGAGACCTACCGGGCCCTGGGCGCCTACGAGGCGTCCAGGGCCGAGGCGGACGCCGTCTTCCAGTACCTGGCAGAGCAGTCGGGCGTTCCCTGGTCCATCGTCAACCCGGCCAGCGTAATCGGCGACAGCGCCACCGGGGAGTCCGACCAGTACCTCGGACTCGCCTCCAATATGAAAGACCTCTGGCACGGCTCGCTTCCCGCACTCCCGGGCAACGGGCACACGTTCGTCCCCGTGGTCGCGGTCGATTACCTCGCCCGTTTCATGACGCTGCTTCCGATGGACGAGGCCGCCCACCGCACTGCGTACTGGACGCTGGACGACGGCACGCCCGCACTGCCCGACCTGCTCACGCTGATAGCGGAGCACTACGGGGTCAAGGCACCCAGGACACGGATCCCGGTGTCCCTGCTCAAGCGGCTGCCTCAGTGGCTCACCAAGGCTGATCCGGAGACCCTGACGTTTTTGTCGACCGACCGCTACCCGACCGACTCGGCCCATGCCTTCGCCGCCCGGCACGGGCTGGCCATGCCGGACACCGCCACGACGATCCGCCGCTGGGCCGACCACCTTGCAGCCCACCGCTTCGGCGACGCCCCCGCAGGTGACAGACGATTCACCAAGGTGGGCGGGATACGGACTTTCGAGCTCGGCAGGGCAGGCGCACCCACGGTGGTGCTGCCCGGTCTGCCGGTCAACGCCGACACCTGGGCACCGGTCGTCGCGGCGGTCGGGCACGCGCGCGCCGTCGACCTGCCGGGGCTGGGCATGAGCGCCGGACGCCGCGAGGACTGGCAGTCCTGGCTGACCGCGCTGGTCACCGAGACCGGTGCCCGTCACCTGGTGGGTCACTCCATCGGCGCCGCGGCCGCCGTCGACGCCGCGACCGCCCACCCCAATGCGGTGGATCAACTCACGCTGGTGTCACCGTTCTTCCTGCAGGGGCCCCCGCCCCGCACCGCCAGGCGGGCGGCCCTGACCCGCTGGTACCTGAGGCGGACACCCCCCGAGGCGCTGGCCGAGCGGCTGACCGGCGCCACGGGCCACGCGGCCGCTCTCCGGTCGGCTGTCGCGGATCTTCGCCGCGGCACCGTCGGGGCCACCGCCGCCGAGCTTCTGGCTGCCACGGCGAACCCGCAGTGGCGTGCCGACCTCCAGGCCAAGCTGCAGCACTACCCAGGGCGTGTCCACATCGTCCTGGGCTCCAACGATCCGCTCACCGTTGAGGGACAGTCGCTGCTGGACACCCTCCCGCACGCCACCGTGACAGTGGTTGCCGGCGCGGGGCACCATCCTCAGCTGACGCACTCAGAAGTCGTCGCTCAGGCCATCGGTTCGCAGACCGCCTTCCTGGGCTCGCACAGTGAACCCGGCGTCAGGACGGCACGCGCACGACCGCGGTGACGAGGTGCTTGGCAGTCGAGGCAGTGCGACGAGCACGGCGGGTACGCCAGCTGGTCCGCCTCCTACTGATCTTTTCGTAAGTTCGGTGGGTGTGGTGGGTGGACGGTCAGGCCCGTATGGGCGAGGAATGACCATGGCAGGCGGGGGTTGGCGTTGATGCGGTGGATGCCTTGCCCGGTAGCGTCGGCGACATCGGCGAGGTGGTCGTCGGCGAGGTTGGCGAGTTCGCGCTTCTTGAGCGTGGACCACAGCAGTTCCACCGGATTCAGCTCGGGAGCGTAGAGCGGGTAATCGTTCCAGGGTGAGCCAGTCCTGTTCGGCGACCCAGGCCCGCATC
>NZ_JBEYFB010000122.1:0-3763 GCF_040634135.1 Streptomyces sp. NPDC007164
ACCCCCGCACCCCGCCACCCCGTTGGCAAGAAACACAACAGAACGGACACGACTCCGCAGGCCACGCCAAAGTCAAACCTTTAAATACAAGCTTATCCGCGACATCCCGCGCCCAGTCTCAACGAAACTGCAACAACCCCAGGCCAGACCCCCATCCCACACCCTCAAAACCACTCCGAAACCGTTCTCAATCAATCATCAACACCCCAGCTCACGAACCACCCGCCACCGCAACTAACCACCCCCAGCGTTAACACCTGGACCTGGGTACGGGAAGCAGTCCGTCAGGCCGTCCGAACGAGGCCGAGGGGGCCGTGGTCGTCAAGCTCGGCACATGGCTCGACAACGTAGGCAAACGGGCTGGGAAGCTCGCCGAGCAGCGACGGGCCGACCTCGATGCTCTCGGCATGCGCTGGTAAAGCGGGCGGGAGGCGGGCGGGGCTCTGTGCCTGATCCGAGGCGGCTGAAGGCCCAGCCTCCCGGCTCGGGCATCGGCCGGCCATCGCAGCCGAGCTTCTTGGCCATCTCGTTCGTCATGTGCACCGCGATCCGCAACATGGCCGCCTTCCTCGCGGCTCTTCGCGAAGCAGGCCCAGGTGTCCACCAGCAGTCTGCAGTGCTTCTCGGACGGCCCGTTGACGCCGGGCGGGCACTCGTCGCCCCCGTGACTGACTCGCATTGCACTACATTGTTTAATCTTTAACGAGATTGTGCTGCGTGGGGCGCCCACCTCACTTTGCGGCAAGGGCTCGGGCATAAGGTGTGAACAGAACATCAATGAAGGAGTCGGCTCAAAATGAAGGCTGCACGCTACTACGACCGTGGTGACATCCGCATCGAGGACATCCCGGAGCCCGCTCTCCGGCCGGGCGCGGTGGGCATCGATGTCGCGTTCTGCGGGATCTGCGGCACCGACCTGCACGAGTACCTCGACGGACCGATCTTCGTCCCGCCGGCCGGTCACCCGCACCCGGTCTCGGGCGAGTCCGCCCCCGTGACGCTCGGCCACGAAATGTCCGGCGTCGTGTACGCCGTCGGCGAAGGCGTCGAGGACCTGAAGCCGGGCGACCGCGTCGTCGTCGAGCCATACATCCTGCGCCCCGAGGTCGACACCAGCGAGAACAACCCGACCTACCACATCTCGCCCGACATGAACTTCATCGGGCTGGGCGGCCGCGGCGGCGGGCTTGCGGAGAAGATCGTCGTCGAGCGTCGTTGGGTCCACCCGGTCGGAGACGTCCCGCTGGACCAGGCGGCCCTCATCGAGCCGCTGTCGGTGGGGTACCACGCGTTCGAGCGTTCGGGCGCCAAGGCGGGCGACTTCGCTCTCGTCGGCGGCGCCGGCCCCATCGGGCTGCTCACCTGTGCGGTGCTCAAGGCGATGGGCGTCGAGGTCGCAGTTTCCGAGCTCAGCCCGCTGCGTCGGCAGAAGGCGCTGGACGCCAAGGTCGCCGACCATGTCATCGACCCCGCCGTCACCGACGTCGCCGAGGAGGTGCGGCACCTCACCGGCGGCAAGGGCGCGGACGTCGCGTTCGAGGCCACGTCCGTCAACGTCGTACTCGACACGCTGTTCGACGCGGTCAAGCCGGGTGGCGTCATCACCGTCATCTCGATCTGGGGCAAGCCGGCGTCGATCGACATGCAGAAGCTCGTCCTCAAGGAGGTCGACCTGCGCGGCACGATCGCCTACGTCAACTCCCACCCGCAGACCATCAAGCTGGTGCAGGAGGGGCGCATCGACCTGTCGCCGTTCATCACCAAGACCATCGGCCTGGACGACCTCGTCAGCGAAGGCTTCGAGACCCTCATCCACCACAACGAGACGGCCGTCAAGATCCTGGTGGACCCCCGGCACTGACACACCGTCGGGCCCGGCCACGGGCGACCGGGCCAGTTCGTCCCCGCTTGCAGCGAGCGCAGCTGCGGCGGGGCGACTCTCCAGCACGCCGGTTTGCCGTGAGGGATCACCGAGAGACACCTGCCAGTCGGTACTCCTGGTCGGTGCCGGACCAGTTCCGAGTGTGCCGCTTCCCTCACGGCGTCGGCCAGTTGCACGCCCAGCGGGGCCGCGGGCCTCATGCGCAGGCAGCCGCGCACCCGCGGCTCGGACACTCCGAGGCCCTCGCCGGCGAGGACGGCGCCGGCCCGGTGCCAGCCGGCCGGCGTCTCGCCTGGTCAGGCGGAGGGCTTCGGCTCTTGCTCGTTGCCCCGGCCCGGCGGATGTATACCTTGCCGGCATCCGGGGCCCCGCGGAAGGGCGCGTCTTCTGCCGGTCCGGCCCTCTCCCCCATACATCCCTCCCCAGTCCCTTGCCAGACAGTAACCGCGGCGCACACAAGCCGCGAGACGCCACGATGCCCTGCTCGCGAAGGGCGCCGCACCAGAGCACGGCCACGTCCCGGTCGTCCGTGGCGGGCACCGCCTGGACCGGCGGCCCGACATCAGTGAGGAGCTCCAGCGGGAAGGCGCGGCGCTCGGTGTACACCGCCTCCCCGTCCAGGACCGTACCGGGGCGCAGCTCCATGCCGGCGACGGCCAGGTCCATCCAGTGCTGGGTGACGACCCTGCCGGACCGGGCGTACAGCACGACGGTCTCCTCGGTGCGGGTCACCGCGCCGGTCAGCGTGCACGCGGCGGTGATCGAGCACTCTGCCGCCGGGCACAAAACACATCGCATCTACCAGGCTCAGTAGGAGGCCCCGTGCCCCGTGAACTCATTGAACGTATGGCCGCGTGCGATGACTGCCGGAATCTCGCCGTCGACTACGGCATGAACCTGATCGGCTCCCGCCGCTACAACGCGGATCCGCGCCACTGGAAGCTGCCGCTCACCCTGACGCGGCTTCACCTGGACGATCACCTGATCACCACGCACGCCGCGTGGCTGCCCGACCGGCAGCCCGACTGCGGCGTCTGCGAGACGGGGCGCGAGGAGCACACCATCGGCTCGATCCACGAGGCCGAAGCCCTGCACCGGGCCTGGCACCTGTGCGAGCCGCTGCGGGAGATCTACACCCCCGGGAACCACGAGCTGACCCATCTCATGTAGGCCAATTCCGATCGGGCGGGGCGACGTTGTCCGTACGCGCGCCGGGCGGGTTGTCCGGCAGGACGGCGTACCTCCTTGTCGGCGGCGAGGGCGTTACGGCTGCGCGTGCAGATTCCGCGTACTGCGACGGAGCGTGCCGGCAGAAGGCATACCGCCGCCGGGTCGCCGAACGCATCGGGCCCGGGCCCGGTCGGGAGTCGATGGAGGCCATGGCCCCCTTCGTCAGCCGGGGCGAACCGGGAATCTCCCAGCCTCTCTACAAAGCCTCTACCAGCTGCGCACCGCGCACCGCCACGGCCCCCGAGAACGGGAGCGGGTCCTGGCCCGTCCCACTTCCAAGAACCCCGACCGGGTCAGGCTCCCGGACACCGACGCTGGACACCGCCTCCGGACCGCCCTCCGCACGAACCACAACCAGCACACACAGCCGTAACAGCGGGGACTCGCCCCACCCGGACCCGCCCCGCCCATGAACCAGCGAGGGGGTGCGAACACGAGCCGTCCCGGGCTGGGAGACCCGGCCCGCGCGCGGCCCCGCCGACGCGCGCGAGGGACTGGCCGGCCGCCGATCCCCGAGACGCCCCCTGAACTGTGAACGCCGCCGCCCCGAGCCCGGGAGGGTCTGTACAGCGAACGGTGGGACTCGGTTGATTGTTTCTACCGGCGTCCGGCGGTGAGTCGGCCGTCGAAGGTGATGTCGAAGGCGTTGAG
>NZ_JBEYFB010000123.1:0-3584 GCF_040634135.1 Streptomyces sp. NPDC007164
ACGAACAAATGCACGGATCATGCCTATCAACTCCCGGATGCCGAAGCAATCGAAGACCACCGGGCTGTGGACAGGCTGTGACATGGTCACCGAATAGCCATCACCGGCAATGAGGTGCGGAAACAGAGCACTTGACCGGAGCGCGGAGGGTCGGGAGCCCTTCCGGCGCGACGGGACCCCGAAGATCTTCGGCCGATCTTCACGCCGCACACACGATCGTGAGCGACGGCCGACCGCCTGCCGGCCCGGCGGATCATCATGATCCGCTGAGCCTCTTCACCGTCGATTCGATGAACGCGGCAGCCTCCCGCTCGGAGATCCGCACATGGTCGACGTCGTTGTGCCCGAGTTCGTAGAGCCTGAGGTACTCCGTCGGCTCCCAGCGAAGACTGCGGGTGAAGGCCTCGTCGTGCGTCTCGGCCTCCCTGCCGACGAGACGCCGCCGCAGGATGCCGCGTGGGCTGCTGCGCGGATATCCCTCACCGACCTTCGCGTAGTACATGATCCTGCCGGCCGCTCCGGCATCGAGGGCGTCGAGTGTGCTCGGGGCCGGCGTGGGGAACGGCTCGGCGTTGAGATTGGACTCGAAGTTCCCGTACGGGATCATCACCCCGTACAGGTCGATGAACTCCTCGATCGAGTAGCCACCGCCCCGCCCGTACATGAGCAGCAACGGCTCGTACGGGTCCGGGAGCTCCGGAAGAGCGGCCTTGCTCCAGGCCCGGAGCGCCGCCCAGCGCACGGCACCCCGGCATGTCCTTGCCGTGGACGGCGTGCCGACGTTGTGCGCCAGGTAGTCCTCCAGCTCAGACTCCACCTCCGGGTCCAGCCGGAACGCGGGGTCGACGAACTCGGTGACGTCGAAGAAGGGCCATTCCTCCCTGGCGCCGTACGCCTGAGCCCACAGCGCCGCGCGACGCAGGTACTCCCGCATCAGCAGGGCGCGGGAACGCGAGTGGCTGTCGGCCAGGTCCCGGTCGCCGTACCAGTCGACCGAGCGCAACCGTTCCAGGACCGTGCGTGGCAGCTCAGTGCTCACTTCGGATCAAGTCCCTCAAGCCATTACCTGCACACCCAACTTCTGGAGCAGCAGCCGGCAGACCTCGCACGGCTCCGTGGTCCTGCCGTGATCGGGGTGTCCTTGACCACGGATCATCTTGGAGATGATGGCGGATCCCGCGAAGTGCGGAGCGGCTTCGTCGAGTGTGCTCGTGCGGCCGTCGCTCCGTGCGGAGTCGAGCGCCCACAACTGGTCCGACACCAGAGCCGATTCGGCACAGCGCCCGGTGAACGGCCTGCGCACATCGGCCGGCAGCGACTCGACGAACGACCGGACGGCGGGGTGGAGATCGGCGGTGCCTTCCCCGATCAGACTGGTGTGGCTGACCACTTGACCGTTGATCAGTAGGGAGGAGGCTACGGCGGGATATTGCTCAGACAAAGAAGTCCTCCGCGTCCAGGGGGGTAGCCCCGATCAGAAACCTGGAAAATGCATCTGAGTCGTTCGCTCCCATGTAGTAACCGCCGGTGTGGTGGAGAACAAAGAAGCGGCCCTGTTCATCGACCAGAATGATTCCGTATTCGAGGGACTCGTAACCGATGGGGAAGAGTTCCGTACCGAGTTCGAAGGCCAGCTCTTTGATGAGCGCTGCGTCGCCGTCGTATCCGAACGTCGGGTTCATGATCCACGCCGATTCCCGGTCGGTGGGATGAGCGAGTCGCAGATTGCCGTAGCTGCGGATGACGCGAACTGCCTGCGGTGTCGGGATCAGGGTCACCCCGTGCTGCTCGGCGTCCTTCAGTCGAATCTGAATCAATTCATCGGCAAGGTCCCCGATATCACGACTCGGAGACCAGTCGCACGCAGTCAGCCAATTGCGCACTTCGGGTGTCAGCTGTTCATGGTTCACTATTTGTTCCGTTTCGTGAAACAGGGGTGCTACGAGTGTACTCGAATGCCCAGCTGAGGCAGTACATGCTCGCAGGTGCGGCAAGGGGGCAGGAACTCATTGTGCACACGGTCGAGTTCCCCTGTGACGCGATCGCGGAGGTCGCCGATTTGGCGTGAATGCATCACGCCCCCCTCCAGGGCGGCCTTGGCATCGTCAATTGTGCGAATCGATTTACCTGTGGGGTCGATTTGATGCAATCGATCGCTGATCAGTGAAATCTCGGCGCACTTGCCGTGCCCTATCCCCTTGTTCTTCCCTTCGGCTTCAAGTGTTTCTTCGACGTTCTTCAGGATGTCGTCGAGCACGGCATGCCGCTTCGGGAGCTTCTGGCCGTGCATTTTAGTGGTGCTGCTGTGCGCGGTGATCGTGTTGTCGTGCAGGAAGCTTCCGGCGCAGCCGGATTCGAGATGGTTCAGACCGGCGGGTGCCGCTCCGGCCGGAGCCTTCAACGCGTCGTCGGCGAGAGCGGACGCTTCCCGCTCCAGGAGAGGCAGCTGATCCTTCAACGGCAGATGCGAGACGTCCAGGGCCGGGCGCCGGTAGTGACGCATCTTGTCCGCGCTCTGGCCGTGCCAGTCGGGCTGGGGGTCCACGGGCTTGCCGTGCGGCTCGTTGCCGGGGCCGTCGCCGCCGGGGTGATCCGGGCCGTCGGGTCCGTCGGGTCCGTGCGGGCCGTCGGGGTCATGGGGGACACCGTCGTCATGGGGGATGCCGTCGTCATGGGGCAGCGTGTCGTCGGGTCCGTGGTGCGGGGTGCCCTCGTCCTTGCCGTGGTGGGCGGCGTCGTCGGCGTGGCTGTTCGGGGTGTGGTCGTTGTGGTGGGGCGGGGTCGGGTCGTGCGGACCTCGCGGGCCGTCGCCGTGGCCGCCGGGGTGGGTGTTGGGCGGTTCATGTCCGGCGGTGGGACCGTGGCCGAGGTCGTCGGCGTGGCCACCGGGAAGGTGGTCGGCCGCTCCTGCGTGGGGGAGGTGGTTGCCCGCGTTTCCGCCGGGAAGGTTGTCGCCGGCGTGGCCGCCGGGGAGGTTGTCGGCGGGGTTGTGGGTGGTGGGCAGGTCGTCCGCGAAGCGGCCGGTGTCGCCGAGGTCGCTGCCGAGGTGGATGACGTTGTCGCCCGCGTTGGCGCCGACGTGTGCGACGTTGTCGGCGGTGTTGGCGCCGACGCCGACCAGGGCCGGTTCCCTGACCGGTTCGTTGGGGTGCGGAGTGGTGGGGTCCGGGGTGTTGGTGTGCGGGGTGGTGGGGTCCGGGCCGTCGGTGTGCGGGACGGTGGGGGAGCCCTCCTTGGGGGCGTCTTCGGCCTTCTGGACGATGTCGCCGTGTTCGTCCAGGAGGTTGCCCTCGTGGTCGAAGTACTGGACGGGCGCGTCGGTGTGGGTGGGGAGCTTGGTGGTGCTCTCGGGCAGGACGGGGACGTCGTCGGGGAACTTGACGTTCCCGTCGGGGAGTTTGACCCCGCCTTCGGGTACGGGCGCGCCCTCGGGGAGGTGGAAGGTGCCGTCGGAGAGTTTGAGGGAGCCCTCGGGAATGGTGATGGCGTCGTCGGGGAGTTTGGGGATGTCGATGTTGCTGATGCCCTTGAGGCCCTTGGTGATGTCGCCGATCTTGGAGAGGCCGGCGCCTGCGCCCTTGGCG
>NZ_JBEYFB010000124.1:0-3479 GCF_040634135.1 Streptomyces sp. NPDC007164
ATGGTACTGCAGGGGGGACCCTGTGGGAGAGTAGGACGCCGCCGAACTCCTTTTACGGGAAAGCCCCGTGTCCTTGTGGACACGGGGCTTTTCTGTGTTCACGATCTGCCCGACGACGGCGGACACAGGCCGGCCCGGCCCCGACCGGAAAGGTCCGGCATCGCCACGTGAGAGGCGGTACTGGGCCCGGTGAGAGCCCGTCAGAGTCGGCTGCGACCAGTGGTTTTGAGCATCCTCGAGTTCAGGGTATGCTTTATCTCGTTGCACAGAGCAGCGCGCCCCAATAGCTCAGTCGGTAGAGCGTCTCCATGGTAAGGAGAAGGTCTGCGGTTCGATTCCGCATTGGGGCTCCGAAGAACAGGAAAGGCCCCCGCCAGCGGCGGGGGCCTTTCCTGTTTGATGCGGAGGTCATCCGGCTGCTGTGAATGCCCCGTTGGTGAGGACCGGCACCGTGTCGGAGACGTCCAACTGCGCTGCGATGCGTACGTCTTCGGGGAAGCCGCCTGAGACGAGCTCCTGCCCGGATGCGCCGGCGGTCACCGTGGCGATGACATCCGGCGTTGTCTCGAAGCATGCGGCCGCTGTGGCCGCCTCGGGGGACAAGGGACCGCCACGATGCTTTCTGAGTGCCGAGAGAAAGGCTCCCGCGCCCAGCAGGTCCTCCAGGGCGGGGCGCAGGCTGCCGTCCGGCCAGCGCTCGCCCGAGGCGATCACGGCAACCGGGCGGGCGGGTGTTCCGTAACCCTTGCGGGCGAGCCAACGGCCCACCGCGGTCGCGTTGCGCAGACAGCCCGCGACGACCGTCGAGCCACCGGCCGCGGCGGAGATCGACGAGCCGTTGGGAGACGGCAGGACCAGCTGTGGAGTGAAAGGCGCGTCTCTCAGTGCCGCCGGAGACAGCGACCAGGGGGATGCAGATGTGGCCATGCGCCGTCCCACGGCCAGCCGAGCGTCCACGCGGTCCGCGAAGGCCGATGCCGAGGCATCACGCCAGGCGTACGGGAAGACTCGGGTGCCGGACTCCACGGCCACGGTCACCGAAGTGGTGAACGACAGCACGTCGATCACCACCAGACACGCGACCGCGGGCGAGAGCCACCCGGCGCCCGTGGGGCCCCAGTCGAATCGTGCTCCACTGCCCGCCTGCAGATACCAGTCGTCATCCATGGTGATGACAATGGCAGGTGCAGCATCAGGCAATGTTCGCCCTGTCGACGACTGCGTGTGGGCGCCCGTCATGGGGGTGCCCGCCGCCTGATGCGGCACTAACAACCCGCGCGGATAGGGCGGTTGGGCAATTCGGTCAGGTCAGGGTGAGGGCGGGGCTGCTGTTACCGACTGTGGTTGTCGCTATGGGTACGGTGGCTGCTCGAGATCGGTGGTGTCGGTAGAAGTACCTATTGCGCTACGGCATTTCGGCGTGGGGTGTCGGGCCGGAGCGGGCGTGTCAGTGAGGGTGTTTAGCATGCCGGTGCGGCTTCGAAGAGGTCCGCTCGGCGGCTCGTCGTCTGCGTAGACACACTTCGACAGAACTCGGCGCCAATCACACGTGGAGAGTGTCCTGGCCATGATTACCCACGCGCGTAGCTACAAGAGGAATCAGGTTTCCCGAGCCGAGGTCCTCACGGCAATCGGCCGGTTCCACGACGAGTACAAGATCAAGCGTGTGACCGCGTCGCTCGACGAGATCGAGGACTACACCAGCGATATCTGGCTTGTCGATGACGACCTGCACATACCCGGCGACCTCGACCTGACACACGAGCGCGCCTACCTCTTGGTCGTGCTCGGCGATCTGGTCGTCGACGGCGTGTACGGCGACAGCGACGACCCCGAGTCCTTCTTGCTGGTGACCGGCAACATGCGGGCTCGCGACGTGGTGACCGCCGGCTGGCTCGAGGTCCACGGCGACCTGAGCACCGATCGGCTCATCGGCGACTACAACGACTGCGGCGCTTACGTCGGCGGCGACGTCCATGCCCAGCTCTTCTATGGCGAACACCATCACTTCACGATCGGTGGCGCGCTCAGCGCCAACGCGGTGATCGGTCGGCCGAGCCTTGAGATCGCGACCCCACCAGCCGTGATTGACATAGACGACCTCCGCATGCTGGACCATTTCGACCGCGACCTACTGCGCGTGTTCGACGACCATGACGACGACGGCAACGCGATCACCCACATGGACGGTTTCGACGATTTCCGCGAGCTGAAGCGGCGCGTCTACGCAGGTCTACCGTTTCGCGCTGCTGAAACACGCGACAACTGAACCTTCACTGCCGAACCGGATGGGGCCGGGCTTGTTCGCCACCAAGGGTCCCGGTCGCGTCCACCATCGTCCATAGTGCTGGCCCCCGCTGACCGCGTCCCGCACGGCACGCCCCTGGGGGCTGCCACGTGGCCGACGCCACCGGGGGCGTGCCAACGTCGATAGTTCAGGGGCGGCGGTGGGGTCGGGTGTGCCAGCGGTGGCTGGTCCACGCCCGGCGGATCAGACTACGGACGGTGATGATGGCATCCGCAAGGTCGAAGAACGCGTCGACGACCACGGCGCGGCGCTCAAAGCAGCGGGCCAGGCGGTGGAAAGCGTTCTGCCAGGCATGGGTGCGCTCCACATGCCACCGTCGGCTCGCCCGGATGGGGGCTTTCTCGCCCTTGTGCGCGATGCGGCCGTGCAGGCCGCGCCCGGCCAGCAGGGTGCGGGTGCTGTCGCTGTCGTAGCAGGCGTCGAGGTGGACAATAGTCTGTTCGGGCAAGGGCGCGAAATCGCCCAGGAGATCCACGGTCGGGGCCAGGAGTAGTGAGTCATGGCGGTTGGAACCGGCCAGGACACGCCCCCGGGGGATGCCGTAGCCGTCCACCATGCCGGAGCGTTTCAGGCCCTGCTTGCCGCGGTCGACCGACGAGCGCCCCGCGACCTCGCCACCGCCGGGAGCCTTGGTTATGCAGCCGTCGACGGCGACCTGGTCCAGGACCAGCCCCACGATCCGGTCGTACGCCTGAAGCGCGAGCTGCCTCAGCCGGGCAAAGACACCCAGCCGCATCCACTCATCGCGGCGGGTGCGGATCGTGGTGGCAGAGCACGTGCTGTCGGCTATCGCCTGGTAGGAACAGCCGAACCGCAGCAGCTGCAGCAACTTGTCGAAGACAACCCGGTCACTGATGCGTGGCCGGTGACAGCCCAGCGGATGAGCCGGATCGCAGACCGGCCGCTCGGGCAGTAATGCCGCGAACTGCTCCCACAACGGCTCGGTCAGCCAGGACGGCAGGACAGGCACAAAACACCCCTCAGTAATCACGGAACGTCGCCACACCGTGATCAGCAAGATGGTGCCCCACCGCCCCTGCCGGGTGTCTCCAACACGCCTATCTGTGCGGCTTCTAAGCTTGTATTTAAACCTTTGCCTTTGGTTAGTTGGGCGGGCTGGCCACGGGTTTTGCTGTTCGCCGGACAGCGGAGCGGCCTTTGCTTGATCATG
>NZ_JBEYFB010000125.1:0-3408 GCF_040634135.1 Streptomyces sp. NPDC007164
TCGACCAGCTGATGAATGGTCGCGGTATCCGGATACGGACCACTGACACCATTCCACTCGACCAACACCTCCCGCCGCTCCCCCACCGTAAGCATATTGAGATCGCCGATGCGTGCACCGGGCGACTCCACAACGGAGGTCAGCAGGCTCTCAAGGTGGCCGGCCATGCGCTCGATCGTCTTCGCGTCGAACCTGCTCCGGTCGTAGACGAAGCGGAACTCCAAGGCCCGGCCCGCCGATACGACAAGGGTCAGCGGGTACCCGGTGCGCTCCACACAGTTGACCAGGCGCCGGGTCAGTCCCTCGGGGAAGTCCGAAGGCTTCTGCACCACCGGGTAGTTCTCGAAGACGAGGATCGACCGGAACAGTGGCTCGCCGCGCGGGATGCTGCTGTGCTTCTGCACGTCGACGAGGTGACAGTACTCCCACTGCCGCATCTCCAGTTGTTCGTCCTGGAGATCCCGCAGCCACTCGGAGACGACCAGGTCGCCCGTGAGCCGGCCGCGCACCGGCAGTGTGTTGATGAACAGGCCCATCATCGACTCGACGCCGGGCAGATCGATCGACCGGCCCGAGATGGTGGATCCGAACAGCACCTCGTCCTGGCGGCTGTACCGTGAGAGCAGGACCGACCACAGGCCCTGCACCAGTGTGTTCATCGTGACGCGCTGGGACTTGGCGTAGTCCCGGGCCCGCGCGAACAGCCCTGCGGAGGCACATACCTCGAACTCGCCGACTCCCGTGTCACCGGTGTCCCGGTCGATGGGCAGGGCGGTGGGCTCGGTGACGCCTGCGAGGTAACCGGTCCAGAACGCCTCGGAGCCGTCGTCCTGCCGGGAGTTGAGCCACTCGATGTAGCGGCGGTAGGGGACGGTCGGTGGCAGTTCGGCGGAAGTGCCGCCGAGCAGCGCGCGATAGAGGGCGAACAGTTCCTTCTGGAGGATCTGCACACTCCAGCCGTCGAGGAGAATGTGATGGAACGACCAGACAACGATCAGGCGCTCCTCCCCCATCCGCAGCACGGTGACCCGGACCAGCGGGGCCCGTGAGAGGTCGAACCCTCGGTCCCAGTCCTCCGCCAGGAAGGTGCTCAGCCGCTCCTCCTGACCGGACAGACCGCGCAGATCCCTCACCTCGAAGGGGAGGGGAGCTCGGCGCTGCACCACCTGCACCGGCTCCGACACTCCTTCCCATACAAACGCGCTGCGCAGGATCGAATGCCGGTCGACGAGCTGCTGCCAGGCGGCTCCGAACAGCGTCTCGTCGAAGGGTCCTTCGATCTCCTCCGTCATCTGCACCACGTACGGGCGCGTGTCGGAAGTGTCCTCCAGCGAGTGGTAAAGCATGCCGAACTGCAGGGGTGAGAGTCCGTAGACGTCTTCCACGTTGTGCGCGCTCATATCGAGAACCTCTTCAGGATCGCGGCCATGTCGGCGTCATCGACATCGGTGAGTGGGACACCGGGGGACTCCCGGCGGGCATCGGCGGCTCCGTCTGCACTGCCGGCGATCAGCTCGCGCAGGTGGCCGACGACACCGTCGGCCAGGCGCTGGGCGGTGCGCCGCTCGTGCAGCCCGGTCGAGTAGTTGATGTACAGGCCGAACGTGTCGCCTTCGACGGCGGCGGTCACGTCCAGCACGTTCCAGCGCATCCCGTCCGGGCTGATCGAGTGGCCCTTGGGCTCGTCGGGACCGGCGTACCGCCCGATGCCCGGCAGGTCCCTGGTGAACTGCCCCAGGTAGTTGAAGTTCACTTCCGGAGTGGGCTGCCGGCGCAGTGCGGCGGCCACGTCCGGGGCGCCGAGATGGCGCAGGATGCCGTAGCCGACGCCCCTGTTGGGGATCCGCGCCACCTGCTCGCGGACGGAGTCGAGCGAGGCCACCGCATCGGTGGATCCCGGCGCCAGCCGTAGCGAGACGGGGAAGACGGAGGTGAACCATCCGACCGTTCGCGACAGGTCCACGTCCGTGAACAGATCCTCACGACCGTGTCCCTCCAGGCCGATCAGGATCTCGTCGTCCCCCGTCCAGTTCCGCAGGGCGTGCGCCAGTGCGGTGAGCAACGCGTCGTTGATCTGGGTGCTGAAGACCCGTGGCACGTCCCGCAGCAAGGCACGCGTCTCCTCGGGGCTGAGCGCCGCCACGACGCTGGCGGCGGATCCCAGGTCGTTTCGGCCGTCCCGGTCACGCGGCACCCGGCCGGCCGGCTTGGGCTCGGCCCAGTAGGCACACTCGGCCCGCGCCTGAGCGGAGTCGGCGAAGCCGTTCAGCCTCTGGGCCCACGACCGGAACGACGTCGTCTTCGCCGGCAGCAGGGGCGCGAGACCGGCGGCCCGCCGCTCGTAGCAACTGCCCAGGTCCTCCAGGAGAATCCGCCAGGACACACCGTCGACCGCCAGGTGGTGTACGACGGTGAGCAACCGCTGCCCGCGCGTCGGTCCCAACTCCAGCAGGGCGGCCCGCAACAACGGGCCCTTGGCCAGGCCGAGGCCCTGCTGCGTCTTCTCCGCGATGTCCAGCGACACCGATGCCAGGGACTCGTCCGAGACTCCGGACAGGTCGTGTACGTCGAGGAGGTCGGTGTCCACGGTCTCGTCCAGGTACTGCCGCCAGCCGTCGGGCCCGTCCACACAGCGCAGGCGCAGCGCGTCGTGGTGCTCGATCAGGTCGGCCAGCGCGAGCCGCAGCACGTCGGGGGCAAGCCCGTCGGTGACGAGAAGCTCGGCCTGGTTGAAGTGGTCGAACGTCGGCAGGTCCTTCTCGAAGAACCAGTGCTGGATCGGTGTCAGCGGGACCTCGCCCGTCACGCGGCCCTGCTCCGCGTCGACCGGAGTGGCCGCGGCGGCGTGGACCGCGATCTCGGCGATCGTCTGGTTCTTGAAGATCAGCCGCGGGGTGAGGTGCACACCGAACTTCTTGGCCCGGGCGATCATCTGAATGCTGACGATCGAATCCCCGCCGAGTTCGAAGAAGTTGTCGTGGATGCCGACGGTGTCGATACCGAGGATCTCGGACCAGATCGCGGCAAGGGTGCGCTCGGTGTCCGTCCGGGGTGCGGTGTAGGTGGTGGCGAGTTCGGGTCGGTGGTGGTCCGGTGCGGGGAGGGCCTTGGTGTCGACCTTTCCGTTGGGTGTCAGGGGCAGTTGACCGAGGGTGACGTAGATGCTCGGGACCATGTAGTCGGGCAGTTGCCGCTGGAGGTGGGTGCGGAGTTGGTGTGTGGTGGGTGTGTCGCCTGGAGTGGCGACGATGTAGGCGATGAGCTGTTTGTTGCCGGGGGTGTCTTCGCGGGTGGTGACGGCGGTGGTGTGGACGTGGGGATGGGTGCTGAGGGCTGCTTCGATCTCGCCGAGTTCGATGCGGTAGCCGCGCAGCTTGATCTGGTTGTCGATCCGGCCGATGAACTCAA
>NZ_JBEYFB010000126.1:0-3365 GCF_040634135.1 Streptomyces sp. NPDC007164
GGAGACGGGCACGCCGGGTTCGGGAGGCGGCTCGGGGAAACCCGCTGGTGGAGACATCGGCAGGGCGCCCCGAGTCGACCTCACCGACCGCCCGGTACTGCCGATGGCTGACCGGCGGAGGTCAGCTGAACGAAAGCAGCCTCACCCCCATCCACCTGGGCAGAGCAACGTCAAGCCCGGCCATGCGCCATCAGAGCTGTGTGAGCCAACGTCAGTACACCGCTCGGACCGGCAAGCTCCGTGCACAAGTACGCGTGTCCGACCTTTCGTGGCGATGAGCTGTTCGAGCTGGTGGACGCGGTGCTGTGTGCGCCGGGTGCGATGCACTCGGCGGTCGAGCTGACGTTCCTGACTCGCCCCGGCTCGGAGCTCATGATCAGACGAAGGCCGCCTCAGCGTCCGGCGAATGCCCAGGCCAGCGGCCCAGTTCGAAGCGCATTTCGACACCGGAGGTCAAGAACAGCTCAGCGGCAGGGACCGTCGGTCGCGAAGGCGTGGGCAGCAAAGCGCTTGCCCATTCGGCGGTACGCGGCGGCGGTGGGGTGAAGGCCGTCGGTCAGGTCGTCTGCCTCGTCCGGGCCGAGCAGCGCTCGTCCGTCAAGACAGTGGAGGTGGGGATCAGGCGCCTGTCGTGCCGCAGTGATCCGCGCCGGCTCGGCGCGGATCACCGTCAGCGACAGTGTGCCGCCGGCCACATCGGCCGTGTCGCCCAAGGCGGCTATCCTCCCGTCCGGTCCGGTCTCGGTCGGGCCGTCAGCCTTGATGCAGTGGCTGATGGAACTGCCGTGGTGCACCCCTCGGCGCCGCCCGTCCGGCAGCGGCGCCGGCACGTCGCCGTCAGCGCGCAGTGAGACGGTCGGGTGCAGTGGGTTTCTCCCGGGGCCGGCGGAGGTCCGCGGCGAGGGATTCGGCGAGCCGGAGCTGGGTGTGGGCGACGATCAGGATCCAGGTCCAGCGGTCTGTCGTCTCGGGGGTACGGAGTTTCGGGGTGGTTCAGCCGAGGGTGTGCTTCGCGAAGCGGCACGTGTGCTCCAGACCGAAGAGGCGGAGAAATGCCTGCCAGGAACAGTTCACATCATCCGGGCCGACGCCGGTCTTCGAGGACCATAACCACATCGGCGGGGCATCCCGATCCGTCGACAGATGCTCGACCTTCAACCGCATCAACGTTCCCTCGACCAGCGGAAGTTCACCATCATGGTCGAGCTATGAGGAACGGTGAGCGAGCCGGGGGTGAACCCGGTCCCATGCCTGGGTTTCGGCCGTGTCGTAGTTGTTCTTTCACGGAGCTGAGAACACTTACCGCAGCGGGGAACCGCCCTTGCATCTCCCCGCGTGTTTTTCAATGACCACGGGGGGCACGGGGAACTCATGCTGCGTATTCACTTCACCGACCGGGACCTGGCGACGGTCCATGTGGCAGCGGATCCTTTATGGGACACGGTGCTTGCGGTGCACCAGCTTGGCGCGGGCGGTGCGGCGGCGTTCACTGCGTGGCGGCGCCGCGCCGCGGCCGCTGTCACGGGCGCGCAGCTGGCGGCCGACGTGCGCATGGTGCGGTTGCTCGCGCCCGAACGGGCAGGATATTTCCCGGATTTCCTCACACCCGCGTCGGGGCGGGACGGAATGCGTGCCGGTCTCGACGAATTGTGCCGTACTCCGCACCGGCGCCTGGCCGACGAGCTCACTACGGCGTTCGCCCGCCATCATCAAGTCCCCGGCTGGATTCATGACCTGGCCGACGGGCGTGCCGACCGCCTCGACCGGCTCGCCCTGGCGATGGGGCGTGTCCATCGTGCCGTCGTCGCGCCCGCCTGGAGCTGCGGCACGGCCGCCGTGGAGGCCGACCGGGCGATCCGACTGCGGGCACTGCGTGACCGCGGAGCAGAGGGACTGCTCACGTCCTTGCGTCCGCTGATGCGGTGGGAGCCGCCGGTCCTGGAGACCCCCTATCCGGAGCGCCGCGATCTCTACCTCGACGGACGGGGCCTGTGCCTGGTGCCCTCGCGCTTCTGCTGGCGGATGCCGGTGGCCCTGGCCGACCCGGTCCTGCCGCAGGTGCTCGTCTACCCGGCGGCCCCTGCCGAAACCGCTTCGGTCGGTGACCTGCGAGCGCTGGCGCCACTGCTGGGGCGGACCCGCGCTCGCGTCCTGGCCGCGCTCGACGGCGCGGTCACCACCGGCGAGCTGGCCGCCATCCTGTCCGTCTCCGCATCCTCGGCCAGTGAACACGTCGCAGTCCTGCGGACCGCCGGACTCGCGGTGACCCGACGCGTGGACAACCGGGTTCTCCACTCGCTCAGCCCTCTGGGCAGACACCTGCTCCACGGCGGCTGACCGGCCGGATACCGCAATGGTCAGACCAACACTGCCGACTGCTACCGGCTGCTACCGGCTGCTACCGGCTGCTACCGGCTGCTACCGGCTGCTACCGACATGGTCCTGGCGCCGTGCACGGCCACCCAGGCACCGGCAGCGGCCGTGCCCTTCCTCGAACGCGACCCTCTGACGCGACGACACCACCCCGAGCCGGGCGCCATCGCTCCAGGAACTCAGCGCCCGGCGGGCGATTGGCGAGGGCGTTTCGGGCGGGCCCGAACGACCAGGACACGCACTTCGCGCGAATGCGAGTGTTGCCTTGCGGGGAGCCACCCGGCACTCCGAGGAACACATGCCGCCCGGTCCTTTCGGCCCACGCGGCACACAGGGGGAGACCACCACATGCGCACACGAAACCTCATCGCCGCGTCACTAACCGCCCTCGCACTCGCCGGCGGAGTGACCGGCACCGCCCACGCCGCCACATCCAACACAGCCGCCGCACCCGGGCACAGGACCTTCGGGCCTGCCGGAGACGACGGCGGCGCGCCCGGGAACGGGGGCTTCGCGCCTGCCGGAGACGACAGCGGCGCGCCCGGGAGCGGGACCTGACACTGGGTGATAGCGACGTGACAGTGCCGGACAGGATCGAACCTCCGCCCCTGGGTCCACCAGTCCGCAAGGGCACGACCACCCCGACGATCAAACCATCACGCGCTCCAAGGCCCGCGCCATACCGGTGAGGGCCCATCACAGGGAAACGGGGAACCATGAACAAGACGCGCCCTGCCCGAGGAAACGAAGGACGATGAGGAAACGCATCTGGCTGGCGGTCACGGCCGCCTGCACAGCCGCAGTCGGCATCACCGCACCAGCGCACGCCGACCGCAACGTGCAGAACAGTCACAGGCCAGCACTACTGGCCACCACCTATTGGGGGGAAGGCGACAATAAGAAGTCATCTCAATTGGCCAGTCGGCGGTAGCAGATGAGGGTGCAGGCGATGCTGGTGAAGGCGAGGAAGTGTTCGGCTTTGCGTTCGTAGC
>NZ_JBEYFB010000127.1:0-3049 GCF_040634135.1 Streptomyces sp. NPDC007164
ACCGCATACGCACCGAAGGCATCGAGAAGAACACCCACGACAACCCCTTCGGCGCCGTCCTCTCCTTCCGCGGCACCGTCACCGACACCACCGTCGAACACACCCTGAGCGCGGCGATGCCGGACCTGTCGGACCTCTTCGAGGTCGGTGACTCGTCGAAGTTCGCCGTGGGCCAGTGGTGGGCCGTGGAGATCAACGCGCTGGCCGGGAAGTACGAGAAGGAGATCCAGCGGCTCGTCCAGGTCACCGATGTCGTCGACCCGACGCACATCCGGGTCAACTACCAGATCGGCTGGGACCTGGCCGCCGGCCGCACCCTGACCTGGACCCGCGTCGAGCCCGTCGACCGCGCCCACGTCCGCAACATGGTCTTCGAGGGCTGGGGCGAGGACGAGATGACCGGCTCGCACCCGGTCGCCTACGAGTACGCGGTGCGCTGCGACGTCTCCGGGATCGAGGCCATCGGCACCTTCTGGCCGGTGGTGATGCGCCGCTGGTGCACGTACTACCGCACCGAGCAGTGCTCGCTGACCAACCCGAAGTCCGTCACCTACGGCGGCGCGGGCTACCTCACCCAGCAGATCTACTGTCTGTACGGGCACGTCGAGGACTGTCACACCTCCAACGCCCGTCACCTCAACGACTTCACGGCCTCCGCCTACTGCTATGTCACCAACTGCCACGGCGACGGTGACGACGAGGGCCCGTTCGTGACGCACGGCCAGTTCGAGCACGACCTCGTCTACACCGGCAACTCCGGCCTGATGACCTTCGCCAACTCCGGCGCGGCCTGGGGCGGCAGGGCCAAGCGGATCACCGTACGCCGGCACGCCTGCTCCTGGTTCGTGGCCCGGGTCAAGATCACCGATCTGACCCTGGAGGACGTCCTGGTCATCGGCAAGAAGTCCCTCGCGGGCTCCGGAATGCTCTGGGTCAACGCCGACGGTGTGCAGATGCGCGGCTGCACGGCCACCGGTCCGCTGATCGTCTCCCGGGCCTCGGACCTCTCGGCCCGCCCCAATGTGATCGCCGACTCCTCGTTCGCGTTCGCGTCGGGCGCGGAGATCACCCAGGCCAATGTCACCGCCCCGCTCACCCTTCAGCGCTCCACTCTGAAGGGCGTCGACGGCGCGGTGTTCAACGGCACCGGCCCGCTCACTCTGGACCAGTGCACGCTGACCGGCTCCAAGGACACCGCCCCGGTCTCGCTCGCACACTCCGAGGTCACCGTGCTGGGCGGCGAACTCCGCGACAGCGGGCTGAAACTGACCTCGGCGAAGGACCAGCGGCTGCGCGTCGACGGAACACGGCTGAGCGGCACCAACAAGGACGGCGCCCTGCTCACCCGTACCGGCTCCGGACGGACCGTCGACTGGCAGCTCACCGGCCTCGACTCGACCGCGCCCAAGGGCACCGCCCATGTGCTGGCCACCGAGGGCCCCAACCGCTACCGGGCCACCGGCTCCACCTTCACCGGCGGCCGGCTCGAACTGCGGCCCGCGGCGTTCACCGGCGACAGCCATCTGCTGCACACCGGCTGCGTCGAGGACGGCACCGAGCGCACCGCGCTGCCGGACGAGGGCGACCGCGTCGCCCACACCGCGGCCACGCTGCGCATCTGACCACCACGCCCATCGAGCACCAGGGATTCCCGTGTCCACGCATACCCCGATCACTGGCCGGCCCGTACGGGTCGCGCTCGTCGGCGCCGGCAACCGCGGTCTGACGTACGCCGAGTGGATCAAGGCGCACCCCGAGCGCGCCGAACTCGTCGCCGTCGCCGACCCGCGCCCCGCGGCGCGGGCCGCCGCCGGCGCACCCGTCGAGTTCGACGACTGGCGGCCGCTGGTCGAAAACCGCATCGCCGACGCCGTCATCGTCGCCACCCAGGACCGCTTCCATGTGGAGCCGGTGCTGGCGCTGGCCGAGGCCGGCTACGCGATCCTCGCCGAGAAGCCCCTCGCCCCGACCGAGGAGGAGACCCGGCGGATCGTCGAGGGTGTGGAGCGGGCCGGAGTCCTGTTCGCGGTGTGCCACGTCATGCGGTACACCCCGTACACCGACCTGGTGAAGGAGGTCGTGGACTCCGGGGTACTCGGTCAGCTGGTCTCCCTCGACCATCTGGAACCGGTCGGCTGGTGGCACTACGCGCACAGCTATGTGCGCGGTCCGTGGCGCAGCGAGAAGGACTCCTCCCCGATGCTGCTCGCCAAGTCCAGCCACGACCTGGACTGGATCACGTACGTGATGGGCGGCCGGATCGAGCGGGTGTCCAGCTTCGGCGGGCTGAAGCACTTCCGGCCGGAGAACGCCCCGGCCGGATCCGCCGAGCGCTGCCTCGACTGCGCGGTGGAGTCCGACTGCCCGTACAGCGCGCTGAAGCTGTACATGCCGACGCTGCGCGAGAAGGGCGCGGTCTGGCCGGTCACCCATGTCACCGAGGCGACCGACGAGGCCGGTCTCGTGCAGGCGCTGCGCGAGGGCCCGTACGGCGTCTGCGCGTACCGGAGCGACAACGACGTGGTCGACCACCAGGTCCTCGCGATGCAGCTGACGGACGGGGTGACCGCCACCTTCCAGATGGTGGCGTTCACCGAGCAGACGCACCGCCAGACCCGGATCTTCGGCTCGCACGGCTGGCTGATCGGGGACGGTGAGCGGGTCACGGTGCAGGACTTCCGGACCGGCGAGACCACCGTCCATGAACTCGGCGCCTCCGGTTCGAACGCGGCCGACGGGCACGGCGGCGGGGACGCCGCGCTCGTCGAGGCGTTCGTCACCGCCGTCGCCACCGGCGACGCCGGGGCGGTCCGCTCCGGTCCCGCCACCTCGCTCGGCAGTCATCTCGCGGCGTTCGCCGCCGAACGTGCCCGGCACACCGGCACCGTCCAGACGGTCCCGGCCCAGTGACTCCCCCTCTTCCCGGCCCCACCCTCACGTCCTCGGAGGACCACCTCATGTCCCGTCTCCTCACCCGCCGTTCCAGAGTCCGTGCCGTCGCCGCCCCCGTCCTGGCCACCGTGCTCGCCGCCGGTGTGCTGGCCGGCTG
>NZ_JBEYFB010000128.1:0-2847 GCF_040634135.1 Streptomyces sp. NPDC007164
GTACGAACTGGCCGGCGGAGACGTCGCCGAGCTGATGCGCGCGGCACGCCGGATCCTGACACAGATGCTGGCCGGGCAGCACGAACTGCTGGCGGAGCTGCGGGAGGCCGAGGTCACGGCCCGGTGAGCAGCCTCCTGGCGAAGGGCGGTGCCCGGCTGCGGTCGCTGCTGCCTTCGCGCGCCGATCTGGCGGCGATGGGCCGTGATCCGCGCCGGGACCTGCCGACCGGGCTGACGGTGGCGATCGTGGCACTGCCGCTCGCGCTGGGATTCGGGGTCTCCTCCGGCCTGGGCGCCGAGGCCGGGCTGGCCACCGCCGTGGTCGCGGGTGCGGTCGCCGCAGTCTTCGGCGGCTCCGGCCTCCAGGTGTCCGGGCCGACCGGGGCGATGACGGTGGTGCTGGTGCCGATCGTCGCCCGGTACGGCACCGGCGGCGTGCTGATGGCCGGGCTGATCGCAGGGCTGATGCTGCTCGGCCTCGCCGTCGCGCGGGCCGGGCGGTACATGGCATACATTCCCGCCTCGGTGGTGGAGGGATTCACCCTGGGCATCGCGTGTGTGATCGGCCTCCAACAGGTCCCGAACGCGCTCGGGGTGGCCGGGCCGGAGGGCGACAAGGTCCTCGTGGCGACCTGGCACGCCGCCGAGGCGTTCGTGAACTCCCCGGATCCGGCCGCCCCGGCGCTGGCGGCCGGGGTGGTCGTGGTGATGCTGGCGGGGGCCCGTCTGCGGCCGGGCATCCCGTTCTCGATCGTCGCGGTGATCGCCGCGACCCTCGTGACGCAGCTCTTCCACCTGGACGCCGCCCCGATCGGGGATCTCCCGGCGGGGCTGCCCGCCCCGTCGCTCGGCTTCGTCGACCCGTCCGCGCTGGGCTCGCTGCTGGCCCCGGCGGTCGCGGTCGCCGCCCTGGCTGCGCTGGAGTCGCTGCTGTCCGCGCAGGTCGCCGACGGTATGACGGTCGGCCGACGGCACGACCCCGACAAGGAGCTGTTCGGGCAGGGGCTGGCGAACATCGCCGCCCCGCTGTTCGGCGGGGTGCCCGCGACCGGTGCGATCGCCCGCACCGCGGTCAACGTCCGCGCCGGCGCCTCCTCCCGGCTCGCCGCCCTCGCCCACGCCGCCGTGCTCGCGCTCATCGTGTTCGCCGCCGCCCCGCTGGTCTCCAGGATCCCGCTGGCCGCGCTGGCCGGGGTGCTGATCGCGACCGCGATCCGCATGGTCGAGGTCGGCTCGCTGCGGGCGATGGCGAAGGCCACCCGTGCGGACGCGACCGTCCTGGTGCTGACCGCGGTGGCGACCCTGGCCCTGGACCTCGTGTACGCGGTCGTCATCGGCCTGGTCGTCGCCGGGGCGCTGGCGCTGCGGGCGGTGGCCCTCCAGGCACGGATGGACCGGGTGGACTTCCGGCCCGACCTGCCCGGCAACCACGGCGAGGAGGAACACGCGCTGCTGGCCGAGCACATCGTCGCGTACCGCATCGACGGTCCACTGTTCTTCGCCGGTGCCCACCGCTTCCTCCTCGAACTGTCCGAGGTCTCCGACGTCCGCGTGGTGATCCTGCGGATGTCGTGGGTCACCACCCTGGACGCCACCGGCGCGCTCGTGCTCAAGGACGCCGTGGAGCGGCTCGACCGGCGCGGCATCGCCGTACTCACATCCGGCATCCGCCCCGGTCAGCGCCGGGCACTGGACTCCGTCGGCGCGTTGGAGCTGCTGCGGGCGGAGGGCCGGGAGTACGCCACCACTCCGGAGGCGATCGCCGGGGCCCGCGGCCACTTGCAACGGGCCGGGCTGCTGCCCGCCGCCCCCGGCCGGACCGCTCCCGCCCCCGACAGGACCGCTCCCGTCACCGGCCGGACCGGCCCCGTCACCCACGACCCCCTCGTCGACACCCTCCCGGAGGCGAAGTGAGCACCGGGCTCGACGCCCTCCCGTACCGGCATGTGCTGACCGTGCCCGCCATGGGGCCGGCCGTCCGCATCGCCCGCGAGACCACCGAGCAGGTCCTGGCGGAGTGGGGGGTCGGCCGCCGCCACCCCTGCGTGGATCCGGCGTTGCTGATGGTCGCGGAGCTGGTCACCAACAGCGTCCGGCACGCCGCGGAACTCTCCCCGAGCCTGACGGTCGTCTTCGCGGGCGGCCCGGACACCTTCGCATTCGCCGTCCACGACCGCCACCCCCACCAGCCCGCCCTGCACGCCTCGTTCACCGGCTCCGGCTCCGGAGGGCTGGCGACCGTCGTCGAGCTCACCCTCCAGCTCGGCGGCAGCGCGGTCGTCCGCGCGGACGCGGACGGGCGCGGCAAGAGCATCTGGATCACCCTGCCCCTGTAGCGGCTCGCCCACGGCAGTGGTGCGGCAACCCGCCGGCCCGCACAACCCGAACAGCAAGGAAAGACCGATGAGCGACATCGTGGTGAAGGACAGCAACGGCACCGCCCTGGAGGACGGCGACTCCGTCACTCTGACCAAGGACCTGAAGGTCAAGGGGACGTCGGAGACCCTCAGGCGCGGCACGCTGGTGAAGAACATCCGCCTCACCGGCCGGGCCGACGAGGTCGAGTGCCACACCAAGAAGGTCAAGGGGCTGGTCCTGAAGACCCAGTTCCTGAAGAAGGCCTGACCCGGCGCGGGGCCCGCCGCGTGATCATCGGCCCCGTTCCCGGCTCCGGGGACGGGGCCGCGCGCATCGCGGATCGCGCCGCCGGCGTCAGGTCACGGCCTGGTCCGGGCATCGGCGGTGTGCAGCTCGGCCAGCAGGCCCTGCTGCCCGGCCAGCATCTGTGTCAGGATCCGGCGTGCCGCGCGCATCAGCTCGGCGACGTCTCCGCCGGCCAGTTCGTAG
>NZ_JBEYFB010000129.1:0-2730 GCF_040634135.1 Streptomyces sp. NPDC007164
TTTCTTGTTTGTCTGCGCCCGTGTTTTTTTTTTTGGTTTTTGTTTTTGTTTTGTGGTGGTTGTACTTCTTGTACGTGCCGTACTCCGACAACAGACCTAGTGCTGTGACCGGGAACGTTCACCGGTTGGCGGGTCACTCCTTCCCAGGACGGGTCTGGTGGTAACCCGCGTCGGGCGGGACTCCAATGTGCTCGGTCAGGTGCTGTCGTGCCCCCGGTGTAGCGTCCAGGCTGAGTTCAGGTTCATGCTCAGTGGGCTGACGGAGGAGTGAGGATGAGAAGTACGACAGGCGAGCTGGTGGTCGAGGTTTCCCAGCGCATCGGGGCCCCGGCGGGGGAAGTGGAGAGCGGGCGAGCCCTCGCCGAATTGTGCGCCGCCCGGTGAACGCCGAACTGGACGCCCTCAAGATCGCACTGGATTGCCAGCGCCAGCACGTTCTCGGGATCCTCGCAGGGCTCTCGGAGAAGGATCTCCGGCGGCCAGTGCTGCCCAGCGGCTGGAGCTGCCTGGCATTGGTGCGCCACCTCACCCTGGATGTCGAACGCTTCTGGTTCCCTGGGGTGATCGCCGGCGAACCGGATGTGGCTGGTCAGCTGGTGGCAGGCGCGGAGGCACACTGGTCCGTACCCGAGGCGATGAGCTCCGAGGAGGTCTTCCACGACTACCGGGCGGCCATCGCGCGCGCGGACGCCGTGATCGCCGCCGCCGTGCCCGATCAGGAACCCGCCGCCTGGCCCGTGGAGATCTGGCCGACCTGGCGACTGCCTGATGCGCGGCGCATCGTGATCCACGTGCTCACTGAAGTCGCATGCCATAGCGGTCACTTGGATGCGGCGCGTGAATTGATCGACGGCACCACGTGGCTCGGCGGCAACCCCTACGCCGACTAAATCTGCGACTGGATCAAGTTCACAGGGGTATTCAGGCCGCGGGCCTGAGAGGGCGTCCGCCCCAGCGGACGCCCTTCTCGCTGCGGACGCGGGCACGCTCCTTCCGCTGGGCAGCGAGGACGTCGGGGTGGCGGGCGTTCTTGTTGCGCCAGCGGAGATAGGCGTGCAGGGACCGGGTCTGGACGGTGTGGTGGCGGTGGTTGGAGTTGGCGACGGTGAACTGCCGCAAGGGTCCGAAGTGGGCCTCGATCGGGTTGGCCCAGGACGCGTAGGTGGGCGTGAAGCACAGTTCGACCCGGTTCCTTCTGGCCCAGCGCCGGATCTGCTCGCCCTTGTGTGCGGAGAGGTTGTCGAGGATGACGTAGATCGGGGCGCCGTCCGGGCGGGCCGCGCGGATCGACCGGAGGCTGGCCAGGGTGTTGTTCGCGCCCTTCTTGCGGCGGTTGACGCCCCACAGTGTGTCGTCGCCGATCGAGTAGCAGCCGTGGAAGTAGCGGACGCCTTGGGTGCGGTGGTAGGTGGCGGGGTGCCGCTCGGGGTGGCCGGCAGGGGCCCAGCCAGAGCCTCCGGTGGGGCGGATGCCCAGCAGGCCGAACTCGTCGAACGCAAACACACGGTCCGGGAACCGCTCCAGGACCTGTTCGATGCGGTCGAGCTTGGCATCACGGTCGGGGTCGGGTGACTCCTTCCAGGTCTTGGTGCGCTGGAAGGTGACGCCGCGGCGGGCCAGCAGGCACCGTAACGCCTCACGGCCGATCCGGATCACGCGGCCGTGAACTTTCCGCAGGTAGGCGGCGAGTTTGCGGATCGACCAGCGGGTGAAGGGCTGGCCGAGTTTGGTCGGGCGGGTGGTGGCCGTCGCCACGACGAAGTCCTCGTCGTCAGGACTGAGCAGGCGGGGACGGCCTCCCGCCCACCGAGGGTCCAGACAGGCCAGGCCAATCTCGTTGAATCGGTGGATCACGTCGCGGACGGTGTCCTCGTCAGCCTGCACCAGCTGGGCGATCACCGGGACCCGGTTCCCGCCGGCCGAGGCCAGCAGCATCATCGCGCGCCGGTAGCTCACCGAACTCGTGCTACCCCGGCGCACGACCTGCTGGAGCCGCTGCCCCTCTTGGTCGGTCAACCTGCGCACACGGACAGGCTCAGCCACCACACCCCCCAGCAGTCGGATCGGACGTCACCGCACATCCAACCGCCGCAAGGGTCACCCCGGCGAACCTACGTGGTCAGAGCACTAGACGCGCCAACCGAGGGCGGCCGGGAGTGGTCACCGGCTGATTCTCGCTCCGGGGCCGGCACCAACCACGCGTACTACGCACGCGTGGTTGGTGCCCCGTCACCCCGTTGTCCCGGCCGTGATGATGACGATGGCCGCGCCGTCGCGGCTGCCGCCGCGTGATTGGCGGCACGGCTTGCGAATACCACAGGCAGAGGGCCGGCTCGCGTGGACGCTCCGCCCTTCGGCAGTGGCAGGTCCGGGATGCCGCTACGCAGGTACGACGTGGACGCTCTGCGCGACGTGGCCGGGGTTGCAGGTGACCGCAGCCACATCGGGTGCCTCGACGGTGTTGCCGTAGAGGACGTACCCCATGCCGTGCTGCCCGGAGTAGCAGACCACCTTGGCCTGGTAGGTGCCGGTGTCGCACTGCACCTTGCCCCCTCCGTACCAGTGGACGTTGGGGCCCTCATGGGCCCACTCGATCCAGGTGACGCAGCCGGTGGGCGGATCGGCCTGGGCCACGGGGGCTGCTTGAGCGGGGGCAGCAGCCAGAGCGGACAACCCGAGGACGGCTGTCGCGAGGGTCACCATGGTTCGCTTGAGCATCAATTTCTCCTG
>NZ_JBEYFB010000130.1:0-2202 GCF_040634135.1 Streptomyces sp. NPDC007164
CTCATGTCCCGTCTCCTCACCCGCCGTTCCAGAGTCCGTGCCGTCGCCGCCCCCGTCCTGGCCACCGTGCTCGCCGCCGGTGTGCTGGCCGGCTGTTCGAGCGACAGCGACGGCAACACCGTGACCATGTGGACGTACCCGGTCATCTTCGACGAGGCCAAGAACAAGGCGTACTGGGACGGCCTGGTCAAGGCGTTCGAGAAGGAGCACAAGGGCGTCAAGGTGAAGGTGGAGACCTTCCCGTGGGCCAACCGCGACACCGCGCTGGCCACCGCGATCGCCTCCGGCAAGGGCCCGGACGCGGTCTACCTGATCCCGGACCAGCTGCCGAAGTACGCCAAGAACATCGTCCCGGCCGACGACTACATGCCGGCCGACGCCAAGTCGGACTACACCGACTTCGCGCTGAAGTCCGTCACGGTCGACGGCAAGGCGCTCGGCACCCCGATCCTGACCAGCGCCAACCCGCTGATCTGCGACAAGCGGGTGTTCGCCGCGATCGGCGAGAAGACCTACCCGACGAGCTGGGCGGACCTGGAGGCGCTGGCCCCGAAGCTGAAGGAGAAGGGCTACTACGCCACCAGCTACAGCGGTGACACCCAGCAGACCCTGAACATGACCTTCTACCCGCTGCTGTGGCAGGCCGGCGGCGACGTCTTCTCCGAGGACGGCAAGACGGTCACGTTCAACGACGCGGCCGGTGTGAAGGCGCTGACGTACCTGAAGAAGCTGGTCGACGGCGGATACACCGACAAGGACCTGGTCACCACCACGCCGAAGCTGGAGCAGACCCCGACCGCCAAGGGCAAGATCGCCTGCACCTGGCAGAACACCCCGGCGGACGTCGAGCCGTTCTGGGGCAAGGAGAACATCGTCGTCCAGCCGCCGCTGAAGGACGCGAAGCCGGTCGGCTACGGCACGGTCGGCGCGCTGTCGATGCTGAAGGGCGCCGACAAGAAGAACACCGGCGACTGGCTGAACTTCGTCGCCGAGTCGAAGAACGCGGCCGGCCTGCAGAAGGACGCGGGCTACTTCCCGGCCCGCAAGTCCGGCGGCGACCTGTACCCGGGCGACGCCCTGCAGACGGCGGTCGGCGCGACGCTGCCGAGCATGACCGTGGGCCCGCTCCAGGACAAGGCCCGTGAGGTCCAGGGCGTGCTCGCGCCGGAGATCCAGGCGGCGCTGCTGGGCAAGAAGAGCCCGCAGGAGGCGCTGAACGCCGCGCAGAAGGCCGCGCAGGCGATGCTCGGCCGCTGACCGGGCGCGGTGCCCGGGTCCGGCCGCACCCCGACCCGGGCACCGTTCCCTCCCCCCGGGGGCACCCCCCCGACCCCCCGCAATTCCCCCGTACCGCAAGGAGATCCCCGTGGCAGTCGTCGCGGAACCAACCCGCCGGGGCCGTCGCAGCGGGCCGCAGGCGCGCCGCGAGGCCCGGATCGGCCTGCTCTTCGTCCTCCCGTGTTTCCTGCTCTTCCTGGCGTTCCGGTTCGGTCCGGGCATCGCCGGTGTGCTGATGAGCTTCACCGACTACTCCCTCACGGGCGGTGGCAGCTTCATCGGGCTGGACAACTTCACCCGCCTCTGGGACGACCCGCTGTTCTGGCAGGCGCTGAAGGTCACGGTCCTCTACACCGTGCTCGCCGTGCCGGGCACGCTCATCGCCTCGGTGTCGCTGGCGCTGATCACCCGCCGCGCGTTCCGCGGCGCCAAGTTCTTCCGTTCGGTGTTCTTCCTGCCGGTCGTCACCTCGCTGGTGCTGGCCGCCACCGTCTTCGTCTGGATCTTCTCGACCGGTGGGCCGTGGTCCACCCTGATGAGCTGGTTCGGGATGTCCGAGGGCTCCTGGCTCTCCGACGACGTGCTGGTGCTGCCCGCGCTCGCGATCGTCGGCGTCTGGTCCCGCTTCGGGTACGGGATGCTCATCCTGCTGGCCCGGATGCAGGACATCCCCCGGGAGCTGGAGGAAGCCGCCCTCACCGACGGCGCCGGCCCCTGGCAGCGGTTCCGGTACATCGTGCTGCCGCAGCTCAAGCCCGCCCTGTTCTTCCTCGCCGTGATCGAGACGACGGCTTCGTTCCAGGTCTTCGACGCGGTGTACACGATGACCGGCGGCGGCCCCGCAAACGCCAGTTACACGCTCGTCTTCCAGCTCTACGACGCGGGCTTCAAGTACTTCGACCTGGGTTACGCCTCCGCCATCGG
>NZ_JBEYFB010000131.1:0-2180 GCF_040634135.1 Streptomyces sp. NPDC007164
TCATCCGACAGTCTTAACTCGGCCTTCGGCCGCCCGGTCCGCGCCATGAGACAAGCCTATACATCTGAACGGAATCCCTGACTCAGGACACTAGCCCTCACTGATGGCAAAGGGGGGATATCCCCCGATCAAACCCGGAGGAAGCCCCCAGCGCGGCCCGCCCCCACCCCAGGCCATGATCGTTTCACCGCCCAGGGAACAAGAACAAGCCGAGGAGTTCAGCATGACCGCGCACCACCAGGCGATCGGCCGACGGAGGCTGCTCGCCGCGACGGCCGGGCTCGCGGCCACGGCCCTGCTGGCCCCCACGGCCTCCGCCGCGACCACCACACCCGCCCCTACGGGGACGAAAGGCCGGCAGGCCGATGCGCTCCGCGCGCTGGAGCGCGCCGCCCGGCCCCTGCGCTCGACGGAACCCGGCGGCAACACCACCGACCTACGGGCGCTGAACACCATGATCGGCGACGCCAAGGTGGTCGGACTGGGCGAGGCCACCCACGGCTCGCACGAGTTCTTCGCCATGAAGCAACGTGTCTTCAGCCACCTCGTCGAGGAGAAGGGCTTCACCACCTTCGCCCTGGAGATGAGCTGGACGGCGGGCCTGCGGATCGACGAGTACCTGCAGGGTGGCCCCGGCGACGCCCGGCGGATCGCCAAGGAGACACTGAGCGGATCACCCTGGGAGCGCGAGGAGTTCGTCAGCCTCATCGCCTGGATGCGGCGCTACAACGACCGCCACCCCGGCCGGAAGGTCCACTTCATGGGCAACGACGTCGGGGCGCCCAAGCTCGGCGACGCCGTCTTCGATCGGGTGCTCTCGTACGTCCGCACGAGCCACCCCCAGGACGTCGCACGCCTTGAGGAGCTGTACGCGGGCCTGCGCCCCCTCGACGACGTCTTCGCCTACCTGCGCAAGCCCGTCGCGGAACGTCGCCTCGACGCCACCACCGCCCAGCAGGCGTTCGACCTGGTCACCGCGCAGAAGGGGGCTGGCGGCGACGCCTACGAATGGGCCGAGCAGCACGCCCGCAGCATTGCCCAGACCTTCGCATTCACCTCGCTCGACCTGTCCGACCCGGCATCGGTGTCCGCCGCGGAGCACCTCCGCGACCGGGTCATGGCCGACAACACCGCCTGGTGGCACCGTCGCACCGGCGACAAGATGCTGCTCTCGGCGCACAACGGCCACGTGGGCTACCTGGCCACCGACCCGGTGATGTACCCCAAGACCCAGGGCGCCTTCCTGCGCGAGACCCTCGGCCGGGACTACGCCGCCATCGGCTTCACCTTCGGCCGCGGCTCGTTTCTTACCGCGACCACCCTCGGCAGCCCCTGGAACAAGGTCACCGTCCCCGCGGCTACCCCCGACATGCAGGAGTACACCCTCAACCGGGTGCACCACTGCGACTACTACCTCGACCTGCGCACCCTGCCCGCCGCGGGCCGCACCTGGCTGGACACCCCCCGCCCCACCTACGAGGCCGGCTCGTCCTTCAAGAAGGACCCGCTCCCCACCCTCGCCATCACCCGGGCCTACGACATCCTCATCCACCTCAACCAGGTCCACGCAGCCACCAGCCTCTGACCCAGGGTCGATTCAAGGTTTGGGTGATCTTGACGGAGTGCAGGTCAGGCTACGCCGAGGCCCGGGAGGTGGCGGCGGGGCTGCGTGAGGCGATGGACGACGTCCGGCGTTCCGTGGCGGTGCTCGCCGCCCGGGTCCGCGAGGCGCACGCAGCCCGTGTCTGGCTCCCGATCGGGGAGCTGATGCTTGAAGTCGCCCCGGCCCACCTCTCCGACACCGCAGCCGCCGACGTCCTGGCGCTGCTGTGTGAGGAGATCGGCGAGCCCCTCGAACACGGCCTCACTGCCCGCCGCTACGCGATGTCCGGCGACCGTCGTGCCCTGCACAGCGCCGTCCTGTGAGCCGCAAAAGGGTGCCAGATGCCCGCCGTACGTGCCGTGGTGTGAATGGTCGGGGTGGTGTCAGCGGGTTGGATGTCAGCCGTTGAATTCCGATGGACAGGCGGTCTGAGCTGTTTCTTTGGGGACTGATGACAGGGGTTCGTGGCTGTCATGGAGTGACTAAATAGCTGTCATGTACTGCGTGTTCCGTGTAGCACAGCTGGTGGGTGGCTGACGTGTAGATGCTCATTCCTGTGCACGGTATGGGGGCGCCC
>NZ_JBEYFB010000132.1:0-2177 GCF_040634135.1 Streptomyces sp. NPDC007164
GGGCTTGTAAAGAATCAATGTGGTGATTCGGCCTTCTGCGGAGCGTTTTCGGGTGGTGCGACGGAGGCGAGGAGGTCCGCTGCGGTGCGGAAGGGCGTGGCCGGTGTCGGGAGGTGGCCGTCTTCTTCCAGGAGGGGGCGGAGGTCACGGAAGATGGTGCCGATGGTCTGCGGGGTGACGTCGAAGAGGTCGGCGAGTACCTGTCGGGTGCATACGGTGCGCTGGTGGAGGACTGCGATCAGGATGCGTTCCGCGTGGAGGATCTTCTGGTGGAAGGCGCCTTTGTTCGTCCCGGGCTGACGCGGCCCGCCGCGCCGCTGGTAACGGCGCCGTTCCCGCAGGGCCGTATACCTCACCAGTAGCCGATCGGTCAGTTTCTGCAGGTCCTCGCGGCTCATGCCGGTCAGTGACGGGTCGGACAGCACCGTGGAGATGTTCGACCGCCGGGGCGGGGTGGCGGAGCCAGTCCGTACGAAGGCGAGGACCTCCTGCGCCTGGGTGAAGTGCAAGGCGGTGGGGGTGATGGCGTAGTGGTGTTCGTCCAGCACGGACCGGGTCTCCCTGATTGCCTGGCCGATCGCCGGCGGGGTGACCTGGAGGATCTCGGCCAGGACTTTCTGGGCGCACACCTGCCGCAGATGCAGGACGGTGATCAGGAGGCGGTGCCTGGCCGAGAGCAGGGACCGGCCGTGGGCTCCCGGGACCTGGCGGCGTTTCCCGCCGCGCTGCTGGTGGCGGAGTTCTTCGCGCCGTGCGGCCTGGGCGGGGGCCAGGTGCCGGGCCATCGCGTCCAGTTCTTCGTGGCTCATCCCGGGCAGGCGCGGGTCGGACAGCAGCTCAAGGGCCGCCGCCCGCTCCAGCAGCGGGGCCTTCCCGGGAGCCGCCGGGACGGTGGGCTTGTCCGCGGGGCGGATGGTGTAGTTCCAGGTGCCGCGCTCGGTGTGCGGCTCGAGGGGAAGTGCCTTCATGCGGTCGGTGCCGACCGTGACGCCGGTGGGATAGGCGCCGGTGTCCAGGGCGGCCTCGACCCGTAGCCCGGTGCGGGTCCGGGTTGAGGCGATGGTCTGGACGACGACTTCGTGGCTGGTCAGCGGCCGGCCGCGCCAGTTCATCGTGATGTGGGAGAACAGCCGGTGCTCAATTTTATTCCATTTTGAAGCACCCGGCGGAAAGTGACACACCGTAATCTTCAGGCCCGTCTCGGCGGCCAACGCGGCCAGTTCGGCCTTCCAGACCCGGCTGCGGTAACCGTTGGAGCCGCCCGCGTCCGCGGTGATCAGCAGCCGGGTGGCCTGCGGGTAGTCGTCCCGTCCGCGAGCCTGCCACCAACGGCGGATGGAAGCGACCGCGAAGGCGGCCGTGTCGTGGTCGCACCCGACGTTGACCCAGCCGGTATCGGCGGTGAGGTCGTAGACACCGTAGGGAATGGCCTGCTCGGCGTCGGGCCGGGCACAGAAGAAGAAGCTGTGGTCCTCCACCTTGACCGGCTCGCCCTTCGGGCGCCACTCACGGCCGGCGTTGGGCAGCTGGCCGAGCTTCTCCTTCTTCTTGGCATCCACGCTGATGACCGGCTCCCCGGCACCCTGGTGCTGCTTGGCCTGCTCGTTGATGTAGCGGAACTGGGCGTCCCGGTCAGGGTGCTGCCTGCCCTCCAGAGTCTTGGCGTTGACCTGGAGACTGAAGCCGTTCTCCCGCAGCAGCCGGCCCACCGTGGGCGCCGACACGGGATGCCCCTGCCCGGCGAGCTCCTCGGCCAGGTGCCGCAGCGACTTGGTCGTCCAGCGCAGCGGCGATATGGGATCACCCCGCTCGTCCGGCTCGACCAGCGCCAGCAGAGCCGGAACGAGCCGCGGGTCCAGCTCCTCGGCACTCTTGCGCCCGCCACCACAGCGGCGAACCCTCCTCCTGGGCAGCGGATCCTCGCCGCCCTCCAGCTCGAAGACCCCCTTCCGCACCGTCGTCTCGCTCACGCCCGCAGTGCGCGCGACGGCCCGGACCCCGCCGTGGCCCAGCAGCCGGGCCTCGGTGGCCAGCGCCAGCCGCTGCTGCCGCTCATCCAGATGCGGAAACAACACCCCGAACCTCAGGGCGAGTTGATCACGAACCTCACTCGATATGTGCATACCAGACCAACGCGCCAGAGCCCGCAAAGCAACGCGTTGATTCTTTACAAGCCC
>NZ_JBEYFB010000133.1:0-2176 GCF_040634135.1 Streptomyces sp. NPDC007164
CCGGGCGGTCGGTGAGGTCGACTCGGGGCGCCCTGCCGATGTCTCCACCAGCGGGTTTCCCCGAGCCGCCTCCCGAACCCGGCGTGCCCGTCTCCGGGCACCGGGCTCTCCACAAATCCCGTTTCGGGATGCTCAGTTCCTCATGCCGCAGTGGGCCACGGGGTCGGGATAAGTGTTCCCCGGTGTCGGTATCTGGTCGTGCTCACCTTTGCCGGGTTGAACAGCTCCACTTCTTCCGTGGCAGGCCACCAGCCACCGCCGTAATAACGTCGACGGAGCTGCTTCCAAGTAATCCCGGGATGCTTGCGCCGGATCCATCGCGTCACCCTCATCCACGCGTAGTGGCTGAGGTAACAGAAAGCGACGTTCGACACTCCGGGACGGAAGTACGCGCACCACCCGCGCAATACCGAGTTAAGCCGGTAGAGCAAGGGCTCCAGCGGCAAGCCGACGTTCTGCCGTCCGGTCAGTTCCTTCACCTTGCCCGTTGCGGAACGCACTGACTTCCGTGCCGGATAGGTGTAGATGTACTGCCGGTCGGTGCCCGGTTTCCGGTGGCGCTGGATGCGCCATCCGAGAAAATCAAGGCCCTCGTCAATGTGCGTGATCTTTGTCTTCTCCACCGAAAGGCGAAGGCCCATCGGCTTCAACGCCTCCGCGACCTCGTCACGTAATTCCTCGGCATGCTCACGGCTCCCGAAGACAAGCACGAGGAAATCATCCGCATACCGGACCAGCCGGTAATTGGGCAATCCTCGGCGCCGTCTCCTGCGCCGATCCTCGGAGGTGCTGTCTGGTCCTCCGAGCCCCTGGGCGATGTGCTCGTCCAGGACCGAGAGCGCGATGTTGGCCAGCAGTGGCGACAGGATCCCGCCCTGCGGGGTCCCGGTGCGTGTGTCCGTGAAGGCTCCGTCCCGGGACAGGATCCCGGACTTCAAGAACGCCTTCACCAGGGACAGCACCCGCTTGTCCCCGATTCGATTCCTCACCCGCTCCATGAGAGCCGGGTGCGAGATCTCATCGAAGCACGCCGTGATGTCGCCCTCCACCACCCACTCGTATCCGTGGCTGGCGAGGTAGCGGGTCTCGGCGATCGCGTCATGAGCCCGGCGATTCGGGCGGAACCCGTAGGAACACGGGAGGAAATCCGCTTCGAACACCGGCTCCAGCGCCAGTTTCAAGGATGCCTGGACCACTCTGTCCGCCACGGTCGGAATCCCCAGGCGACGGAGTTTGCCGTTCGCCTTGGGAATCATCCGCTCGCGCACGGGGACCGGCCGGAAGCTGCGGTCTCTGATCTGAGCCCGCAGCCTGCCGAGGAACATCTCGACTCCTTGCCCGGCCTCGATGGAGCGGGCGGTCTTCCCGTCCACTCCGGCCGTCCGGGCACCCTTGTTTCCCCGGACACGGTCCCACGCCACCAACAGGAAGGCGGGATCGGCCACGAGGTTGAACAGATCGTCGAACCTGCGATGAGAATCATCAGCGGCCCAACGGTGCAGCTTGGTCTGGATCTCCAGTACCCGGCGTTCGGCCTTCATCAAGGCCCATTCCAGCTCGTCGGAATTCACCGGCGACCACCTCCTGGCATTCCAGCATCCTTACTGCCGACTTGCTGACCCCCTTCCCCATGTGGCCGGCTTTCCCGGCCTCGGAGTACTACGGAGTCTCCGTCCTGCCCGACGGCCATCAGCCGACGATGGGCCTGCCCTCCACCGGACTGGAGATCCGGCATCGGACGACCGCGGGCAGTTCCCACGTTCACCACGGAATCGATTGACGGGTGAGGTGCCCAGCTCTACCCCGGCAGCATCGCCACGCTTACGCCGCAGGCTTTCGGCGTGGCCTCCCCACCGATACGTGGAATCGGCTTCGGAGTCGACCACCGCCCAGCGGTGGTCGTGCACTGCATCCGGCCCGCATCCGCCAGGTTGGAGCCGGTGTCGTAATTACGGGGCGTCAAGCACTGATTCCTCGCGTGCACCTTCCCGTCTCACTAGCCGGACCCGGACCGTCTGGCAGTGCCAGCCCGTCCCGACGTTGTCGGGGCTGCTTACCGCCCGGCTCGGCATCCCCCGAGCCGAACTGCCCCCAGCTTCAACCAGGTTGCTGCGACAACCCGGCGGTGAAGGTCTCTCACCTCACTCGATTCCATGGCGCCTCGTGGCGCACCCAC
>NZ_JBEYFB010000134.1:0-2137 GCF_040634135.1 Streptomyces sp. NPDC007164
TGCGCAGGACGTCCGACGACGAGCTGGAGTACCTGGGACGGCTCGATGACCAGGTCAAGATCCGCGGCTTCCGCATCGAACTCGGCGAGGTCGAGGCCGCGTTGGCCGCGCACCCGGACGTCTCGGCGGTCACGGTCCTGATGCGGGAGGACAGCCCTGGCGACCATCGCCTCGTCGGCTACGCCGCGCTCACCCCCGGAGCCGACCCGACCGTCGCCGACCTGCGCGAGTGGTGTCGGGGCAGCCTGCCGGACCACATGGTGCCCAGTGGCTTCGTCGTCCTGGACGAGCTGCCGCTGACAGGCAACGGCAAGGTGGACCGCAAGGCCCTGCCCGCCCCCGACGGCGCCCGCCCGCGCCTCGGTGCGGAGTACGTGGCCCCGCGCACCCTGGTGGAGGAGATCGTCGCGGGAATCTGGGCCGAGGTCCTCGGCGTCGACCGGGTCGGCGTCCACGACAACTTCTTCGAGCTCGGCGGCGACTCGATCCTCAGCGTCCAGGTCATCTCGCGCGCCAAGCGGCACGGCCTCGACCTCACGCCGCGCATGATCTTCCGGCATCAGACCGTCGCCGGGATCGCCGAGCACGAGACGCCGGCGGCCGCCCAGGACGGGCCGGCGGAGCCGGAGGCCCCGAGGGGTCCCGCCCCGACCCGGTACGGACTCGCCCCGCTGCAGTCCGGGATGCTCTTCCACAGCCTGTACGACGCATCGGACGTGCACCCGTACACGGTCCAGTTCCTCGACGAGTTCGATGGGCCGCTGGACCTGGAGCGGCTGCGCGAGGCGTGGCAGGCCGTGGTCGACCGGCATTCGGTGCTGCGCAGCGCGTTCGTGTGGGAGGGACTGGACGAGCCGGTGCAGGTGGTGCAGCGCAAGGTCGAGCTGCCCTTCGAGGTCATCGACTGGCGGTCCACGGCCGGGAGCGAGCAGGAGCGCCGGCTCGACGAACTCGTCGAGTCGGACCGGGCGCGCGGCTTCGACCTCGGGTCCGCGCCGCTGCAGCGCCTGACGGTCGTGCGGCTCGGGGACGACCGCGCGATGGTCCTGTGGACGTTCCACCACCTCGTCCTCGACGGCTGGAGCGCCCAGCTGGTCATGCGGGAGGTCTTCGCGCTCTACCGCGCCTCGCTGGACGGCACGTCCGTCGAACTCGCCGAACCCGTTCCGTACGCCCGGTTCATCGAGTGGCTGGAGGCGCAGTCGCGGGAGCGGGCCGAGGAGTTCTGGCGCGGCCGCCTGGGCGGCTTCGCCGAGCCCACGGATCTCGGCATCGGCGCCGCGACCGCAGAGCGCGGCTTCGACGACGTCGTGCTGCGGTTTGACGCCGAGGCCACCGCTCGTCTCGGCGCCTTCGCGCGGGCCAACAGGGTCACGGTCAACACGGTGGTGCAGGGCGCCTGGGCGCTGCTCCTCTCCCGCTACAGCGGCTGCGACGACGTGGTCTACGGATCGATCGTGTCCGGCCGCCACGACGGGCTCGCCGAGGCCGAGTCGATGATCGGCCTGTTCATCAACACGCTGCCGGTGCGTGCCCGGGTGCGGTCGGATCTTCCGGTGGTGGATTGGTTGCGTGAACTCCAGGTCGAGCATGTGGAGTTGAGGCAGTACGAGTACACGTCGCTGGTCGACGCGCAGGGGTGGAGCGCGGTCCCCAAGGGCGAGCAGCTCTTCCGGTCGATGCTCGTCTTCCAGAACTTCCCCGGCCTCGGTGACGACGAGCTGCCGGACGGGCTCGTCGTCACCTCCCGCCTCGACGTGGAGCGGACCGGCTACCCGATCACGGCCATCGTCTACGACAGCGAGCGGCTGAAGGTGAACATCGCCTACGATCGCGGGCTCTTCCGGCAGGACGAGATCGAGCGTCTCACCGGGCACTTCGTGGGGCTCATCTCCTCCCTTGCCAATGATCCGGCGGCCTTGGTGGGTGAGTTGGAGATGCTGGGTGCGGTGGAGTTGCGGGCGCTGTCGGAGGTGTGGGGCGGTGCGGAGGCGGGTGTCGCGGATGCGGCGACGTTGCACGGTCTGGTGGCGGAGCGGGCGCGGGAGTGTCCGGGTGCGGTGGCCGTGGTCTTCGGCGAAGAGTCGCTTTCGTACGGTGAGTTGAACGCCCGGTCGAACCGGCTCGCACATCACCT
>NZ_JBEYFB010000135.1:0-2053 GCF_040634135.1 Streptomyces sp. NPDC007164
TCCGCCTGGCCCACCACGCCCCCGCCACCACCGAGTCCAGATCCGCACAGGACGCGGCCGTCGCACCCCCCGACGACAAGGAGGCCCAGGGCAAGGCGGCCAACGCCGAGAAGATGAACGCGGCGAAGCCCGGCGAGTTCAACAAGCAGGCGTTCATCGACGCGGTGAACCAGGCGATCGACGCCCAGGCCCCGAAGAACCTCGACCAGGCCGACAAGTTCTCCAAGTCCGGCAAGGCGGACAAGATCAAGGGGGAGGTCGACGGGAAGGTCAAGGACGGGAAGGAGTCCTCGTCCAAGGACATCGACACGGCGACGAAGGCTCCGCCCGACACGGCGGCGGCCAAGGACAAGCCCGTCACCCCGATGTCCCCGGACCAGCCGCCCGCCAACCCGGGCGCCCCTTCGGCAGCCGACGCGGTCCCGGACAAACAGCCCGCCGCGGTCACGGACTTCTCCCAGGGCCCGGCCGCCAACGACCAGGCGATGGCGGACGCCGAGGTCACCGAGGACCAGCTCGCCAAGGGCAACGAGCCCGAGTTCGACCAGGCCCTGTCCACGAAGAAGACCGCGGAGGCGGACTCCGCGAAGGCCCCCGCGAAGGGCAGGGCAGCCGAGACCCAGCAGCTGTCCAACGCCAAGGCCGGGGCGGCGGCCTCCGGCGCCCAGGCCATGAACGCGCTGACCGCGACCCGCACCTCCGCCGGGAAACAGGTCGACGGCGGCAAGGGCGAGACCAAGTCCAAGGACGAGAAGAAACGCGCCGAGGTATCGGCGAAGCTCCAGAAGGTCTACGACGGCACGAAGAAGGACGTCGAGACCACCCTGTCCGACCTCGACAAGAAGGTCGACACCGCGTTCACCCAGGGCGAGAAGGCGGCCCGGGACGCGTTCACCGCCGACCACAAGCGCCGCATGAAGAAGTACAAGGACAAACGCTACTCAGGCATGTTCGGCCCGGCGAAGTGGGCCAAGGACAAGCTGATGGGCATGCCGGAAGAGGCCAACGACCTCTTCCAGGAAGCCCGCAAGCTCTACGTGGCGAAGATGCAGACGGTCATCTCATCGGTGGCCGACATCATCGGCGCCGAACTCGGCAAGGCCAAGGCCCGCATCGCCAAGGGCCGAACGGAACTGAAGGCCGAGGTCGACAAACTCCCCGCAGACCTCCGTGAGTTCGGCCAGGAAGCCGCCACCGACTTCGCGGGCAAGTTCGACGACCTCGAAGCCACGGTCAACGAGAAGTCCGAACAACTCGTCCAGGACCTCGCCCAGAAGTACACCGCCGCCCTGAACAAGGTCGACGAGGAGATCAAGAAGCTCCAGGAAGCCAACAAGGGCCTGGTCGACAAGGCGAAGGACGCGATCGTCGGCGTCATCAAGACGATCAACGAGCTGAAGAACCTCCTCCTCGGGATCCTCGCCAAGGCCGCCTCCGCGATCATGAAGATCATCAAGGACCCCATCGGGTTCCTCGGCAACCTGGTCAAGGCGGTCGGCGCCGGCCTCAACCTCTTCATCACCAACATCGCCGAACACCTCAAGACCGGTGTCGTGTCCTGGCTCCTGGGAACGGCGGTCAAGGCCGGCCTCGAACTCCCCCAGAAGTTCGACCTCAAGGGCATCATCCAGCTCATCGGCTCCCTCCTCGGCCTGACCTGGGCCAACATCCGCACCCGCATCACCCGCAAGGGCATCCCTGACCAGGCCCTCACCGCAGTCGAGACCTCCGTCCCCGTCGCGAAGAAACTCGCCACCGAGGGCCCCGCGGGCGCCGTCAAGGAAATCGAGGCCGAGGCCGGCGACATCAAAGCCACCATCCTCGAAAAACTCACCAGCTACCTGATCCCCACCGTCATCATCGCCGGCATCACCTGGATCATCTCCCTCCTCAACCCCGCCTCCGCGTTCGTCCGCGCGGTCAAGGGAATCATCGACATCGTCACGTTCATCGTGAACCAGGGCGCCCAGATCGTCGAATTCGTCAACGCCATCCTGGACGCCGTCATCGCCATCGCCAACGGCGGCACGGCGGGCGTCCCGAAAATGGTCGA
>NZ_JBEYFB010000136.1:0-1973 GCF_040634135.1 Streptomyces sp. NPDC007164
GGTGATCGGAAACGGTCCGGGGCCGTGCGGTGCGTGTGCACCACTCGGCCCCGGACCGTGGGGAAGGAGAAGGGGGTTGCGGGTCAGCCCTTGCGGGACTTGACCTCGTCGGTGAGCTGGGGAACGACCTGGAAGAGGTCACCGACGACGCCGTAGTCGACGAGGTCGAAGATCGGGGCCTCGGCGTCCTTGTTGATCGCGACGATCGTCTTCGAGGTCTGCATCCCGGCCCGGTGCTGGATCGCGCCCGAGATCCCCGACGCGATGTACAGCTGCGGAGAGACGGACTTGCCGGTCTGGCCGACCTGGCTGGAGTGCGGGTACCAGCCCGCGTCCACCGCCGCGCGCGACGCACCGACCGCCGCGCCGAGCGAGTCCGCGAGCGCCTCGATCAGCGCGAAGTTCTCCGCACCGTTGACCCCGCGGCCGCCCGAGACCACGATCGCGGCCTCGGTCAGCTCCGGACGGCCCGTCGACTCACGCGGCGTCCGCGCGGTGACCCTCGTGCCCGTGGCCTGCGCCGAGAACGCCACCGGCAGGACCTCGACCGCACCCGCGGCCTCCGCCGCCTCGACCGGCGCCGAGTTCGGCTTCACCGTGATCACCGGCGTGCCCCGCGACACCCGCGACCTCGTCGTGAACGACGCCGCGAACACGGCCTGCGTGGCCACCGGACCCTGCTCACCGGCCTCCAGATCCACCGCATCGGTGATCAGACCCGAACCGATCCGCACCGCGAGCCGCGCCGCGATCTCCTTGCCCTCCGCCGACGACGGCACCAGCACCGCCACCGGCGACACCGCCTCGTACGCCGCCTGCAACGCATCCACCTTCGGCACCACCAGGTAGTCGCCGAACTCGGCCGCCTCCGCCGTCAGCACCCGCACCGCACCGTGCCCGGCCAGCACCCCGGCCGTACCGGAAGCACCGGCACCCACCGCGAGCGCCACCGGCTCACCCAGCCGACGCGCCAGCGTCAGCAACTCCAGCGTGGGCTTACGAACCGCACCATCCACGTGATCGACAAAAACCAGAACTTCAGCCATGGGACTTCAATCTCCTGCGAGTAACGAAGAAACAAGGGGCAAACGGAACTACGACACGCACCCGAACCGGACCGGAACACGAACCGCAGCCGGGACCAGAACCGGACCGGGGCCAGGTCAGGCCAGGTCAGATGAACTTCTGGCCCGCCAGGAACTCCGCCAGCCGGCGGCCGCCCTCACCCTCGTCCTTCACGATCGTGCCCGCCGTCCGCGCCGGACGCTGCGCAGCGGAATCCACCACACTCCACGCACCCTCCAGACCGACCTCGTCCGCCTCGATCCCCAGATCATCCAGATCCCACGACTGAACCGGCTTCTTCTTCGCCGCCATGATCCCCTTGAACGACGGATACCGCGCCTCACCCGACTGGTCCGTCACCGACACCACCGCCGGCAACGAAGCCTCCAGCTGCTCCGAGGCACTGTCACCGTCACGACGCCCCCGCACCACCCCGTCCCCGACCGACACCTCGGACAGCAACGTCACCTGCGGCACACCCAGACGCTCCGCCAGCAACGCCGGAACCACCCCCATCGACCCGTCCGTCGACGCCATCCCCGAGACCACCAGGTCATACCCGGCCTTCTCCACAGCCCTCGCCAGCACCAGCGACGTACCCATCACATCACTGCCGTGCAGACCGTCGTCCTCGACGTGAACCGCCTTGTCCGCACCCATCGACAACGCCTTGCGCAACGCGTCCTTGGCATCCTCCGGACCCACCGTCAACACGGTGACCTCCGCATCGTCCGCACCGTCCGCGATCTGCAACGCCTGCTCCACCGCATACTCGTCGAGCTCCGACAGCAGACCGTCCACATCCTCACGGTCCACCGTCAGATCATCGGCGAAATGCCGGTCACCCGTGGCGTCGGGCACGTACTTCACACAGACAACGATCCTCAAGCTCACGCCGGCTCTCCTAC
>NZ_JBEYFB010000137.1:0-1788 GCF_040634135.1 Streptomyces sp. NPDC007164
GCGCGGGGGCGGTTCGGGCAGTCCGGTCGCTCACGGCGCGTGGGTCGGACCCTGCGAGCCGCACGGCAGGGTGGTTCTGGGTCCACCCCTGTGGGGGTGCTGGACCGCTGGTGGGCCGAACGGGCCGTTCATAGCGTTGTGTTCATGATGGATGACACGAACGAAGAACGAAAAGGTGCCACCCGGCGGACGGCGCTGAGTGGGCTGGGACTCGCAGTGGGGGGCATGGCGCTGGCCACCGGGCTCGGAACCTCGCCGGCCGCGGCGGCCCCGCGTCGCGGGCTCGGGACTTACGTGCTGGTGCACGGTACCCACAGCGCCGGCGCGTTCTGGATGCCGATTGCGCGGGAACTGGTGCTGCGCGGCCACCGCGTCGTCATGGTGGACCAGCCGCGGCACGGCGCGGAGGCTTTCGTGGCGGAGTCGTACCAGCGGCAGGACCTCACAGCGATGGCGGTCGAGCCCTCCCCGCTGAAGGGCCTCGGGCTGGACGACTACGAGGCGCGCGTCACGGGCATCGTGCGGCAGGCCGCACGGAACGGCCCGGTGGTGCTGGTCGGGCACAGCCTGGGTGGCGTGTCGGTCAGCCGTGTCGGCGACGCCGTCCCGCACCTGCTTCACCACATCTGCTACATGGCGGCCTTCTGTCCCAGCCGCGTCCTGCCCACGGCGGACGCCTGCACGGCGGCACCCGAGAACGCGAACGCCGTCAGCCCGGTGGAGCTGACGGTGGGTGACCCGGACCGACTCGGGGTATTGCGGCTGAACTTCCGTACGGGTGTCAGCGGTGAGTTGGCCCTCCTGAAGGAGATGATCTGCGCGGACTACCCCGACGCCGACTTCCGCCGGATACTGGCCGGCATGCAGACCGACGAGCCCGTCGCCGCCTATGCGGGCCGTGCGGTCGGCCGGGCCGGCAACTGGGGACGCATTCCCCGCACGTACCTGCGATTCGGCAGGGACCGTACGATCGCCACCGCGCTCCAGGACAGAATGATCGCGGAAGCCGACGCGTCCACGCCCGGCAACAGCTTCCGCGTGCACGATTTCCCCGGGGCGTCACACGTCGGCCCTCTGGATCCCACCCCGGTTGCGGACGTCCTGGACACGCTCGCAGGGCAGAGGGGCTAGGTTCTGCCCGGCGGATTATGTGGCCTTCTGGTTGATCGCTCGTTGGTCCGGTCATGCGTCGGGGGGATCTGACGAATCGCGAGTGGTCGCTTCTGGAGCCGCACCTGCTGCCTTCGGTTGGTCGGGGAGGCCGGTGGAGTGACCACCACACGGTGGTGAACGGCATCCTGTTCCGGGTCCGGACCGGAGTTCCGTGGCGTGATCTGCCGGAACGCTACGGATCCTGGAAAACCGTGTACGAACGGCATCGCCGATGGTCGGCGGACGGGACCTGGGAGCGGATCCTGCAGACGGTCCAGGCGGACGCCGATCTCGTCGGTCGCGTCGACTGGTCGATGGTCGGAGTCGACTCCACATCCCGCCGGGCCCATCAGCACGCGGCCGGTGCCCGAAAGGCCCGGCCGCGGGTCCCGAAAAAGGACGACGCCCCGGCACCACCGCCCCGACGAGGGACTCGGACGGTCCCGGGTGGGCTGACCTGCAAGATCCACCTTGCCGGCGAGGGCGGCTGCCGTCCTTTGGCCTTCCTTCTTACGCCCGGCCGGTGGGGTGACGCACCGCAGATGACCGAGGTTCTGGACCGGATCCGGGTTCCCCGTCCATCGGGCGGGCGCCCCCGAAGCTGGCCGGCTCATGTCAGCGGCGACCAGGCATACA
>NZ_JBEYFB010000138.1:0-1760 GCF_040634135.1 Streptomyces sp. NPDC007164
CCTGTACCAACGAGCTCCATTGCTTCACGTCGAGACCCCGTCAACGCCCCTTGCGTGACCAGCAAAAACGCTAACTACCCGGCCTTGGGTCAAGGCCCACACGAGCGCTACCTGGACCTGCTTTCCACCACGCTGATCCCCCTCGGCCGCGTCGAGCGTTTCCCGGACCGGCGTGAAGAGTGGATTGAGAAGGCACACAAGCGCTGGGACCAGGCACTGAAGTACCGGCAGAACGACGTCAAGACGATTGGTGTCGTCTTGTCTCTGGACGCCACCCGCCCGGTGGCCGATGCCGCGCTTGAGGTGACACAGAGGTTCGTCGTTCTCAGCGGCGCGACCCGCCGCGCCATTGAGGCCCTCAAGGGCCAGGGCCTGGGGCGCGTTCATCTACGCCGGGATGGTCGCCCTGTACTTTCTCGCCCGCGCACTCTGGGCGCCGACGACGACCAGGCCGTGCCGCCGGTCGGCGAGGACACCACGAAGGCGGAGCCCAGCGCCTGACGCTTCGCCGGTCTTGCGTCGCCCGCGAGCCTCGGCCACCGGTGCACCCCATCAGGCGTCCGTCAGGCACTGGCGCTGGCGGTCGGGGATGTTTCGGGTCCTGCGGGAGCGACCGCGTCGTTCAAGGTGGCCGCGGGGACCTCAGCGGGCGGGACGTTCTTCTGGATCCGGTCGACCACGGGCGCGATGGCCTCGTACATCCGCCGCGACATCGGCTCGACGCTGTCTCTGCCGAGCAGTCCGCCGCTCATGTCAACGTTCAGCTGCTTGAGGTAGTCCACGAGCTGCGAGCCGGTGAGCGTGACCTCCACCAGCCCCCGGTACCCGGCCGTGCCGCCGGTCTTCCGGGGCTTGGCATCTTGGAACGAGTCGATCGACTTGTCTGGAACGGCGGTGGTGCGTTCCCACATGTCCTTCGTGCAGGTGATCTTGAACGCGGCGACGCCGGCGGCCTTGTGGAGACGCTCCTCGTGACCGGCCGGCGGATCGTCCGCGCAGCCGGTCGCCAGGGCGAGGAGGGAAGCGATGGCAAGCGCCGTTCGGACTGCGCGACGGCCGCGGCTGCGGGAACGAGAAGGGGACTGGGTGATCACCCGCCGATCATCGGCGCACCTGCCGCGAGGGGCGGGGTCTTTCGGTTGGTGATCACCGAAAAGGGTGAGCCCGGACCGCCACGACGGCACTCCCAGATGGGCGGTCTCTCAGCCCCACCCACCTGCTGGACAGCAGCATGCCTGACCCCAGGTGCCCGAACGCTTCCGCTCATGAACTGCCCCGGTTTCAGACCCGGGGGTGCCAAAGGCCCAGGAGCACGGTGGTGAGTCTCAGAGTCAGCTCCTCGACCCCGCAGACCGGCGTTGTCAGTGTCCGCGAACACCGGCCCCAGCACATCCCGCATCCGCATTGCCGGACATCCCTTGGGGAACACCGCCCGCCCCAGCCGCTCGGTCCCCGCCGGAACTTCTCCCAAGGACACCCCACGCAACGACACCGCATCCCACCCCAAACACAACGTCGGTCTATTCCACCTCAACGAGGCGGAACAGACCGACGTCACAACCCGCGAACGGATTTACCAACAGCATCCCGCATGGGGTGCCGCCCACCGGGCGATTCACGGGTACAGCACCCGAGCGGTGCCGCACCATCGCTGAGCTTGTGCTCTAAGAAGTCATCTCAATTGGCCAGTCGGCGGTAGCAGATGAGGGTGCAGGCGATGCTGGTGAAGGCGAGGAAGTGTTCGGCTTTGCGTTCGTAGC
>NZ_JBEYFB010000139.1:0-1734 GCF_040634135.1 Streptomyces sp. NPDC007164
GCCCGCCACACACCCTGTTTTTTAATTAATATAAAACAAAAACCCCGCCGCGCTCCAGCATCAGCTCCTCGACCTCACGGAAACTGAGCGGGAACCGGAAGTACAGCCACATACAGTGCGAGATCACCTCGACCGGATACCGGTGCCCCTTGTACGACGGCGACGCGCTCCCCACGATCCCCTCCACCGTGACCAACCCGAGGATCCTCCCATCCTGTCAGCCAACGTGACAGCGCCCAACTCCTGGCTCTGGCCAGCCAGTTTGCGATCTGCGGAGGAGTGCTATAGCGAGGTCGCTACACCATCGCTGCAGGGATCCCAGCCGGGGACCTCTTCACACACATACATGATTCCGGGACGTGTGTTTCCAGATTTCGTTCCACTGAAGTGTTGGCACTTCCCTCCAGCTCCGGTTCGATCGTAGTAGTAGTTGCCGTCTTCACTCCCAGCAGTGAAGTAGGCGTAGACGGGGTGGCCGTCCTTCTCTTGGTCGCAGACGTTGAAGTCGTAGTCAACGCGGTCCCACGTGGCCCTGTTACTGCCCTGATAGGTCTTGCCGTACCGGCTCCATTCGGAGATCTCGGCAACGGCCGACCGTGGTGTTCCGGCGGCCTGTGACGCAATGGCCGGTCCGGTCGTGGCTAGGGCTGCGGCGCCAGTCAGTGCCATTGCGGCGAGGTAGGTACGGGTACGTTGGAGTTTCACGGTGTCGTTTTCCTTTCTCTGTGAGTGACAAGGTGCGAGCGGTGAGGCGCGCCGCGGGTACTCAGATCTGTTGTCGGCCTCGTCACCGAAGAAGGTTGGAAGGCTCGTCAGGGCACGCCCTCTCGCCTGTTCCGCTGTCCTGGCGTTGACGCCGCCCGGGCGCGCCGCCGTTGTCCCCGGCAGGCCCGAAGCCACCACTACCGGGCGCGCCGCCGTTGTCCCCGGCGGGCGCGAAGGTCCTGTGCCCGGGTGCGGCGCCTGTGGTGGGTGTGGCGGCGTGGGCGGTGCCGGTCACGCCGCCGGCGTGGGCGAGGGCGGTTACTGACGCGGCGATAAGCCTTCGTGTGCGCATGTGGTGGTCTCCCCGTTGTGCCGCGCGGACCAAAAGAGATGGCGGCATGTGTTCCTCGGGGTGCCGGGTGGCTCCCCGCAAGGCAACACTCGCATTCCCGCGAAGTGCGTGTCCTGGTCATTCGGGCCTGCCCGAAACGCCCTCGCCAATCGCCCGCCGGGCGCTGAGTTCCTGGAGCGATGGCGCCCGGCTCGGGGTGGTGTCGACGCGTCAGAAGGTCGCGTTCGAGGAAGGACACGGCCGCTGCCGGTGCCTGGGTGGCCGTGCACGGCGCCAGGACCATGTCGGTAGCAGCCGGCAGTGTTGGTCTGACCATTGCGGTATCCGGCCGGTCATCCGCCGTGGAGCAGGTGTCTGCCCAGAGGGCTGAGCGAGTGGAGAACCCGGTTGTCCACGCGTCGGGTCACCGCGAGTCCGGCGGTCCGCAGAACTGCGACGTGTTCACTGGCCGAGGATGCGGAGACGGACAGGACGGCGGCCAGCTCGCCGGTGGTGACCGCGCCGTCGAGCGCGGCCAGGACGCGAGCGCGGGTCCGCCCCAGCAGCGGCACCAGCGCTCGCAGGTCACCGACCGAAGCGGTCTCGGCAGGGGCCGCCGGGTAGACGAGCACCTGCGGCAGGACCGGGTCGGCCAGGGCCACCGGCATCCGCCAGCAGAAGCGCGAGGGCACCAGGCA
>NZ_JBEYFB010000140.1:0-1699 GCF_040634135.1 Streptomyces sp. NPDC007164
TCTTCGGCTACCTCACCCCGGCCGAAACCCGGCAACGGCACCAACACGACCTCGCAGCATAGGCATCGAGTGTCCAAGATCACGGGGAAGCTTCACGCGCCAACTGCCCCTACAACTGGGACCGCACCCAGGTCATGGCCAGGGGCATGGTCGGCTCGAAGGTGAAGGAGATCCAGTGCCTGCTGAACTACGACTACACCGTCGCCCTCGACGGCAACTTCGGAGAGAGCACCGACACCGCCGTACGCGCCGTCCAGCGCTGCAGCGGTCTCAAGCCCGACGGCCAGGTCGGACCCCAGACCTGGAAGTACCTCGACACCCCCATGTCCGGCTGCGTGAACCGCCCGTGCGGGTGATCCAGGCGCCTGGCCCCTGGGCTGGCTCGGGGCGGCTCGGCAGCCTGACAGCAAGGGGACCGGGGTTCTCCCGCTGTAGGCCCAGACACCCCGAAGCCCACTACGAAGCGGGCGGCGGACCGTGTCTGAGCCAAGGCGTGGAATCACCTCCAAGCTGCGCGCGCCCTCTCCAGGGGGCAGCGGGGATTGTTCGTCAGATACGCCTGAGGTAGACGGTCTGGCCGAAGCGTTTGCCGAGCCAGATCTTCTGGTCGGCTCCGGTCCCGGCGAGCCGCGGGTTGTCGTAGGTGCGGGTGCCGGTTCCGCTCGGGTTGACGACGACGGTCACCCCTTCCAGGCACCAGGCGTCGTCGTTGTCGACGCCCTCGAAGCGGAGGTACACGGGGTACCGGTCCGCGTCGTCGGTGTCGAGGCGGGGCAGACGCGGATCGTTGCGTGCCGAGTCGAGTACGTTGGCTCCGATACCGAAGACGTAGGTGTAGTTGTCGCCGGACTCGAAGTCGTCGCGGGAAGAGTCCACATGGAACTCCCGGCCGGCTACTCCGATGTACACGAAGCCGTTGGTGCCGGCCCCTGCCTCGGTCGCCGTCCACAGCTGGACACTGACCTGCGTGATGTCCGTCATCCACTCCTCCATACGGGAGACGCGATCCACCCCCACGCACACCCGCCACGCGGAACCGGACGGTTCGGCACGCACCAAGGAGCATGACGACAGATCTGAAAGGCGGCGCAGCCACACGACCGCGCCGACTTTCAGTGTTCAGGCAATTGCTGTGCGTCATCAAGGCTTGCCTGGCCAGGCGTGGTGCGACCCGAAGCGTAAACGCGAGGCGGAAGCACACAAGAGCCAGGACAGGCGCCCCGAGCGCAGGCGCGTGAACTGGGCGTACGCCAGCCATTTCATATCAGCACGGCAGTCGCGCATGGGAGCGCCGCCGAAGCGCCGGGCGGACCCAGCCGCGCCCGTCCGCGCTTGACCCGCCGCGGGGGAGGCGACGCAGGACACCCTTCCCTGGCCCGTTTCCCCCGCGGCGCCCACCCGTCCCCGGGCCCGGACCATGTGACAGCGGGCGCGGGGATCGACACCACATCGTGTCCCTCACCTTCACAGCACCCGACCGCGGCGGCATCGCCCGCGTTGCGGTCACCGTGCTCGCCGTCGCCGCCGCGTTCCTCGTCCGCGGTCGCGCCTGCCGGGTGCGGGCTGCCGGCCCGGCACACACCGGAAGAAGGCCAGGCCGGCCTCGGACCTGATCGGCCGCGACTTCCATGCCGAGGTTCCCGGCACGAAACTGGTCGGCGACATCACCGCTCTGCCCACATCCGAGGGCTGGCTCTAC
>NZ_JBEYFB010000141.1:0-1694 GCF_040634135.1 Streptomyces sp. NPDC007164
CACGAACTCGCGTCGGTTCGGATCCCGGTCGGGATGCCGAAGGTCTCCGCTCACCCAGCGTTCGTTGCCGTCCATCAGTCTCGCGAATGCCTCGGAGGGCGTGCTCGGCCGCGTGTTCGGCGAAGTGCCGGCCGCCAGTGGTGTGGCGCTCGTCGAGGAGCACCCCGTGAGTGCGACCGAGGCGACCACGAGTCCGCCGGCGAGCAGCGTTCTGCGATCCCGGCGCTCTGATCCGCCCATCGGCACTGTCCCTTCAGTCCGCTGAGATGGATCCGTACATCTCGACCAGGGCGATTGTTCAGCGTTGTGCGGGAGCACGACGGCAGGCGCGAGCGGGTGCGGCCCGCTGTGCCACCGACGGCCCACAGAACCGGCTCGGGCGGCTGAGTGCCTGATGCGCGTGCCGGGAGGCCGCGGGGACCGCTGAGGATCTCGCTCTTGCTGTCGGGTTCGCGGCGGATCACTGGAGAACGAGATCTTCGGGCACTTCTATTCGGGCAGGTGGTGGATGGCGAGGGCCGCGGTGTCGTCGTGGAGGTGGTTGTCGCTGTAGATGAGGAGATCGTGGTGGAGGCGGTCGAGGAGTTCCCGGGGCTGGAGAGGGCCCCAGGAGAGGACACGCCGGCGGAGGGGGTAGAAGGCCCCGGTGCGGTCGCGTGCTTCGGTGACGCCGTCGGTGTAGAGCAGTAACTGGTCGCCGGGTCCGAAGGGGTACTCATCGACGTGGTAGGCCTCTTTGAGGTGTATGCCCAGGTTGAGGGGCGGTGCGGGGTCGGCCGTCTCCAGTTCGGTGACCGCTTCGGAGTGGATGAGGAGGGGTGGGGGGTGGCCGCAGTTGACGATGCGGACCACGTGGCGGAGGGGGATCTCCGCGAAGACAGCGGTGACGAAGCGCTCGTCCACGTTGTTTCCGGCCAGGCGGGTGGCCCTGCGATTCATGCTCGTCTCCGCCCGGCGGGCGACGGCGGCGAGGTCGGGTTCGTCGTGGGCGGCCTCACGGAAGGCGCCGAGGAGGGTGGCGGCCGTTTCGACGGCGGGAAGTCCTTTGCCGCGGACGTCGCCGATGACGATGCGGAGTCCGTACGTGGTGGGGACGGCCTCATACAGGTCACCGCCGATGCGTGCTTCCGCAGCGGCGGACAGGTAGAGGGTTTCAATCAGAAGTGGGCCGATGCGGTGCGGGACCGGGCTCAGCAGGACGTGCTGGGCGATCTCGGCCACGAAGCGCACGGTGGCCAGGGTGCGTTCCCGGCGCACGCGGTGGGCAGCCAGGATTGTTCCGAGGACGCCGACCACGGCGGTGCTCAGGTAGGTGGCCACGTAGTGGCGTTCCCACACGTAACTCACCGGGCGGCCCGCGCAGCAAGGGGTGCCGGCCAGGGCTCCTTCGAAGGCGATCGCGAACACGGTGACGCCGGCGACGGCAGCGGGGCCGTGGGCGAAGGCCGCGATCACGGGGAGCGCGATGAGCAGGAAGCTCACCGGCCACTGCACGGGCGTCAGGGGTTCGAGCACCAGGATGCCCACGACATAGAAGGCGGGCAGCCACCGCATCCATACGGGCGCGGGCGGCACCTGCGGGCCCCCACCGCCGGGCGGCGCCGCCCGGCCACTCTCCGCCCCGGGACGGCCCGGCCACCACACTGTTACCTACGCCGAATATCGATCGACGAGAGCGGCGCGAGCGCGGATGC
>NZ_JBEYFB010000142.1:0-1684 GCF_040634135.1 Streptomyces sp. NPDC007164
GTTGCAGCGGCTGCGGCATCGTGATGAACGGCGCGCCGTTGCGCAGTGCGCCGGGTTTGCGCTCGACCAACGTGACGTAGTGGCGCCAATCGTAGAAGGTCATGTGCCGCTCGAAGCTGCGTTCGTGGCGTGCGATCTCCTGGGCGTTGGCGACGACGCTGAGATATGCCGGATAGCAGCGCACGCTCACCAGCTGGTTCGTGTACTCGGTGGGCACGCTGTAGCGGTTGCGCTGGAAGTGAATCAGGCTGGTCGACGAGACTCGCAGGGTCTGCTCGATGTAGCCGTCGAACGGCCGTGGATTGGGCATCAGCCGGGTACGCTCGTCCTGCAGCACATCCTCGACTGTCAGCTCAGGCCACTGCGGGTGCCGCATGTGCCACGCCTCACGACACTGACCAGCGACCCATTCGTTCAGGATCTCCAGCGTTTCCCAGCGCCGTAGCGCTGCTTCGTGCCAAATCTGACGTCGCCGGTCCTGAACGTTCTTCTCGACGATGCCTTTCTCCCAGCCTGCAGCCCGGTTGCAGAACTCCGGCTCGAACAGGTAGTGACTGCACATCGCTTCGAAGCGCGCGTTGACCGCACGCTCCTTGCCGCGGCCAACCTTGTCCACGGCGGTCTTCATGTTGTCGTAGATGCCGCGCCGCGGCACGCCGCCGAACGCGGCGAACGCGCGGGCGTGCGCATCGAACAGCATCTCGTGACTCTGTGTGGGATAGGCGACGAGCCAGAACGCGCGGCTGGAGTTAAGTTTGACGTGGGCGACCTCCAGGCGTCGCCGCAGCCCGCCAATAAAAGCGTATTCGCAGCTCCAGTCAAACTGGAAGGCTTCGCCGGGTTCGAAGGCGAGCGGCACGAAGGCCTGCCTGCGAGGCGCCTCAGCCTGCTCCTCGTGCCAACGCCTCACGAACGCGCTCACCCGGCCGTAGCTGCCGGCGTAACCCTCGGCGCGGATCGCCTCGAACATGAACCGGGCGGTGCGCCGGTCACGCTTCGGGCGATGACTGTCGGCACGCAGCCAACCTGTCAGCTGTGCGGCCCAGTCGTCGATGACGCTCGGGCTGACGCGCTTCGGATACTTCGGCTCGACGGCATCAGTCTGCCGCAGCCAGCGGCGCACCGTGTTTCGGGACAGGCCCGTACGCCGCGCAATCTCGCGCAACGGGACCTTCTCGCGGAAATACATCCGCCTGATCTTGGCCAATATACCCACCGTGATCACCTTTGTATCCCCTGCTCAAAGATTGAGCAGAGCATTCAATCACGTGGGTCAAAATTCGATGAAAATTTCCAGCTCTAGTGGGTCAGTTCTGTGCGGACATCAACACCCATGGTATTCATCGACGAAATGCAAGACACATCCTGGGACCAAGAATCCTTCCTGAATCGCATTTTCGATGGAAAGTCGGTGATGCAACGGTTCGGAGATATCGACCAGAAAATCCTCCTGGATGAAGAGAATGCAGACCGGCTCACGTTCCCTCGTCAGGGCCACGGATGCATCAGCACGAGCAAAAGATTCGGTGACGCGATTGCGCAAGCTGTGGGCAGCGTTCGCATGAGTGGCGAGGCGGTTATCGGCGAAGGTAACAGCGCACACGCGCCCATCCTGCTTTTGTATGCGACTAATGATGCACCAAAGGTTATCCAACACTTTGGAAAACTTATCATCAGTCGCCTG
>NZ_JBEYFB010000143.1:0-1665 GCF_040634135.1 Streptomyces sp. NPDC007164
CCCGCCCTCCCTATCTTCCCCCTCCCCCTCGCGCTGGGGGCGGCAATGCCCCGTGCCCGGGCCGACGATCGTCGGCCCGGTCACGGGGCATTGCCGCCCATCCGCGCCACGTTCTGCGGACGGACCACGACTTGGTGATCGTGCCGTCGGGGTGCCCGGTTTTCCCCGACGATCAGGTGATGGTGAAGGCCTGGGCGTTGGAATTGCCGCCGCAGGTGTGGACCGTGATGGTTCCGGCCCCGATGGCGAGTCCGCCAGGCACGGTGGCGGCGAGCTGGGTGTCGCTGATAGGCGTGAAGACCGCTGCGGCGGTGGCGGTGGCGCTGTCGGTGAAGGTGACGGTGTCGACGTTGACGAAACCGGTTCCGTTGACGGTGATCTGGTCCCCCGCCGTACCAGATGTGGGAAGCACCGAGGTGATGGCCGGCGTGAGGTAGTAGTCGATCTGGGTGGTGCCCGAGAGGCTGGTACCGCCGGCGGTGGTGATGGTCACCGGCTGGGTCGACACCGTACCGACCTGGCCCGGGTTGGTCGGCGCGGTGAAGGTGACCTGGCTCGACTGGGTAGGGGTGACCGCTACGTTGCCGACGGTGCCCACCCCGACCTGCGTTCCGGAGAGAAAGTTGGTGCCGAACAGCGTCACCGAGCCGCCCGAGGCGGCTGGCACACAGGTGACGCTCAGCCCTGTGGTGGTCGGCGTGGCGATGACGAAGAACGGCAGCGCGTTGCTGGTAACGCCGGCGCTGCTGGAGACGCTGACCGAAACCTGGCCGGAGCACGGCGCCGCGCTGGGCACCACGAAAGTGACCAGCGTGGCGGTGACGCTCGCCGGGGTGACCGCCGCCGAACCGAAGTTCACCCTCGTGGTAGTGGACAGACCGGTTCCGTTGATCTGGACGGTGTTCCCGGGCCTGCCTTGGTTTGTGGTGGTCGTCGTGTCCACCAACGAAGTGATGGTTGCCATGATCTTTCTCCTTCGAACGTACCTCTCTGCCTGGGTGCACAACCGCATGGGATGTCCCAGTGGGCAGTGGGGCGAGAAGGGCATGGGAAGACCTGTCGCCTTCAGGGCGCCTGGGCGGGTCGTCCTAGGTGAAGCGACGCGGCTCCACATCAAGGGGCGCCGTCATTCTCGCTTGCTACGATTTAAGCGATCGAGTTAAAAGCGCGGTAGGTGCAATTGATGCATTGGGGAATTCGTATGGACGTAGGGTTAAAGCCTGCCTAGGCGACTTGTACTACCGTCGTGCGCCCCTTCCGGGGGCACTAGTCGGGTCGCCCGGGGGGATCTCACCCCGGGCTCCCACAGAGTGAAGTAGGCCGCCGACGGGCGCTGTCACGTTGTTGGGTGTGTGGGTGTCTGATGGTGTGTCGGGGCATGGTGGGGCCTGGTTCGGGGCCTGTGCTCAGGCCGTGGTGGACAGACCGGCGGTGCCGGCGGCCTGCTCCCAGGTGGTGAAGCGGTGCCGCATCTCGGTGCGGTAGTCGGGGGCGGTCATCAGATGGCGGCGGGGCCGGAAGCGCGGTGAGATACCGCTGAACGCGGACAGGAACCGCTGCGCCCCGCCGGGGGCTTGTAAAGAATCAATGTGGTGATTCGGCCTTCTGCGGAGCGTTTTCGGGTGGTGCGACGGAGGCGAGGAGGTCCGCTGCGGTGCGGAAGGG
>NZ_JBEYFB010000144.1:0-1658 GCF_040634135.1 Streptomyces sp. NPDC007164
CCTCGATCTTTCTTGACGGTCCGCCGACGGCGTCGGCGGACCGTTTCGTTTTCGGTGGCGGAGGGCGGGCAGGCCGACAGCCCGAATGTCGCGTCGGGTGAGCGCCGGGTTCCACTGCTCCGGTGGGATGGTGCTCCTCGTAGGGGTGGAAAGTTGCTGGTCAGCCGGGCTTTGGCAGGAGAGCGAGTCGTGCGAGTGCTGTGGTGATCTCGTCGGTCCACGGCCAGTGGCGGGCGAAGCGGAGGATGCGACGCCTGCCAGTCGTGACGAGCTGGGCGGCTGGGGAGAAGAGGCGGAGCCGAAGTCGGCGGGGTTCCCAGAGCCGGGCTTTCCCGGTCAGGGCGAGCATGGGCATCCACGCCAGCAGGTCGAGCGCGATCTGGACGATCTCCAGCCAGACCTTGTTCTGCGCGGTGTCGTGCAGAGGCAGGTTACGCAGTCCCGTCGCGCGGGCGGCCCGGATCCGGTCTTCGGCCCGGGCCCGCAGTCGGTGACGGAGCTCGAGTTCGGTGATGGGACGGCCTGCGGTGTTGGTGGCGAAACAGGTGATCCGCATGCCGTCGGCGTCGGTGATCCTCAACTGGGCCCCGGGATGCGGACGTTCTTTGCGGACAATCAGCCGCATCCCTGTAGGCCAGCCCTCGAGCAAGTCGCCGGTGAGTTCGGCGACCCAGGCCCCATCGCGGACCTCGCCGTCCGACTCGATGGCCGGGGTCCATGCCGATGCCGGGATCTTGAGGACGTGCTGGTGGATGGTTACGTTGATCACCATGCCAACGGAGTAGGACAGCCAGCGCCCGCGCTGGGAGAGCCAGGAGACGAACTCGTGGGTGCCGCCCGCGGAGTCGCAGCGGATGAGGGTCTGTCGTCCGCGCCGGTATTTCTGGGGCAGTTGAGCGAGAGCGAGGCGGGCGGTTGTGATGTGGTCGGCGGCAGTGTTCGAGCCCGCGTTCCCGGGACGGAGGAGAGCGGCGACGGGTTCGCCCGTTCCGCCCGGCCCGTGGTCGACGAACCCCATCAGCGGGTGGTGGCCGTAAGTCTTCTTCCAGGTCGGGGCGGCATCCTGCTTGTCGGAGTGGGAGACGACCAGGACTCCGTCCAAGTCCACGATCACCTGCCCATCGGTGTCCGGTGCCCGATTGCCTGCCAATGTCCAGGCTTTCTGGCGCACTTCAGATCGCGCGGAGCGGATCGCGGTCAGTGCCTTCTCTCCCGCAGCAGCGAGGGTGTTGATCAGGCGGGAGACGGTCGGGTCGGAAGCCACCGGCCCGAACACGGCCGGCTCGGCCCGCAGCATGCCCACATCGGCCAGGCAGTCCCCACCCAACGCGACCGCGAGCGCCACATCGAGCAGGATCTTCCCCGGATCGTGCACCGCCCGCGGCTTGCGCCACGGCGCCAACGCCACCGATATCGCCCTGTCCAGCCCGGTTTTGCGGACAGTCTCGACCATCAGCACGCCGCCGGCCTGGGAGACCACCCCGCGACCAGCGCCCTCGATGTGGACACGCGGGTAGGACCCGATACGCTTCTTCACCTGGGAAGTGCTTCTTTCCTCGCAGCCAACAGGACTCTCGACAAGCCCTATCGTTGCAGGTCAGGAGCACTTCTCGCGTTTGCGATCAACCCTCGGACGGCCTGCTTGGCGAAAGCGCGAG
>NZ_JBEYFB010000145.1:0-1604 GCF_040634135.1 Streptomyces sp. NPDC007164
AGCTTGTTCTTTATCTACCAAGAACGGCCAGGCCTGCCGATGGCCTTGAGGGTCTCGGGACGTTTGACGGTTTTGCCGACGTCGTAGCGGGGTGCGGGATGCTGGTTCTTGGTTCCGGGCGGACGTCCGGGGCCGGTGCCTCGGGGTTTGGGAACGCGGGCCGGGCAAAGCAGGTGGGCTCGGAGGTTCCTGAACCCCCGGCGAACCCGGGCCGGGGTGAGGCGTTCGGGCTTGGTCGGCTTCTCCCAGGGCCGGCGGAGGTCTGCGGCCAGCGGCCGGGCAAGGCGGAGGTGGGTGTGGGCGACGACCATGAGCCAGGTCCACCGGTCTGCGGCTTCGGGAGTACGGACCTTCGGGGTCGTCCAGCCGAGAGTCTGCTTGGTGAACCTGAAGGTGTGCTCAAGATCGAATCTCCTGAGGAACACCTGCCACCACAGATCCACGTCGGCCGGGGTGGCGCCCGTCTTGGAAGTCCACAGCCAGACCGGCGGGGCTTCCCGTTCCTTGGAGAGGTGCTCGACCTTCAGCCGGACCAAGGTGCCCTCGACCACGGGGAGTTCACCGTTGTGCTCCAGCCAGGCCGAGCGGTGGGTCAACCGCGGGTGGACCCGGTCCCACGCCTGGGCCTCGGCCTTGCCGTAGTTGGTGGTGTCGGTGACGGTGGTGATCGCCGCCTCGGGCCAGGTCTCGGGTGTGGCGAAGCGGAACTCCTTGCCGTGCTTCGGCGGTCGCCCGCCCTGGGGATAGGCCAGGGCGTACTCCTTGGGCGAGGGCTTCGGCAGCCGCATCACCCGGTCGCTGCGGATCCGCCCGACCAGCTCGACAGGAAGATCCCGAAGGACCCAGGCCAGGCGGGTGACGTCGTAACCCGCGTCCATGACGATCGTGATGTCCGGGTCACCGGGCGCCCACTGGCCGGCTGAGACGAGCCGCTCGGCCACGGCCCGGAGCTGGGCGGCGGTGACGGCGGTAGCGTCGTCTTCGGGCCCGAGCCGGACCACGTCCAGGACCGACGTCCACGAGGTGGCTCCCGGTTCAAGGACGGCGACGAAGGAGTACGGCCAGCCCGGGATGAACTGGGAGGCGGACTTCGCCCGGCCGTAGACGTGGCAGAACAGTCGCTCTGCCGAGCACGGCGCGTCCGAGCGCAGCCACGGCGACACGTCGACCGCCAGCACCAGGCGCCCGCCCTCGAACCGGGGCAACGGCAGCCCGGCGAGCAGGGTCCGCAGCCCCTCGACGTCGATCCGGCCCCGGTTGAGGGCCCCGTACAACGCGCCGTGCCCACGCCGGTGCTCGGGCACCATCGTCAGGTCCACCGGCGAGGTGACCGGCCCGTCGGCGCACAACAGAGCGTCGGCCAGTTCGAACATTTCGTCGCGCCGGGCGGTCAGACACGCGTAGAACTCTGCTCGGAAGCGTGACGCTTCCGCGAACGCTTCCCGCCGGACATCCGGGCACACCACACTCATGACAACGGCCTTCGACTGGTTCTCCTCGTAACGGAGCACAGGATCAGACGAAGGCCGCCCTCATGTCCGGCGAATGCCCAGGTGAGTGACCTCGTTCGGGACACCGTTCGAGCCTGGAAGAAAAAGAACAAG
>NZ_JBEYFB010000146.1:0-1552 GCF_040634135.1 Streptomyces sp. NPDC007164
AACTCGACGGAGGAGACCATCGCCGGCGTGTGGTCCGACGTCCTCGGCATCGACACCATCGGCATCCACGACAACTTCTTCGAACTCGGCGGACATTCACTGCTCGCGACACAGGTGACGTCGCGTCTGCGGCAGCGGCTCGGGTTGGACGTCCCGGTGCGTGCCCTCTTCACCTCGCCCACGTTGGCCACACTGGCCGGGGTCGTGCGAGAGCTGGGGTCGGCCGACGAGGCGCCACTGGTACCGCTCGAACGCGGCAGCGGCCCACTGCCCCTGTCGTTCGCGCAGCAGCGGCTTTGGTTCCTGGACCAGTTGACGCCGGGCAGCGCCGAATACCTCGTGCCGTTCGCCCTGCGGGTGCGCGGCACGCTCGACGCCGGTGTACTGGGTGCGGCGTTCACCGGTCTGGTGACCCGGCACGAGGTGCTGCGGACCCGGTTCGTCACGGACGACTCGGGCCGTCCCGCGCAGATCGTGGACGCACCGTGGTCGGTCACTCCGGTGGTGCACGACGTCCGGACCGTCCCGCCGGCCGACCGGGAGCGGGCCGCACTGGAGATCACGGCGGCCGAGGCGCGGCGACCGTTCGAGCTGGACGGCGGGCGACTTCTGCGGGTTGACGTGGTGCGCGTCGCTGACGACGACCAGTACGTGCTGATCACACTGCACCACATCGTCTCGGACGGCTGGTCCTCCGGGATTCTGGCCCGCGAACTGCGCGAGCTGTACCTGGCTGCCGTTGCCGGACGTGTGGCGTCGCTGCCCGAACTGCCTGTGCAGTACGCGGATTTCGCCGCCTGGCAGCGGGAGCAGCTCAGCGGAGAGTTCCTGGAGAGGCAGCTGGCGTACTGGCGCGAGCGTCTCGCAGGGGTTCCGGCCCTGGAGCTGCCGACCGACCACGGCCGGCCCGCCGAACGGGAGGGCGCCGAGGGCGACACCGTGTACTTCTCGGTGCCGTCGGAGGTGACGGAGGCGCTGCGGGCGACGGCGAGCGGGCAGGGCGCGAGCCTGTTCATGGGGTTGCTGGCCCTGTTCCAGATCGTTCTGGCCCGCTACTGCCGTCAGGACGACATCGCGGTCGGCACCCCGATCGCCGGCCGCAACCGTGCCGAGACGGAGGAGCTGATCGGTTTCTTCGTCAACACTCTCGTCCTGCGCACCGACCTGTCAGGCGACCCGGCGTTCACCGAACTCCTCGACCGCGTCAAGGACACCGCCCTCGGCGCCTACGACCACCAGGACCTGCCCTTCGAACGCCTCGTCGACGAGCTGGCCCCCGACCGGGACCTGTCCCGCAACCCACTGTTCCAGACCCTTTTCGTCTTCCAGAACACCCCGGACGGGGAGTCGTGGAGCCTGCCCGGCCTGACGGTCGAACAGGTCGGTGTGGGCGGTCAGGACGCCAAGTTCGACCTCCAACTGACCGCGGCGGAGACGGATGGTGAGCTGCTGGCGGCCCTGGAGTACCGGACGGATCTGTTCGAGCGGGCGTCGATCGAGCGGTTGGCCGGCCATTTCACGACTCTGGCGGCGTCGGTGGCGGCCGCACCGG
>NZ_JBEYFB010000147.1:0-1541 GCF_040634135.1 Streptomyces sp. NPDC007164
GGGGGGGTGCCTCTATGTCCTTCGTCAAGGCTGCGCCATCGGATTTGTAGCTGTTTGCCTTGGTCATGCGGCGAGGGTGACTGTGCGGGTTCGGGGCTCGTAGAAGGTTCCGTCGCGGAGCATGGCGAACAGGACGCTGATGCGTTGGCGTGCGAGGCGGAGGAGAGCTTGGGTATGCGTCTTACCGCGGGCGCGTTGCTTGTCGTAGTAGGTGCGGGAGGCGGGATCGGCGTTCATGCAGGCGAAGGCGGAGAGGAACATGGCGCGTTTGAGCTGCCGGTTTCCTCCTCTGGGCGCGTGTTCGCCGTGGATCGAGGTCCCGGATTGCCTGGTCGTCGGGGCGAGTCCGGCGTAGGAGGCGAGGTGGGCGGCGGTGGGGAAGCTGGTGCCGTCGCCGACGGTGGTCAGCAGGACTGCGGCGGTCCTGACGCCGACGCCGGGCATCGAGGTCAGGACCTGGGAAAGAGGGTGGGCGTCCAGAAGGGTGTTGATCTGTGCTTCCAGGGCTCGGCGTTGTTCATGGACGGCGCCGAGCGAGCGGGCCAGGGAGGGCACGACGATGTCGAGGGTGCCGGTCCCCGGGACCACGACGGTCTGTTCGTCGAGGGCGTCGAAGACGTCGTCGATCAGCCGGGCGGCCATGCGCGGGGCCTTGGGCCGGATCATCTCGACGAGTCTGCGACGGCCGGCTTTCCGCAGCGCGGCCGGGGACCCGTACCGCTCCAGCAGCCAGGTGACGGCCTGGTGGTCCAGGCGCGGGCCCAGGACGCGTTCCAGGCTGGGGTGGAACTGGGTGAGCAGGCCGCGTATCCGGTTGGACGTGCGGGTCGCCTCGGCGGCCAAGTCCTGGTCGAAGCCGACGAGCACGGTCAGCTCAGCGGTGATCTCGTCGGTCAGCTCCAGGGTGCGCAGGGTGTGCGGCATGGTGCGGGCGGCGTCTGCGATCACCGCCGCGTCCTTCGCGTCGGTCTTGGCCTCCCCCGGGTAGAGGTCGGCGATCCGGCGCATGGCCAGTCCGGGCAGGTAGGCGACCTTGCAGCCGGCATCCCGGGCGACGGTAAGGGACAGGGCGCCGATGGAAGCGGGCTGGTCCACGATCACCAGCACGGTCCCGAACTTCGTGGTCAGCTTGTCGAAGACGGCCCGTAGCTTCGGCTCGCTGTTGGGCAGCGGCTTGTCGAAGACCTTCTTCCCGGCCGGGGTGAGCCCATGACCGTGATGAGCACTCTTGCCGACGTCCAGGCCGAGGAACACGCCCACGTCTTCGGTGTCGAACATCGAGCCCTTTCAGGGAGTTGAACGTGCCGGCCTCGGCAGTGGTGTCGTACGCGCGCATCCACGTTATGCAGACCTGCCGCCCGCGAACTGCCCGACATTGCGCCGGACCGGGCGGTGGCCGGACCTCTCATCAGCGTCTCCGACGGCACCTCCCGGGCCCGGTGACACCACCCCCCAGGTCATTCCTTCGACAGGGGGACACAGTCATGCCGGGCCCGGAGGCCAGCGGCCCTCTTGCAGGACCGCGAAAAAGATAACGGGGG
>NZ_JBEYFB010000148.1:0-1428 GCF_040634135.1 Streptomyces sp. NPDC007164
GGAGTCTCAATGATGAAGTCAAGCCGCTTGCGTGACAGGCGGAGCGGAGGTGAAGACTCGTCCGTCACGCAGCAAGGCCCACAACACGCTGGCTCGTCGGCGGGCCAGGGCGATGACGGCCTGGACGTGCTTGCAGCCCTCGCCGCGCTTCTTGAGGTAGAAGTCCCGGTTCGGCCCGTCACGGATGATGCTGGTCTGGGCGGACATGTAGAACACCCGGCGCAGACGGCGGCTGTAGCGCTTGGGGCGGTGCAAGTTACCGGTGCGTCGGCCGGAGTCGCGAGGGACGGGCACCAGGCCGGCCGCCGAGGCCAGGTGGCCGGCGTCCGCATAGGCCGTGAGGTCGCCCGCCGCGACGACGAACTCGGCGCCGAGTATCGGGCCCATGCCGGGCAGGGACTCGATGATCCCGGCCTGCGGGTGGCTGCGGAACGTCTCGCGGATCTGCTTGTCGATCCGCTTCAGCCGATCGTCCAGCGCCAGGATCTGCGCCGCCAGATCAGCCACGATCTGCGCCGCGACGTCCTCACCGGGCAGGGAAGTCTGCTGAGCCTGCGCCGCTTCGAGAGCGGTTGCCGCGACCGTGTCGGCGCTCCGGACACTGCGGTTGGCCAGCCAGGCAGTGAGCCGAGCTCGACCGCGGCGGCGGAGGGCGGTCGGCGTCTGGTATCCGGTGAGCAGGACCAGCGCGCCCTTCTGCGAGCTGTAGTCGAAAGCCCGTTCCAGGGCGGGGAAGACACCGGTCAGCACGTCGCGCAGGCGGTTGATCATCCGCACCCGGTCGGCCACCAGATCCGACCGGTGGGCGGTCAGCAGCGCCAGATCGGCGGCCAGCTGGGCTGGTACGTCGATGGTGGCGAAGTCCCGTCGCTGGCGGGAAGTTTCAGCGATGACGTATGCGTCACGGGCATCGGTCTTCGCCTCGCCCCGGTAGGCGCCCGACATGCGGTTGACGGTGCGGCCGGGGACGTAGACGGCCTGCTGGCCGTGGGCTGCGAGCAGGGCCAGCAGCAGAGCGGAGGACGTGCCGGAGATGTCCACCGCCCAGAACACCTTGTCAGCGAGGTCCAGAATCTCGCCCATGGCGGTCAGGATCGCCGCTTCGTCGTTGTCGATCTTCTTCGACCACAGCGTCGAGCCGGTCTCATCGACCGCTGCGGCCCAGTGATGGCCCTTGCCTGCGTCGATGCCGGCCCAGACCCGGGTCCTTCGCTCGCTCACTCGCCCTCCTCATTCCGCACGGCGTGCCGTCGGCCCGAAGGAACACCCCGCTGTCATCTCCGTAATCAGCGACCGCACGAAGCGCGCACATCTCAATCAGCAGCCAGGGCGCCCAAGAGAGCCGGGCGGCCACTCCTGGCAAGCCACTGAAGGCAAGACCCCATCAGCCACACCCGGCCCTCCCGGGCCGACTAACAACTTACGGAG
>NZ_JBEYFB010000149.1:0-1419 GCF_040634135.1 Streptomyces sp. NPDC007164
CTAGTAGTACTTCGTTACCTTGAGTGATCTTGCCTGGTGGTGGGCATCTTTGAGGTGTGAAACTGGGGGATGTCGAGCGGCTCCGGGGCGAGTTGGCGGAGTTCGTGGGTGATGTGTTCGGGTCGTTGCCGCGGCAGGATCAGCGCCGGTGGGGTGCGTGTTATCTGCGCGGTCTGATGCTGGACGGGCGGCGTAAGTCGATCCAGCCGATGGCCGAGCGGTTGCCGGACGGGAACATGCAGGCTCTGCAGCAGTTCGTGAGCCAGTCGCCGTGGGATCCGTTGCCGGTTCGGCGGCGGATCGCCCGGCGGCTGTCGGAGATGATCAGACCGCAGGTGTGGGTGATCGACGATGTGTCGTTTCCCAAGTGTGGCCGCGCCTCTGCCGGGGTGGCCCGTCAGTACTGCGGAGCACTCGGGAAGCGGGCAAACTGTCAGGTCGCGGTCAGCGTCCATGCCGCCACCGACACCGCGTCGTGTCCGTTGGACTGGCAGTTGTATCTGCCCCGGGAGTGGACGGACGAGCCGGGCCGCTGCCGCCGGGCCGGCGTCCCCGACGACGTCGTCCACCAGGAGAAATGGCGCCTCGCGCTCGGGCTGCTGGACAACGTGGGCGAGTGGGGGCTGAAAGCCCCGGTCGTGGTCGCGGATGCGGGTTACGGCGTCAGCACCCCCTTCCGCCATGGCCTGGAGGAACGGGGCCTGTCCTACGTGCTGGCACTGACCGGGAAAGAAGTCGCCCACGAGCTGGACATCGAGCCCCACCAGCCGGATTACGGAGGACTGGGCCCACCGACGCTCGCCCGCTACCGGACGACGCCGCGAGCACTTACCGTCCACGCTGCCGAGGCTGCTGCCGCCGACCACTTCGCTGAGGTGGCCTGGCGACAAGGCAGTAAAGGCACGATGACCTCACGGTTCGCGGTGCTGGCCGTTCGCCCGGCGGGCAAGCAGTCCCTGGCCGCCGCCCAAGCGGCAGGCGGCGGACGCAACCAATGGAACGGCGTCCTGCCCCCTTCCACCGTCTTGGTGGAATGGCCTGCGGACCAGGACGGGCCGACGGGTTTCTGGATATCGAACCTGCCGCCCGAGACTCCCGTTGCCGAGCTGGTGCGGTGGGCGAAGATGCGCTGGCGCATCGAACACGACTACCGCGAACTCAAGCACGGCCTGGGCCTGGACCACTTTGAGGGACGCACCTGGCGCGGCTGGCACCACCACGTCACCCTCGTCACCGCCGCCCAGGCATTCCTTACCCTCAGGCGGCTCGACCCAAAAGTCCCCACGCCGGCCTAACCCTTTACCAGGTCCTGGACGTCCTCCAGGACCTGCTGAAGGGCTGGACCGGCACCTGCACCACCTGCAACCGCCCCCTGCCCCGCAACCGGAGTAGACGCAGAACCTAACGAAGCACTACTAG
>NZ_JBEYFB010000150.1:0-1380 GCF_040634135.1 Streptomyces sp. NPDC007164
GGTCCGGCGCAATGCCGGACAGCTCGCGGGCAGCAGGTCTGCATAACGTGGATGCGCGCGTACGACACCACTGCCGAGGCCGGCACCGTCAACTCGTATGGAGAGGTGCGATGTTCGACACCGAAGACGTAGGCATGTCCTCGGCCTGGACGTCGGTAGGAGTGCTCACCACGGCCATGGACTCACCCCGGCCAAGAAGGTCTTCGACAAGCAGCTGCCCAACAGCGAGCCGAAGCGGCGGGCCGTGTTCGAGAAACTGGCCGCGAAGTTCGGCACGGTGCTGGTGATCGTGGACCGGCCCGCCTCCATCGGCGCCCTGCCCCTGGCCGTCGCCCGGGACGCGGGCTGCCAGGTCGCCTACCTCCCCGGCCTCGCGATGCGCCGGATCGCCGACCTGTATCCGGGCGAGGCGAAGACCGACGCGCGTGACGCGGCGGTGATCGCGGACGCGGCCCGCACCCTGCCGCACACCCTGCGCTCGCTGGAACTGACCGACGAGATCACCGCCGAACTGACCGTCCTGGTGGGCTTCGACCAGGACCTCGCCGCCGAGGCCACCCGCACCTCCAACCGGATACGCGGCCTGCTCACCCAGTTCCACCCCAGCCTGGAGCGCGTCCTGGGCCCACGCCTGGACCACCAGGCCGTCACCTGGCTGCTCGAACGCCACGGATCCCCGCAGGCTCTGCGAAAGGCCGGACGCCGCCACCTCGTCGAACTCATCCGCCCCAAAGCCCCACGCATGGCCACCCGGCTGATCGACGACATCTTCGGCGCACTCGACGAGCACACCGTCGTCGTGCCCGGAACCGGCACCCTCGACACCGTAGTGCCCTCCCTGGCCCGCTCCCTCGCAGCCGTCCACGAACAGCGCCAGGCCCTGGAAGCCCACATCAACACCCTGCTGGAGGCCCACCCTCTTTCCCCGGTCCTGACCTCGATGCCCGGTGTCGGCGTCAGGACCGCCGCAGTCCTGCCGGTCACCGTCGGCGACTGCACCAGCCTCCCCACCGCCGCTCACCTCGCCTCCTACGCCGGCCTCGCCCCCACCACAAAATCCTCCGGCACATCGATCCACGGCGAGCACGCACCCCGACGCGGAAACCGGCACCTCAAACGCGCCATGTTCCTCTCCGCCTTCGCCTGCATGAACACCGATCCCGCCTCCCGCGCCTACTACGACAAGCAACGCGCCCGCGGCAAAACCCACACCCAGACCCTCCTCCGCCTCGCCCGCCAACGCACCAGCGTCCTGTTCGCCATGCTCCGGGACGACACCTTCTACGAGTCCCGAACCCCCACCATCACCCTCGCCGCATAACCAAGACACACAGCACAAATGCGGCAGCACCGCCTTGACGAAGAACATAGAGGCACCCC
>NZ_JBEYFB010000152.1:0-1148 GCF_040634135.1 Streptomyces sp. NPDC007164
GCACCCCGCTACGACGTCGGCAAAACCGTCAAACGTCCCGAGACCCTCAAGGCCATCGGCAGGCCTGGCCGTTCTTGGTAGATAAAGAACAAGCTCACCGCGCGGTGTCGGCGGTGACCCGGGCGATGGCCGCTGCCGTGCGGCGGCGCTTGAGGAGCACGAGGGCGACGGTGGGGACCAGAGTGAGGGCGGCGATCACGGTGCCGACGATGGCGGGGCCGGTGGCGCCGAGCGAGGAGTCGAGGGTGCGGCCGGCGATCCCGGAGCCGATGGCCGTGCCGAGGTTGAACGCCGAGACGGTCAGGGCGGAGGCCAGGACGGGCGCCTGCTTCGCGAAGCGCACGGCCAGGGCCATCAGCACCGGGTTGGCGCCCCGGCCGAAGAAGCCCAGCAGGGCGACCAGGATGACGGTGGCCACGGCGTAGCCAGCCAGCAGGGAGATCGCCAGCAGCAAGAGGGGGATCCGGCGGCGGCGACGACGGTGACCGTGTGCGGGCGGCGGTCACCCAGACGGCCTCCGACGAGCGAACCGACCAGCGCGCCCAAGCTCAGCCGTCTACGGGGATCGGTCGGTCCGGTGGGCCGTCGGTCAGCAAGGACGCCAATAGTCTCGGCAGCTCAGCCGGCCGCAGCACATCTGAGGTCGCGGCCAGTTCCGCCATGGTCCACCAGCGGTGCCCGGTGATCGCGGCCTTCTCGATCTCTTCGAAGGCCGAGGTATCGACCTGGAACGCAGGCACCCGGGCCATGTAGTAGCGCTGGCGAACCTCATAAGCGACGCCGCCCCGGAGCGCTGTCCACGGGCGCCCTCGCCAAATCTCCGGACCCAGCGAGAGGTTCGTCAGCCCGGTTTCTTCTTGCAACTCCCGTAGAGCTGCCCGCTCGTGGCTTTCGCCTGGCTTGAGCCCTCCTCCAGGGGTGAACCACCGAACGGAACCGTCCTCCTTGTTCAGGGCAGAGAACAGCAGTAGCCGACTGGCGTCGTCCAGCAACACCACGCGCGCGCTCGGGCGCGGCACCAGGCTTCCCTCCGGTTTCATCACCTCATCAGGTTAGCCTCGCGCTTTCGCCAAGCAGGCCGTCCGAGGGTTGATCGCAAACGCGAGAAGTGCTCCTGACCTGCAACGATAGGGCTTGTCGAGAGTCCT
>NZ_JBEYFB010000153.1:0-1058 GCF_040634135.1 Streptomyces sp. NPDC007164
GCGCCGGCGGCCCCCGACCGGGCCGCCCGCCGTGCCGAACGCAAGCTGCGCAAGCTCTCGGAGCAGGACACCGTCCCGTACGGCATGCGGCCCACCCGGGCCGGCCGGATCGGCCGCGCCGTGCTGCTGACGGTGGCCGCGCTCGTGACGATCTTCCCGTTCTACGCGATGGTCGTGCTCTCCCTGAAGCCGTCCGCGGCGGTCGAGTTCCCCGGCAGTCTGCTGCCGTGGCCGCTGACCGGCGAGGCGTACGACACCGTCATGAACGCCCAGGACGTGCCGCGCTGGCTGCTCAACACGCTGATCTACTCGGTCGTCTCGGTCGTCGGCGTGCTGCTGCTCGCCTCGCTCGCCGGGTACGCCTTCGCCAAGAAGCGCTTCCCCGGCCGGGAGACCATGTTCTGGTCGTTCCTGTCGATGGTGATGGTCCCGTACCACGTCACGATGATCCCGACGTTCGCGATGATCGCGAAGCTGGGCGGCGTGGACACGTACTGGGGTCTGATCGTGCCGACCCTGGCCAACGCCCAGGCGGTGTTCCTGATGCGGCAGTTCATCCAGGGGCTGCCGGACGAGCTCTTCGAGGCGGCCCGGCTGGACGGCTGCAACGAGTGGCAGATCTTCTACCGGATCGTGCTGCCGCTGCTGAAGCCGATCCTGGCCACGCTCGGCGTCTTCGTCTTCCTGTGGCACTGGAACGACTTCCTGTGGCCGCTGGTCATCGGCCAGTCCACCGACATGCGCACCCTGACCGTCGGCATCGCCTCGCTCCAGCAGCAGAACGTACCGCTCAACGTGGTGCTCTCCGGCTCCGTCATCGCGTTCGTGCCCATCTTCGCCGCGTACATGGTGGGCCAGCGCTACTTCACCGAGGGCGTCACCGCGTCCGGAATCAAGGGATAGTCACGAATGTTCACCGATGAGGCCGCGCTCGAAGAGCGGCTCGCCACCCCCTCCCCCGCGCTCGTCGCCGATCTCGGCCGCCTCGAAGGCGATCTGCTGGTGCTCGGCGCCGGCGGCAAGATGGGCCCCAGCCTGTGCCGGCTCGCCCGCCGGGC
>NZ_JBEYFB010000154.1:0-1017 GCF_040634135.1 Streptomyces sp. NPDC007164
GCCTGGAACACCGACCCGAAGCCGTACGTCTGGACGAAGACCTCCGACGAGATCCTCGAACGCCTCGCCTCATATCTGAACAGAATCCCTGACTCGGAACACTAGTGTGATGCGCCAGAAATTCTGGTGGTTAGTTTGACCCTGTTCTCTGGCTGTCGGTTCCGACTTTGGCGAGGTAGTCGGCGAGGGAGTTGAGGATCTCGTCGGCGGTCTTGGTCCAGATGAAGGCCCGTGGGTTCTCGTTCCAGGTGTCGATCCACGCGGCGATGTCGTCCTCCAGGGCCTTGACGGACTTGTGGACGCCGCGGCGGATGAGCTTGTCGGTCAGCAGGCCGAACCACCGTTCGACCTGGTTCATCCAGGAGGCGCCGGTCGGGGTGAAGTGGATATGGAAGCGCGGGTGCTTGCCCAGCCACGTCTTGATCTCGGCGGTGTTGTGGGTGGCGTAGTTGTCACAGACGAGGTGAACGTCGAGCCCGGCGGGTACCGCCTTGTCGATCCGGACCAGGAACTTCTTGAACTCGATCGCACGGTGGCGGCGGTGGAGCTGGGATATGACGGTTCCGTCGGTGATGTTGAAGGCGGCGAACAGGCTGGTGATGCCGTGCCGGTAGTAGTCGTGGGTCCGGCGTTCGGGCATACCCGGCATCGTCGGCAGGACCGGCTGCGAGCGGTCCAGTGCCTGGATCTGGGACTTCTCGTCCACGCAGAGCACGACCGCCTTCTCGGGCGGGTGGTGATAGAGGCCGATGACGTCGACGACCTTGGCGACGAACTGCGGGTCGGTGGACAGTTTGAAGGAGTCCTGCAGGTGGGGCTTGAGGTCGAACTTCTTCCAGATCCGGCCGGTGGTCGACTTCGACAGGCCGGTGCGCTGGGCCATCGAGGCCCGTGACCAGTGCGTGTCCCTGCCTGCGGTCGACTCCAGGGTGGCGATGATGACCTCCTCAACCCGGTCGAGAAGGATCGAGGGCGGCCGGCCGGAGCGGGGTTCGTCCTGCAGGCCGTCGAGTCGGT
>NZ_JBEYFB010000155.1:0-1010 GCF_040634135.1 Streptomyces sp. NPDC007164
CTAGGGCCTGTTTCTCGGATCTCCTGACAAGGGTGGGGTGTTGAGGTCAGGGTGGTGGGATGGGGCGTGGGGATCTGACGAATGCGGAGTGGGATCGACTGGAGTCGTTCCTGCCTCGTGGTGGTGGGCGCGGGGGTCGGTGGAGTGACCACCGTCGGGTGATCAACGGGGTTCTCTACCGGGTGCGGACGGGTGTCCAGTGGCGGGACCTGCCGGAGCGGTTCGGGCCGTGGGAGACCGTCTACAAACGGCATCGTCGCTGGTCAGCTGATGGGACCTGGAAGATGCTGCTGTCTCGCATCCAGGCCGCCGAGGATGCCGCGGGCCGGATCGACTGGAATGTGTCCGTGGACTCGACCGCCGTGCGAGCCCACCAGCACGCTGCCGGCGCGCGGAAGGCGCTGGCAGCCGAGGGTCCTCAAAAGGGGAACGTCCGGGGGACGAACCAGGTCGATCCGGTGCTGCGGAAACTGGCCGTCCGGCTGGAGGAGGTGGTCAGATCGGCGAATGCCTGGGACGCTCCCGAGGCGGCTTCACCACCAAAATCCACCTCGCCGCCGAGGGACGATGCCGCCCTCTCGCCTTCGTCCTGACACCCGGCCACTACGGCGACGGCCCCCAGCTCGAGGCCGTGCTGGAGCAGATCTCCGTGCCCCGCAGCGGAGTCGGGCGGCCCCGCACCCGACCAGATCACGTCCTGGCAGACAAGGCCTACACGTCCCGAAGAAACCGTCGCTACCTGCGACGACGCGGCATCCGGCACACCATCCCCGAACGCCTCGACCAGCAGAAACACCGGCAGAACCGGGGCTCCCGAGGCGGCCGACCCACCGGCTTCGACAGCGAGTGCTACAAGAAGCGCAACACCGTCGAACGGGCCATCAACCGGCTGAAGGGCTTCCGAGCGGTCGCCACCCGCTACGAGAAACGCGCCTACATCTACCTCGGCACCGTCACCCTCGCGGCCCTCGCGATCTGGCTCCGAACATGATCCAAGAAACAGTCCCTAG